>DASXMU010000045.1:0-15445 GCA_036495485.1 Streptosporangiaceae bacterium
ATCTCAGCGTGCGGCCCGGACCGCCGGGGCAGCAGCCACCGAGGCGCGCGGCACCAGCGTCATCGGCTCGCGGATCATCACGTCGGTGGCGGGGGTGCGCTCGATCCTGGCGATGAGCGCGTCCACGGCGGCGCTGCCGAGCTCGGCGAGCGGCATCCGGATGCTGGTCACCGGGATGTCGAGATAGGCGAGGCAGGCGTCCTCGTCGAAGCTCACCACCGACATCTCCGCCGGGACCCGGACGCCGGCCTCCCGCAACGCTCCCAGGACGCCGAAGACCTGGTTCAGGTTGCCAACGCCGCATGCGGTGGGCATGCTGTCGCCGCGCAGCAGCCTGGTGGTGGCCTCCCAGCCGCCCTCCTCCGAGGTCAGCGTGTGCCGGACGGTCAGCGTGATACCCCGCGCGGTGCTCAGCCGCCGGGCGGCCAGCGTCCGCCGGTACACCGTGTCCCAGATCGGTGAGCAGTCGATCAGCGCGACGTGCCGGTGGCCCAGCCCGGCCACGTGGTCGAGGAACAGCCGCACCGCGCCGGCCTCGTCCATGACGACGTTGTGGCCGGGCCGCGGGCCGCGGCGGTTGACGTAGACGTGCGGCACACCGAGCTCATCCCTGGTGTGCTCGGGCATCCGCTCCGCGGTGGCCAGCAGCAGGCCGTCGGCGCGCATCTCGTCGATCAGGTAGCGGTAGTGGGCCGGCGGCCGCGGGTCCTCGGTCGGCTCCTCGATCATCATGACGAAGTAGCCCCGCTCGGCGGCGCGCTGCAGCGCGCCCCGCTGGACGCTGGCCCAGATCGGGTTGCGCAGCATGGGGATGACGAAGACGATCGCCCCGGTCCGCGACCGCTTGAGCGCGCGGGCGAGCGCGTTGGGCCGGTACCCCACCTGCCGGGCCGCCCGCATGATCCGCTCGTAGGTCTCCGGCCTGACCGACTGGGCCGGATCGCCGTTGAGCACCCGGGACACCGTCGAATGGTGCACACCGGCGGCAGCGGCGATGTCGACCAGGCGAGCGGCCCGCTGCTGTGCGGTCACACCGCCTCCGCGATCGTGCGGGTGAGCAGGATGGCCGAGCAGAACGAGCGGTACACCGACAGCAGGTCGCTGCCGGTGATGACCAGTTGCCGGTCGCCGGCCCGCTGCACGCCGCGCACCCAGGTGGCCGCCTCGGCGATGTCGGTGGTCCTGACGGAGATCTCCAGCGTGGCCTCGGGGCCCAGCGGCGGCGGCTCAGCCGCCATGGCGGTGGCCACGGCCTTCCCGGCTACCTCGCGGATCAGCGCGCAGGCCCTGGTGGGGTGCAGGCTGTGCGCGGCCAGGCGGCTGACCGGCTCCTTCACGACCGCCATGTGGATGCCGGGCAGCAGAGCCGCGGTCTCCTCACAGGCGCATCTGTCCCCGGTCACCAGCACAACGGGCACGCCGTAGTGGGCGGCGGCCAGCGCGTTGATGCCGGCCTCGCCGGTCACGACACCGTTGAGCCTGACCTCGGCGACGGCGCGCGGGTTGTAGGTGTGGGACAGCCCGGCCGGGGCGCCGATGGAGCCGTGGTAGGAGACGAACAGGACCGCGCCGAAGCTGTCGTCCAGGCCCTGCATCATGTAGAGCGGCTTGTGGCTGCCCGAGATGTAGGACGCGGTCCCGGCCAGGGCCTGCGGCGGCAGGTTGCGCATGTGCGAGTGCGAGTCGTTGACCACGATCTCGGTGGCGCCCCCGGCGATCGCGCCCTCGATGGCCGCATTGACCTCATCGAGCAGCAGCAGCCTGCCCGCGGCCGCCTGGGGCCCGTCGCCGACGCACTGCTCCCAGTCGACGACGCCTGCCGTGCCCTCCATATCGCTCGACACGAAGACCTTCATGGCTGCCCTCTCTCCAGTTCCGGCCGAACGTCATCAAGCTCAAACCGCCCAAACTTAGCGCAATGGTCATGGCTGCCGGGGGGCGGCGTGAACGCGAAGTGGCAGGCGACGCTGTGGCCGGGGTGGTCCGGCGAGAGGGTAAGCGCCGGATCCTCCCGCTCGCACACGGGCTGCGCCAGCGGGCAGCGGGTGCGGAACCTGCAGCCGGACGGCAGCCTGAGCGGGCTCGGCGGATCCCCGGCCAGGGCGGGCCCTGAGGTGGCCGCGGCGGTGCCGGCGGTGGCCGCGCTGAGCCGCGGAATCGCGCTGATCAGGGCCCGGGTGTACGGGTGGCGCGGGGTTCGCAGCAGCGTCTCGGTCTGCGCGACCTCGATGATCCGGCCCAGGTACATGACCGCGACCCGGTCGCACAGGTGCCGGACCACGGCCAGGTTGTGCGCGATCAGCAGCAGCGTGAGATCCAGCTCCGCGCGCAGGTCGCGCAGCAGGTTGAGGATGGTCGCCTGCACGCTGACGTCGAGCGAGGACACCGGCTCATCGGCGATGAGGATGTCGGGCCGCAGGGCGAGCGCCCGGGCGATGGCCACCCGCTGCCGCTGGCCGCCGGAGAACTGGCGCGGGTAGGCGGTCAGCGCACCAGGGTCGAGCCCCACCATGGTGAGCAGGTTGCCGCTAGTCTGCTCCACCTCGTTCCTGGGCACCACGCCGTGCACCCGGAGCAGCTCGCCGAGCATGCCGCCCACGGTCATCCTGGGGTTCAGCGAGGAGTACGGGTCCTGGAAGACCATCTGGATCCGGCGGTGGTCGGCGCGCGCGCGCCTGGCCGGCAGCCGCCGCCCGGCCAGCGAGATCTCGCCCTGGTCGATGGGCAGCAGCCCGGCCAGCGCCCTGGCCAGCGTGGACTTGCCCGACCCCGACTCGCCGACCAGGCCGACCGCCTCGCCGCGGTGCAGCTCCAGGTCGACGCCGTCCACCGCGTGCAGCAGGCGGTCGCCGCGGCGGGTCAGGGTGGCCGTCAGCGAACCACCGGTGCGGAAGGCAACCGATATACCCCTGGCGGTCAGCAGCGGGGCGTCCGGGGCGTCCGGGGCGTCCGGGGCATCCGGGGCGTCAGGGCTGGGGCCGGCGGTCATGGTGCTGCCACCTCCGCCAGCCAGTCCCACCCGGTCGATGTGACACCGCCGGGGTCCAGACCCGGTCGATGTGGCGTTGACCGGGTTGGGGGCGGGAGTTTCCCGGTCATGGTGCCGCCTGCAGGCAGCGCTCGTCGTGCAGGCACGCGGTTGCCCGGCCACCCGGCAGCAGGTGGAGCGGTGGCTCGGTCACCTGGCAATCCTCCTCGGCGAAGGCGCAGCGAGGGTGGAACCGGCAGCCCGGCGGCGGGGTGATCAGGCTGGGTGGCGAGCCGGGGATCGGCACCAGGGACTCCCGCACCTCGTCGAAGTCGGGGGCGGACCTGACCAGGCCCAGCGTGTACGGGTGACGGGGCGCCGCCAGCAGTTCGCTGGCCTCGCCGCGCTCCACCAGCTGCCCGCCATACATCACGGCCAGGCGGTCGCAGATCTGCGCCACCACCGGCAGGTCGTGGGTGACGAAGACCAGGCTCACCCCCGACTCGCCGCACAGCCTGGCCAGCAGCCGCAGGATCTGGTCCTGGATGGTCACGTCCAGGGCGGTGGTCGGCTCGTCGCACAGGATGAGCTCGGGGTCGCAGGACAGCGCGATCGCGATCATCACCCGCTGCCGCATGCCGCCGGAGAACTCGTGCGGATACGCGCGCAACCGCCGCTCCGGGTCGGGAATGCCCACCCGGCGCATCAGCTCCAGCGCCCGCTCGGCCGCCCGCGCCCGGCTGTAGCCGAGATGCACCACCGGGCCCTCGGCGATCTGCGCTCCAACCCGCATGACCGGGTTCAGCGCGCTCATCGGCTCCTGGAAGATCATCGACACCCGGCTGCCGCGGACCCTGCTGAGCTGTGCGTCGGATAGCGGCACCAGGTCCTGACCGTCGAAGATGACCTGCCCGGCGGTGATCCTGGCCTCCGGCGGCAGCAGGCCGAGTACGGCCCGCAGCGTCATGGTCTTGCCCGAGCCTGACTCACCGACCAGGCCGAGCGCCGCGCCCCGCGGCACGTCGAAGGACACGCCGTCCACCGCGCGGACCACGCCCCGCCGGGTGGCGATCCGCACCTGGAGGTCACGCACCTCCAGCAGCGCCGCGTTCATGACTCCCCCCGCCGCAGCAGGTCGGCGAGGCCGTCCCCGATGAGCGACAGCCCAAACCCGGTGATCACGACGGCGATTCCGGGGATCATGGACAGCTCCCAGCGCGTGGTGATGAAGCTCTGGCCCGCGGCGATCATCGACCCCCAGTCCGCGGTCGGCGGCGGGATGCCCAGGCCAAGGTAGCCGAGCGTCACGATGGCCAGGATGTCCTGGATCATGTCCACCGACAGTGCGTAGACGATGGCCTGGCTGATCACGTTCGGCAGCAGGTGGCGGGCGATGATGCGGTAGGTGGGCAGGCCGCCCGACTGGGCGGCCAGCACGTACTCCTGCCGCTTGGCCACCAGGATCTGGCCGCGGATGATCCGGGCGTAGGACACCCAGCCGATGATCGCGATCGCGATGTAGATGGACCGCTCACCGGGGCCGAGCACGAACACCAGGGCGATGACCAGCACGTAGAAGGGGAAGGCGACCACGATGTCGACCAGCCGCATGAGCACCATGTCGACCCAGCCGCCGAAGTACCCGGCCAGGCTGCCGAGGAACGTGCCGATGCAGAACGGGAACAGTACGGCGATGAAGGCGACCCGCAGGTCGACCCGCGCGCCGTACAGCAGCCGGGACCAGGTGTCGCGGCCGAGCTGGTCGGTGCCGAGCAGATGGTGCGCGCCCGGCCCCTGCAGCGTGGCCCCGAGGTTCTGGGCGGTCGGGTTGTCGGAGGCCAGCAGCGGCGCGGCGATGGCCATCGCCACGATGGCCCCGGTGACCATCAGGCCGGCCACCAGGGCGGGCTGGCGGTACCAGCGCCCGCTGCGCGCGCGGGGCAGTTCGACCGGGAGGCCGGTGCCCGTGAGCGCGGTCACCGGCCGAACCGCACTCTCGGGTCGAGCAGCGTGTAGGCCACGTCGGTGAGCAGGTTGACCACGACGACGATGACACCGAAGACCAGGGTGACGCCCTGCACCACCGGGAAGTCGCGGGCGAAGATGGACTGGATCATGAGCTGCCCGATCCCCGGGATCGCGAACACGTTCTCCACGATCAGCGTGCCGCCGATCAGGAAGCCGATGTTGATGCCGAGCACGGTGACCGCGGGGATGACCGCGTTGCGCAGCACGTGCCGGGCGAGCAGCCGCCCGCCGCGCACCCCCTTGGCCCTGGCGGTGGTGATGTAGTCCGAGCCGAGTACCTCGATCATGCTGACCCGCAGGCTGCGGATGATCACCGGGGCCAGGCCGATCGCCACCGTCAGGCTGGGCAGGAACATCGACCGCAGGTGGCCGCCGATGCCGCTGCCGTAGCCACCGACCGGGAACGCGTGCACCCGCAGCGCGAACAGGTAGATCAGCACGATGCCGGTGAGGAACTGCGGCATGCCCAGGCCCACCAGCGGGATCGCCCGGACGGCCTGGTCACGGGCGCCGTCCTTGCGGCTGGCCGCGACCATCGCGAGCGGCACGCTGATCACGATCGCCAGCACGACCGAGTAGATGATCAGCCAGAGCGTGACCGGCAGCCGGCCGAAGATCAGCGTACGGGCCGGGACCTGGTAGAACAGGCTCTGCCCGAGGTTGCCGTGGAAGAGCCGGTTCAGGAACAGCCAGTACTGGGCGGCCAGCGGCCGGTTCAGCCCCCACTCCCGGTGGAGTTCGGCGATGGCAGGCGCGGTGGCGTGGATCCCGAGGATCGTCCTGGCCGGGTCGCCGGGGATCAGGTGGATCATGAAGAACACGATGATCGTGACCCCGACCGCGACCGGGATGAGCAGCAGCAGCCGGTGGATCACGAACGACATCCGGGCCACCGGAGAGTCACCTTCCTCGCGAGCCGGCCGGGATCACTTGCTCAGCCAGACGTTCTCCAGGTGGTAGTTCCCCAGCGGTGTCACGTAGAAGCCGTGCACGCTGGACGAGGTGGCGTAGGCGTAGGGGGAGTAGTAGAGGAAGGCCATGAACGCGTCGCCCGCCGACAGATCCTGGATCTGGTTGTAGAGCGACTGCCGGGCCGACGGGGTCAGGATCTGCTCGGCCTTCTTCGCGTCGGAGACCACGGTGGGGTTGTTGTAGGCGGTGAAGAACGACCGGGAGCCCGCGGTCGGGTCCACGCCGAAGGTGACCAGCTCGTCCGGGTCGGGGATGTCCATCGTCCAGTACGAGAACGTCAGGTCGTAGTGCAGCGTCTGGAAGTTGGTGTTGGCCGTGTTCGGGTCGAGCTGCTGGATCTTCAGCGTGATGCCGAGCGGCTTGAGCTCCGACTGCAGGATCTGGGAGATCGTCACGTAGTCGGAGTTGCCGGACGGCACCAGCAGCGTCGTGGTGAAGCCGTGCGGGACGCTGGAGGCGGCCATCTGCTGTTTGGCCGCGGCCAGGTCGTACTGGAAGCCGGGGGTGGCCTTCTGGTAGTAGGGCACCTGCGGCGGGAACAGCGAGTTCGCCGGGGCGCCGTTGCCGAACAGCACCGCCTGCACCAGCGCCTTGCGGTTGATGGCCAGCGAGATGGCCCGCCGGACGTGCACGTCGTTGAACGGCTTGACCAGTTCGTTGAAGGTCAGGTAGTCGGTCCGCGTCGAGTTGAACAGGTTCATGGCGACGCCGGGGGTGCTCTTCAGCGTGCTGACCGTCGACCAGGCCGGGAACTCGTCGACCTGTGCCTGGCCGCCCTTGAGCTGCAGCTCTCTGGTGTTGTCGTCGGGCACGTCGGTCCAGGTCACGCTGTTGAGGTACGGCTTGCCCGGCTGCCAGTAGTGGGGGTTCCTGACCAGTTTGAGCGCCTGGCCCTTGGTCCAGTAGTCCCACTTGAACGGGCCGGTGCCCACCGGGTGGTTGTAGAACTGGGTCGCTGTCTGGCCGCTGTAGTTGTCCGGCACGATGCCGTTGGCGAACAGCGAGAGGTCGGCGAGCAGCGGCGCCCACGGGTACTTGAGGTTGACCACGACGGTCGATGGGGTGGGCGCCGCCACCGACTTGATGGCTGTGTCGATGTAGCCCCAGCCCTTGCTGGCCGCGCGGGCCTGATCCAGGGAGAACTTCACATCGGCCGAGGTCATGGGTTTGCCGGTGGAGAACCGCACGCCCTTGCGCAGGGTGAAGGTGTAGCTGAGCTTGCTGGGGGAGATCGTGTAGCCGGTGGCCAGCCAGGGCATCACGCCCTTGCCGTTCGGCGTCACCGTGTAGAGCGGCTGCATGATCTGCTCGAAGACCCAGATCGATTCATTGTCGAAGACCGTGGTGTTGTTCATCGACTGGGAGTCGGCCGTCCTGGCGATGACCAGGTTGCCGCCGTGAACGGGCGAGCCGCCCGGGCCCGAACCCGGGGTCGACGGGTTGCCTGATGAGCATGCACTGGCCAGCAAGGCGATCACGCCGGCGGCTGCGGTTCCGGTGAAAGCCCGCAGCGGCGTCCGGTGCGCCATGGGATCTCCCTTTGCGTCGGGCGGCTGGGGACGAGCCGGCCGCGAAATAGGCACACCTTTGTCCTGGACAAGTCTGGCTGCTGACCTGCACCGTTGTAAATAGCAGAAATCACCTGTTTGGGTAACTGGCGTTGGGCGTGGCATGCCCGCGCAGTGGTCGCGGTGCGGACCTTTCCCAGCTGAGGGCGGGTTACCGGCAGGTGCCGCAGCAGGGAGCGGACCGGACCTTTGGGGTGCCGGGGAAGGGAGCGCCATGCCACCCACGGTGATCCACCGGACGCTGGATCTGGCCGGGCTCGACGTGCCGGCCGTGGAGATCACCGGTGCCTTCGACGGGCCCAGGCTCACCGTGATCGCCGGGGTGCACGGATGCGAGTACGCGCCGATGGCCGCGGTGCGCCGGTGGACCCGGGAGCTGGACCCGGCCCACCTGCGCGGCCGGGTGCTGGCCGTCCCGGTGCTGAACCTCCCGGCGTTCTGGGCGAGGTCGCCGTTCAACGTTCCCGAGGACGGCAAGAACCTGAACCGCTGCTTTCCCGGTGATGACGGCGGGACTCTCGCGCAGCGCCTCGCGCATGCGGCGTTCACCCAGCTCATCACCGGTTCGGATGCGCTGGTCGACGCGCACGCCGGTGACCTGCCCGAAGCGCTGGAACCGTTCGCGCTCTACGACACCGGCCCAGCCGGTGCCAGGGCGCGCGAGCTCGCGGTCGGCTACGGCCTGCGCTACGTGATCAGGCAAGAGCCCGGCCCGGGCCAGGCGGTGAGCGGCACGACGAGCTCGGCCGCCGCGGCGATCGGGGTGCCCGCGGTGATCGCCGAGGCCGGCGGCTGCGGCCTGATGGAGGACGCGGCGGTCGAACTGCACGTGCGCGGGCTGTACCGGGTGCTCGACCTGCTGGGCATGGCCCGCGGCAACGCGTTCTGGGAGGACGACCGGCCGCCAGCCTTCTTCGGCCGGTTCCTCTGGCTGCGCTGCGCCAAGGCAGGATGGTGGGAGCCGCGCGCCGAGGTCGGCTCGCATGTTAGTGAAGGACAGCTGCTCGGCACGATGAGCAGCATCGACGGGGCGCAGGTCCAGGAAGAGGTGCGCGCACCGGCGGACGGCACGCTGCTGTTCCTGACAACCTCCCCCGCCGTGGCCGGCGACGGCCTCCTGCTGGGGCTCGGTGCCAGGTGATCCCGACTGGTGTCCCAGTTCGGCTAAGCTAGGGGGGTCCCGGTGCAACGTGCCTGACCGGCGAGCACGGGACTCAGGCGGCGGAGTAGCTCAGACAGGCAGAGCAAGCGGCTCATAATCGCTGTGTCGCCGGTTCAAGTCCGGCCTCCGCTACGAGAGTGCTGCTTGGTGGCCTTCGGCCACCTTCGCCGCACTTTGATTCTTACCCGGGGGGGCGACCCCCCGGACCCCCCGATGCGGGGGCTTCGCCCCCGCAGACCGTTCTGCTGGTTTGTTGTCTATTGGATGAGGGCACTCCACGTGGCTGCTACTGACGTCAGGCCTAAGATCACGCTGGCCTGCCAGGAGTGCAAGCACCGCAACTACATCACCCGGAAGAACCGGCGTAACGACCCGGACCGGATGGAGCTGAAGAAGTACTGCCCCAACTGCCGCTGCCACCGGCCGCACCGCGAGACTCGCTAAGCGGGCGGGCCGCGATGGCGGTCAACCAGGACTACGTGGGGCGGAGCTTCGGGGCCGGCGCGCCGTACGAGGTCAGCCGGGTCAAGATCGCGGAGTTCGCCGACGCGATCGGTGACCAGAGCCCGCTGTACCGCGACCGCGATGCGGCCCGCGCGGCCGGCCATCCCGACGTGATCGCGCCGCCGACGTTCGCCATCGTGATCAGCATGGCGAGCAGCGGGCGGGTCATCGCCGACCCCGGGCTCGGGCTCAACTACGCCATGGTGGTGCACGGCGAGCAGCGGTTCGAGTACACCCGGCCGATCCGGGCCGGCGACGTGCTCACCGCGACGTCCACGATCGCCAGCATCAGGCAGGTCAGGGACCTCACGATGCTCACGACCAGCACCGACATCCAGACCGTGGGCGGCGAGCACGTGTGCACCGCCCACTCGACGCTGGTGGAGCGCGGCGGAGGCGGGTCAGCATGAGCGTGACGTACGCGGGCGTGGACAAGGGCACCGAGATCGCGGCCGTGACCTACCCGGTCAGCCGGCTCAGCCTGGTCAAGTACTGCGGCGCATCCGGCGACTTCAACGTCATCCACTGGAACGAGCGGATCGCCCGCTCGGTGGGCCTGCCGAACGTGATCGCGCACGGCTTGTTCAGCATGGCGCAGGCCGGCCGGTTCGTCACCGACTGGGCGGGCCACTCGGCCGTGGTGCTGGAGTTTGGCGTCAGGTTCTCCGCGCCGGTCGTCGTGCCCGACGACGACCAGGGCGCGACGATCGAGGTCAGCGGCACCGTCGAGGAGAAGCTCGACGACAACCGGGTGGCGCTGGCCCTCACCGCGCGCTCCGGTGACGCCAAGGTGCTCACCCGGGCCCGCGCGGTCGTCCGGCTGCCCTGACCTGTTCTCCCTTTAGCCCGCCGGAGGCAGCCATGGATCGCCAGGTCAAGTACACGCTCGACGAGTCCGATCTGCCCGCGCGGTGGTACAACATCGTGCCGGACCTGCCGGCCCCGCCCCCGCCGCCGCTGCATCCGGGCACCGGCCAGCCGGTCGGCCCTGACGACCTCGCGCCGCTGTTCCCCGCCGCGCTGATCGCGCAGGAAGTGTCCGGGGACTCCTACATCGACATCCCGGTCGACGTGCAGGACGTCTACCGGCTGTGGCGGCCGACGCCGCTGTTCCGGGCCCGCAGGCTGGAGCGTGACCTGGGCACGCCCGCGCGGATCTACTACAAGTACGAGGGCGGCAGCCCGGCCGGATCGCACAAGCCCAACACCGCGGTGCCGCAGGCGTACTACAACGCCGCCGAAGGCGTGCGGCGGATCACCACCGAGACCGGCGCGGGCCAGTGGGGCAGCGCGCTCGCGTTCGCCTGCGCGCAGTACGGGCTTGACCTCGAGGTGTGGATGGTACGCGCCTCCTACGACCAGAAGCCGTACCGCAAGATGCTGATGGAGACCTACGGCGCGACCGTGCACCCCAGCCCGTCGCCGCTCACCGCGTCGGGTCGCGCGGTGCTGGCCGAAACCCCCGACTCGACCGGCAGCCTGGGCATCGCCATCAGCGAGGCGGTGGAGATGGCGGCGGCCGACGGCGCGGCCAGGTACGCGCTCGGCAGCGTGCTCAATCACGTGCTCATGCACCAGACGGTCATCGGCGACGAGGCGCTCAAGCAGATGGCGCAGGCCGGCGACGCGCCCGACCTGATCGTCGGCTGCACCGGCGGCGGCTCCAACTTCGCCGGGCTGACGTTCCCGTTCCTGCGCGAGAAGCTGGCCGGCCGGATGAACCCGGTGATCCGCGCGGTCGAGCCCGCCGCCTGCCCGTCGCTGACCAGGGGCGTGTACGCCTACGACTTCGGTGACACGGCGGGGCTCACCCCGCTGCTCAAGATGCACACGCTGGGCCACGGCTTCGTGCCGGACCCGATCCACGCCGGCGGGCTGCGGTACCACGGCATGTCCCCGCTGCTGTCGCACATCTACGAACTCGGCCTGATCGAGGCGGTGGCCAAGCCGCAGTCCGAATGCTTCGCGGCCGGCCTCAGGTTTGCCAGGACCGAGGGCATCGTGCCCGCGCCGGAGCCGACGCACGCGCTCGCCGCCTGTATCGAGGAGGCGCTGCGCTGCAAGGAGACCGGCGAACAGAAGGTCATCCTGACCGCGCTGTGCGGCCACGGCCTGCTGGATCTGAGCGCCTACGCGAGCTATCAGGCGGGTGAGGTGACCGACCTTGAGCTGCCGGAAGACGTGCTCATCGAAGCGCTCACCGGGCTGCCCGACGCCGGGTGATTCAGCGCCGCTGCCGCCGCGGCCCCGGGCGCAGCGGCAGCACGATCAGGTAGGCGGCCACCGCGGCCGCCAGCCCGGCCAGCGCGACCCACGGTGACGCCGTGGCCGCCGCGGACAGCGCCAGCAGCAGCACGCCGGCCGCCGCCAGGCCAGCCAGCGCGGCTGGCGTCAGCCGCAACAGCCACCGCCGCAGGTCGGCCCCGGCCGGCCGGCCGGGCGCGTCCAGCAGCAGCAAGTAGACGAGCAAGAGCAGGCCCTCGCCTGCCAGCGCGGCCATCCCGAGCTTCGCCGACGCGCACTCGATGACCGCGGCCATCGCGGCCAGCGCCCCCAAGCCGCCCGACACCTCCCGCGGCGCCAGCGCGGCGGCTAGCACCGCGACCAGCCCGATGTCGGACACGGTCAGCGCCCAGGCGGGCTCGGAGCCGATCGGGATGCCTACCATCACCCGGCCGATGATGGCCATCACGACGCGCAGGATGACGACCTCACGCGGCACTCCGATGCGGAGCCACAGCGCGGCCAGCCGCTGCCTGATCCGCATCATCGCCGCCGCCCGGCCGCGACCGGGATGCGCCTGACCGGCGCCATCACGGTGTCGAGTTCCTCGTCCTCGCCCCAGGTGACCACCGGGATGCCCGAGCTCGTCAGGCCCGCCCGCAGCATGTCGCGGTCGAGCCGCCACAGCCGCAGTCCCAGCTCGCTCGTCTTGGAGCGGTCGGGAGGCTCCGGCTCCTGACGCAGCACGTCCACCACCACCAGCGGGAAGCCGCGCGCCCGCAGGTCGGAGACCACGCTCAGCACGCGCGGGTCGAGCAGCGGAGAGAACAGCACGACCAGCGCGCCCGGCGGCAGCGCGGTGCGCGGGATCCGGTTCAGGTCGGGCATGATCGCGCTCTCGTAGCGCAGCTCGAGGACCATCTCGGCGATCCGGTAGAACTGCCGCTCGCCGGGAGCGGGGCCGAGCCAGCGGAGCATGCCGCCGAGCGTCACCACGCCGACCCGGTCGCCGGTACGCAGGTAGGCGGTGGCGAGCGCGGCGGCACCGTGCACGGCCGTGTCGACCGTGCTGTCGCCGGGCGGCCCGATCTCGGAGAACGAGTCGACCATGACGACCAGGTCGGCGGCCCGCTGCGCGGTCCGCTGGTTGACGTGCAGTTCGCCGCGGCGGGTGGTGGCCGCCCAGTTCAGGTCGCGGAGCTTGTCGCCCGGCAGGTACGGCCGGACGCCGGCGAACTCGATGCCCTCGCCCGCGGCCCGGCCGGTGTGCTCGCCGATGCGGCGCAGCAGGTCGGGCGGCACCAGCCTGGCCCGCGCGCTGCGCGGCCGCGGGTAGACATCGACCGAGCCGGCCGGCAGCCTGATCGTGGCCGACCACACGCCGCCGAGGCTGCGGAGCCTGATGCGGACCGTTCCGAGCGCCTGCCGGCCCCAGAGGTCAGGGCGCGCCGTCCACCGCGCCTCGGCGTGATCGGCGTGCATCACGGTCTGCGTGCGGCGGCCCGACACCAGCCGCAGCCGCTCCGGCAGGTCCAGCCGGACCGAGATCTCGTCCATCACGTCGCCGGGTGCCGCGGTGACGATCAGCTCGATCTCCTCGCCCTCGAAGCAGCGCTCGGGCGACGCCACGATCGTGATCTCCGCGATCTCGGGCCGGCGGCCGCGCGGGGCGACGGCGAGCCCGGCCAGCAGCGGGGCCGCCAGCAGCATCAGCACCGCGTGCTCGCTGATCAGCGCGATCGCCAGGGCCAGCAGCGCGACGGTGGACCGGCGCAGGAAGCCGCGGCCAGGGCGCCAGCGAGCCGGGCACCTCAAGGCCCTGGCCCCCCTGGCCCGCCTACCGCCGCCTGCGCCCGCGGCACGGGCAGCTGGCCGAGAATTTCCGTCACGATGTCCTCGCCGGTCACCTGCCTGACCCACATCTCCGGGCGGAGCACGAGCCGGTGCGCGAGCGCGGCCACCGCGACCGCCTTGATGTCCTCCGGCGCGACGAACTCGCGCCCCTCGAGCACCGCGTGCCCCCGGGCCAGCTGCACGATGGCGAGCGTCCCGCGCGGGCTGGCGCCGACCATCACCTGCGGATGGTTCCTGGTCGCCGTGACCAGCTCTACCACGTAGCCGAGCACATCGGCGGCGACGTGCACCAGCTCCAGCGACTCGCGCATGGCCAGCAGCCCGGTCGCGTCGATGACCTGGCGCGGCTGCGGCGGGGCGGACCCGCGTTCCAGCCGCCGCCGTATCATCTCGGCCTCGCCGTCGTGGTCCAGGTAGCCGAGCCTGACCCGGGCGATGAACCTGTCCAGCTGGGCTTCGGGCAGCGGGTAGGTGCCCTCGTACTCGATCGGGTTGTCGGTGGCCAGCACGACGAACGGCGCGGCCAGCACGTGGGTCTCGCCGTCCACGCTGACCTGGCCCTCGCCCATCGCCTCCAGCAGCGCGGCCTGGGTCTTCGGCGGGGTGCGGTTGATCTCGTCGGCGAGCAGCAGGTTGGTGAACAACGGCCCGGGCCGGAAGGCGAGTTCTCCGGTGCGGGGATTGAGCACCGGAGCGCCGGTCAGGTCGGCTGGCAGCATGTCCGGCGTGAACTGGACGCGAGTGAATTCCAGCCCGAGCGTCGCCGCGAACATCCGCGCGAGCAGCGTCTTGCCCAGCCCCGGCAGGTCCTCGATCAGGATGTGGCCGCCGGCCAGGATGCCGAGCAGCACCATCGTGACCGGCTCCCGCTTGCCCACGATGACCCGCTCCACCTCGGCCATGATCCGGGCGCACTGCGCCGCGGTGCCGTCCTGCCCGCTGCTCACAGCTCCTCCAGCCTGCTGCTCACAGCTCCTCCAGCCTGGTGATGACGCGGGCCACGGTAGCCAGGCTCACGCCGGGGGCATCACTATCCTGCGAGGGCGGTGCCGACGGATCGGTGAGCGGCCACAAGTCCTCGCCGATGAGCGCCTTAGCCTGCTCCGGCCTGGCCGCGGCGTCCACCCCGTACCGCTCAGCCAACCGGGCGGCGACCAGCCTGGCAAGCAGCGGGCGGACACCGTGATCGTAATGCCGCCTGGACAGCTCGGACCAGCCGAGATCGGCGCAGATCTTCCGGTAGCCGGGGAAGTCCGACCGGCTGGCGTCGGGTTCCTGGGAGCGGTCCCGCCAGGCGATGCGGGGCCGCCCTTCGGCGCGCGGGACGGCGGCCCGCGCCGCGAGGATCGCGAGCATGGCGATCACGGTGCCGCCGATCACGATCCCGGCCGGTCCCGCGGTGACGTAAGCGGCGGCCAGGCCGCCCGCGGCCGCCACCGCGAGGGCCGTCATGATGCCCCGCCACGTCCGGCGGCGCTGCCCGTCGATCGCCGCGACGTCCTGCTGGCGGTTCACCGCGCGGTTTCCTGTGCGGCCCCGGCGGCGCTGCCCGTCGATCGCCTCGGGGTCCAGCTGACGGTTCACTGTGCGGCCCCGGCGGCGGTGCCGGCTCCGGCTTCGGCCGGGGCCTCGGCCTGCGCGGTGGCCAGGTCGGACCTGAGCCGGGCGAGCGCGCCCTGCGCGGCCGCGCGTTCCGACTCCGCCATGGCCCGTCGGCCGTAGCGAGCCTCCCGGAACAGCCCGGTCAGCTCGCTCGCGGCGGTCGAGCGGACCAGCCCGCCCGCCACCGCCCGGTCCAGAATCTCGGCCGGGGTGTCCGCCGCGGACGGTTTGGCTCCGGCGCGAGCCAACTGCTGTTCCATCGCCGCGTAGCAGGCGATGATCGCCTCGCGCGGATCGGGCACGTTCCGCATGGCGTCCGCGCCGGCCGACAGCGCATCCAGCAGCACGTTCTCGTCGTCTGGTTCCTCGGACTCGGCCGACGCGAAGGCCACCTTGCGCCTGCGCCGCATCACGATAACGGCGATGACCAGCGCGACGAAGCCGATGATCATCCCCGTCACGATCGGCCACAGCCCGCCCGAGGTGTGCGTGACGGGAGCGGCCCTGCCGAAGCCGAGGCCGGGCCGCAGCAGCGGCGCCTGCTGCCGGGGGTGCTTGTGCAGC
>DASXMU010000046.1:0-25956 GCA_036495485.1 Streptosporangiaceae bacterium
AGCCGCATGGCGTGCGCCATGCGCTCCGGATCGGCGGCCCGGGTGATGGCGGAGGCCACCAGCACGGCGTCGCAGCCGAGCTCCATGGCGAACGCGGCGTCGCTGGCCGTGCCGATCCCGGCGTCGAGGATGACCGGCACGCCAGCCTCTTCCACGATCATGGCGATGTTGTGCGGGTTGCGCACGCCGAGGCCGGATCCGATCGGGGCGCCGAGGGGCATCACCGCGGCGCAGCCCACCCGTTCGAGCTGGCGGGCGAGAACCGGGTCGTCATTGGTGTAGGGCAGGACGCTGAACCCGTCGGCCACCAGCAGCCGGGCCGCGTCGAGCAGCTCCACGGGGTCGGGCAGCAAGGTGCGGTCGTCGGCGACCACCTCCAGCTTCACCCAGTCGGTGCCGAGCGCCTCACGCCCGAGCCTGGCGACCAGCAGCGCCTCGCTCGCGGTGTGGCAGCCCGCCGTGTTGGGCAGGATCCGCACCCCCGAGGCGGTGAGCGTCCCGAGCAGCGAGCCCGCCCCCGACGGCCCGGCCCGCCGCATCGCGACCGTGGTCAGCGCCGTACCAGAGGCGTCGAGCACGCGCCTGAGCACCTCCAGGCTCGGCGCCCCGCCGGTCCCGACGATGAGCCGGGACCCCAGAGTCCGTCCGGCCAGCACCCAGGCTTCCCCGGCCAGTTCGGCCGCCGCCTCGCCCGGCTGCGCCGCCGGCCGGGCCGCCCCGCCCGGCCCCCCGGCCGGTCGTGCCTGCGGCCCGGCCGCGGTTTCGTTGCCTGTCATCGCACTGGTCGTCATGTCACCCTCCCTGCACGGCGGTGACCACTTCGACGCGGTCACCATCGGCGAGCAGCGTGGCGGCCCAGGAAGCACGCGGGACCACCTCGCCGTTGACGGCGGTTGCCAGACCGGTGGATACGCCGGTCACCATGGCGATCAGCCCGGCCACCGATGTGCCCGGCGGGAGCTGGCGCGGCTCCCCGTTCACGGCTACCTGGATGGTCATCGTCATGACGTCACCGCCGCCATGAATCGCCGCGGCCCGAACGGTTCCCATTCCTCAGCCGGCGGCTGCCCGGTGAGCTGGGCAAGGATGGCGTCGGCGGTCACGCCGGACAGCAGGATGCCGTTGCGGTAGTGCCCGGTCGCCATCAACAGCCCGGCCAGGCCGTCGTGGCCGGTGGCCCCCACGATCGGCCCGTTGTCGGCGGTCCCGGGCCGGAGCCCAGCGCACGCCTCGGCCAGGATCAGCTCACTGACCACCGGGAGCATGGTCATCGCGTCGTGCAGCAGGTCGTGAACCGCGCCCGCGGTCACCGTCCGGTCCGGGCCGCGCTCCTCCGAGGTGGCGCCCACGACAACCTCTCCATCGGCCCGCGGCACCAGATAGACGTCCATGCCCCGAACGGTCGCGCGCACCGTGCGGGAGAGCACCGGCGGCATCCCGGCGGGATGGCGCAGCCGCAGCAACTGGCCCTTGACCGGCCTGACGGCACTGCGCAGCGGCTCGGGCACCCCCTCGATCGCCGCCGAGGCGTGCCCGGCGGCGACCACGACCAAACCACAGCCGAGCGCGCTCCCGTCGGCCAGTTGCACGCCGCGGATCTGGCCGCCGCTGCTGCGCAAGCCCGCCACCTGTGCCCGCACTACCCGAACCCCGGCGTCCCGCATCGCCTGGCCCAGCGCGGCGATGTACCGGCGGTTGTCGACCGACCAGTCGCCCGCGAACATGAACCCGCCGCGCACATCCGGTGCCAGGAACGGCTCCAGGCTCCGGCAGGCCCGGCCGTCCAGCTCTTCGGTGGCCAGCCCCAGGGACCGGCGGAAGTCCGTCAGCCGCGCCAGTGCGGCGTAGTCGCTCTGGTCGTATGCCACGGCCAGCGTGCCCTCGCGGCGCAGGCCGACATCGTGACCGGCCGCCTCCTCCAGTTCGGCCGCGAACGTGGGAAACCGCCCGACGGCCAGCAGGTTGAGCCGCAGCAGCGCGTCCTCGCCGAACAGGCTCTCCGAGACCGGCGCCAGCATCCCGGCCGCGACGAGCGACGCGGCGTCGCCGCACTCCGGGTCCACGACGGTCACGCCCAGCCCGGCGGCAGCGGCCCGCCAGGCGATCGCCATCCCGATCACGCCACCGCCCGCGACGATGATGTCGGTGACGGCCATAGCTGCTCCCTTCGCCGGCATGACCCGGATCAGGTTCAACGGTCGGAGGCTGCCCGCCTCCCTCTCAGCCCCGGCAGGGGCTCCCGTGGCCGGCCAATTGCCGGCTAAGCCATCATATGCCGAGCCGGCTTCCCGGCCCTGCTGCTGGTTGGATGGCGTGGTGACCAATCAGCCAGCGGATCTTCGGGCGCGGCTGGCCGACGCGCGGCTCTACCTGTGCACAGATGGCCGACGGGGCAGGGGTGACCTGGGCGAGTTCCTCGACGCAGTGCTGGGCGCAGGCGTTGACGTCGTCCAACTGCGGGAGAAGGGGCTGGAAGCGCGCGAAGAACTCCGGCTCCTTGAGGTGTTCGCTGACGCCTGCCAGCGGCATGGCCGCCTGCTAGCCGTCAACGACCGGGCGGACATAGCCCTCGCCGCCGGCGCCGACGTCCTCCACCTGGGCCAGGACGACCTGCCCGTGCCGCTCGCCCGGCGTATCCTCGGTCCCCGCCCGCTGATCGGCGCAAGCACCCACGACCCCGCCCAGGCCGACGCCGCCGCGAGCGAACCCGGGGTGGACTATTTCTGCGCCGGGCCGCTCTGGGTGACACCCACCAAGCCGGGTCGGCCCGCAGCCCCGCCCGGGTTGCTTGCCCATCTCGCGCACCGGCAGCCGGCCAGGCCCTGGTTCGCGATCGGCGGCATCAGCCTCGGCCGGCTCGACGCGGTGCTCGCCGCCGGTGCCACCCGCGTCGTAGTGGTCCGCGCCATCACCGAAGCCGACGACCCCGCCGTCGCGGCCCGCGCCTTCATCCAGCGGCTGCGGCCTGCCGGCTGACCTGAGCCCCGCCATCCTCGGCCTGGTCCGGCTCTTGCTGCCGCCCGGCCTGCAGGCCCGAGGAAGGCGACGACCGCGGCCACGGCCATGACACCCGCCATGACCAGGAAGACGGTCGATCGAGATGATCGTCTGATCGATGAAGGTCATCGCGACGGCGAAGATCATCGCCGCCAGGCTCAGTGGATGCCGCGGGCCAGCTCCAGCAGGGAGTGCAGGTCCCTGGCGGCTTGCAGGGCGGATGCGCCGGCCAGGGTGAGCAGCACGGCGGAGGCAGCGAGCAGCGGGGTGCGCGGCACTGGCGGCGGGCCGAGCAGGGCGGCGACCCGGCGGGGGACCGGCCCGGCCCAGGCGACCGAGATCCGGCGCGGGCCCGGGCCGGCGATGCCGAGGGCAGCCGTGGCCTCCTGCCGCCGCCGGGGCGTGGCGAGCAGGGCGACCTGGGCGATGGTGGTGGCGACGAGCCGGCGGTTGCCGGTGGCGCTGGCCGCGTGCTCGTCGGCCCAGCGTTCCACGGTGTAGTCCACGGCGTGGACGAGGGGGAGCAGCAGGGGGTTGGCCGCGGCGGCCAGGTGGGCGATGCTGGTGAACAGGTGGTGCCTGCAGGCCAGGTGCGCCTCTTCGTGGGCGAGCAGAGCCGCACGGCCACCGTCGTCGAGTTCGGAGAGCAGCCGCCCCGAGACCACGATCCGCCCCGGCCAGCCGGGCAGCGCGTAGGCCTCGATGGACGGGCCTGGCACCACGACGATCGTCCCGTCGTCCTGCATCCGGGCGGCCCGCCGGTACGACTCGGCCAGCGCGCGGGCCCGCCGCCGCACGGTGATCGTCACGGCCAGCCCGGCCACGGTCAGTAGGATCGCGGCGGCCGCGCCGGCCACGATGGGAGTGGGGTCGGACCGGCGCACCACCGGCTGGGAGTAGTGCCCGATCGTGGCGAGAAGCGGGATCCTGGCAGCGGCCGAAGCGGCGAGCAGGGCCAGCGCCACCATGCTGCACCCGGCCAGCACCACCGTGGCCGCGGTCAGCAGCCAGGTCGCCTGCCGCGGCTCCATCCTGGCCGCCAGTGGCCGCGCCGCAACCGCGGCCAGCGCCGACAGCAACAACGGCAGGTAGACCAGCAGTCTCATGATCCTCCTACCTCCCTCCGTTGTCGTTGCTGTCCATTGGGTTCGTCCGCCCCCGCCCCGTTTCAGTCAATTTCTTTTTTGAAAGGAAAGAAAGAAAATCTCCGGACGGTGCGGGCCACCGGACAACGGACCGTGGTCGCGGCGCGAGCTCGGGCAGCCGGGGCAGACGGGACGGTGACGGCATGCGCTAGCTCCGGGCCGGGGGGTGGCCGCCGTCCAGGAGCTGGCGCAGCAGGCGGGCATCGCGGCCGGACAGAGTGGAGGCGAACCTGCTCAGCACGGCCCGGTGGTCGACGTCGGCGTCCAGGGCGCGGCTCATCTGGCCGGCCGCCAGGCTGGCCGCGTCCAGCGCGGTGTACACGAACGCGCGGCCGGCCCGTTCGCGGGCCAGCAGGCCCTTGGCATGCAGCCGGGACATGATCGTGACCACCGTGCTGTACGACAGCTCGGACTGCTGGCTGGCGAGGCGTTCGCGGACCTGGCCGGGGTTCAGCGCCGTGCCGGCCTCCTGCAGCACGGCCAGTACCTCGGCCTCAAGCGCGCCGGCCGCTCGCCGCTGCGCACCTTCCGCGTCCCCGTGCGTCGGCTGACGGCGGTGATCGCTCACGCCGGGGCACCTCCTGGTTCTAAATTGCATCTACATGTCCTGTAAATGTTCTACAGTGCCTGTAGAACATCGCCGAGTCCGAGTATGCCATCCCGCTGCCCGCCCGGGAGCTGCTTGGCCCGGCCCGCCGCAGCCAGTTCGCCGCCCCGGATCACCCTCGAAGGATCGCACCGTGACGCATCTGACCTACCTGGAAGCCTCCGTCGTCGGCCTGATGCAGGGCGTGTCCGAGCTGTTTCCCGTCTCCAGCCTTGGCCACAACGTGCTGATCCCCGCCCTGGTCGGTGGGCAGTGGGCCAAGGACCTGAACGTCGCCGCGACCGAGTCCCCTTACCTGGCGTTCATCGTGGGGCTGCACGTCGCCACCGCGATCGCGCTGATCATCTACTTCTGGAAGGACTGGATCCGGATCATCGGCGGGCTGATCACCTCGATCCGCTACCGCGAGATCTACACCGTCGACCAGAAGCTCGCCTGGATGATCATCCTGGGCACCATTCCGGTGGGCCTGGCCGGGCTGCTGTTCGAGCACGAGTTCCGGGTCCTGTTCGCCCAGGCCAAGTACGCGGCCGCGTTCCTGGCCGTCAACGGTGTGATCCTGATCGGCACCGAGCGCTTCAGGCGGCGCTCGTCACTGGCCGCCGACGCCGCCAGCGAGCGGGAGCGCGAGCACGCCGAACTGGTCGCGGCCGGGCGGCATACTTCCTCGGCCCCCCAGGCCGACCGGCAGCGGGAGCAGGCGGCGGTCGAGGTGTCCGACCGGCGGCTGGCCACCCTGCCCTTCCGGCCCGCGATCCTCATCGGCGCCGCCCAGATCCTGGCCCTGCTCGCCGGGATCAGCCGGGACGGCGTGACCATGGCGGCAGGCATGTGGCGCGGGCTGTCCAGGGAGGATGCCGCGCGGTTCGCCTTCCTGCTGGCCACCCCGGTCATCCTCGCCGCCGGGGTGCTGAAGCTGCCCGACCTGGCCGGCCCGCTGGGCAAGGGCATCCACGGGCAGATCCTGGTGGCCAGCGTGCTGTCCGGCGTCGGCGCCTACCTGGCCGTGCGGTTCCTGGTCCGCTACCTGCGCACCCGCACGCTGACCCCGTTCGGCATCTACTGCCTGATCGCGGGCCTCGCCAGCCTGGCCTACCTGACCTTCATCAAGAAGTAACCCCAGGTCAGCTCGCGGCCGACAGGCGCAGCGCACGGTACAGGAGCTTGGCGTCGCCGAGGCGCCGCCGGAGTTCACGTTCCAGGCCCGAGATCGGGTACAGGTTCTGCGGGGCGCGGCCATCCTTGTACTGGGTGGACGCGAACCGGCCCAGGCACACCTGGCTGAGCCCGGCCAGCCCGATCGCCTGGCGGACCGGCAGGTCGGCCGAGCACTCCACCCGGACGATGCCGGCCCAGGGCGCCCCGGTGGCGCCGGGCAGCCGCAGGTACCAGGTGTGCCGGTCCCAGTTGGTCCCCACCAGGAACACCGGGGTCCGCTGACCGGGCGTGAGCTCGCTCACCAGCGCGTTCTGCTCGGGAGGCAGGTAGACGCTGCGGTGCGACTTGATGTAGCCGAGGGTGCGGGGCAGGTGCTGGCGCCCGCGCAGCGGCCCGTCGATGACCAGCAGGTCGGCTTCCGGCGGCACGTCCTGCCCGGTCACGGCCGCCCGGGCCTCGACGGCCGCGGCCACCTCGACCTCGGCCAGGCGGCCCTGCAGAGCCTGGGACAGCGTCATCGACAGCGGTTTGCCAGCGGCCGGGGCCGCGACATGGCAGGCCGTGTACTCCCCGGCCCAGGTCACGATGTCGGCCGCGTGCGGGGCGACGGTGAACAGGCCGCGCCGGGTCTCGGCGAAGACGAGCTGCGCCTGGCCGCCGCAGCAGCGCACCACCCCGGCGGCATAGGACGCGCACAGGGCCGCGCTCGCCTCCCGCCCCCGCGCGGTCAGATCCGGGTCCCGAACCCCGCTGGGCGTGTTGTTCTCGATCCACACCCGGGCCTCGATCCGGCGCACCCCGTCCACGAACAGCAGCGCAGCGGGCCGGGGGAGAGCCGGGTCGGGAGCGATGGCCCGCCATTGCCCGGCGGGCAGCTCGACGTTCACCTCCACCCGGGCCGAGGACTCCCCGAGGTCGTCCTCCTCCGCCTCCACGCTGGAGCCGTAGGCCGGGTCCCAGCCGTCGACGCTGAACCGCATCCCGCCGCCCGCCGTCACGTCAGGCCCTCGCGGATCACGGTGGAGGTCAGCGTGTCCCTGGACACCCGGAACCGGACCGGCACCCGCTCGGCCAGCTCGGCCACGTGGGTGATCACGCCCACCATCCGCTGGCCCTGCGCGAGGGTCTCCAGCGTGCCGGCCACCATGTCCAGGCTGTCCGGATCCAGCGTGCCGAACCCCTCGTCCAGGAAGATTGAGTCCAGCCGGGTGGCGCCGGAGGCAGTCAGCGCCGACATCTGGGTGGACAAGGCCAGCGCCAGCGCGAGCGACGCCTGGAAGGTCTCACCGCCGGACAGCGTGCGCACCGAACGCCGCGAGTCGGCGTCCGCATGGTCGATAACGTAGAACTCCCCGTCCTCGTGGGTGAGGTCGTACTGCCCGCCGGACAGTTCGGCCAGGTTCTTCGACGCATACTCCACCAGGGTGTCCACCGCAGCGGTCAGCAGCCACCCGGGGAACCTGTTGGTCCGCAGCAGGTCGCCGAGCAGCTTGGCCACCTGCTGTTTCTCCCGCGCCGCATCCCGCCGGGCGGCCAGCTCGCCCGCCTGAGCGCGCCGCTCCACCAGACGCGTCGTGGTGGCCCTGGCCCGTTCGGCCGCAGCGGCCACCGCAGACGCCGCACCCGCCACCACCGCCGCCGGATCCAGCCCCGTTCCGCCAGTGGCCGGTCCCGTTCCCCCAGTGGGCGGTTCTATTCCGCCTGCGGCGGGTTCCGTTCCGTCTGTGGCCGGTCTGGTTCCGTCTGTGGCCGGCCCCGTTCCGGTAGCCGTCGGTTCCGTTCCGTCTGTGGCCGGTCCCGTTCCGCCTGCCGTCGGCTCCGCTCCAACGGCTGGCAGGTCTACCCCGCTGGCTGCCAGTTCCGCGACAAGTTCGGCCGCCAGCCGCTCCGCCTGCGACCGCGCCGCTGCTATGCTGCCCCGCACGTCCGGGATGTGCCGTTCCCGGTCCACCGCCTCAACGCGAGCCCAGTCCGCCAGTGCCGTCCACGCGCCCAGCAAGCTGCCGCCATCCAGGGCAGGCGCCCCAAGCGCGACCAGCGGATCCCGCGCCGCCGACAATTGCCCGCGCGCAATAGCCTCGGCCCGCTGCAGCCCAGCGATTACCCGTTCAGCCCGCCCACGATCCGACCGCGCGCTCAGCAACGCGGCCTCTGCCTCCTCCGCCGCCTTCTCCAGCGCGTCTCGCCGGGCAAGTTGCCTGATCACCTCGGCCTCATCGGGTGCGCCGTCCAGCAGCCGGTCCAGCTCAGCCAGTCGCTCGGTCAGCTCAGCCAGCCGCGTCTGCGCGTCCTGCTGCGTGCGGGTGGCCCGGGTCGCCTCCTCCCGGAGCCGGGCGAGGTTATGCTCCGCTTCACCGAAGCCAGCCTGAGCGAGGGCCAGCCGCCCGGCGTCTTCCTGAGCCCGGTGCCGCGCCTCGGCCAGGTCCGCCGCCCGAGCGTCAGCCTGCCCGCTGGCCCAGCCCGCAAGCCCGGCCCAGGCAGCGGCCAGCCCCCGGCCACCCTCGTCGTCAGCCGATGGCGCCCCCAGCGCGACCAGCGGATCGCGAGCCGCCCGCACCCCGCCCCAGGCCGCTGCCGTATCACCCTCAGCCGCCGCAAGCGTCTCCTGCGCCGCCCGAACCCGATCGCGCACCATGCTCACCGCCGCAACCGCCACCCGCAGCTCCCGCTCCAGCCCCACCCGCGCCTCCAGCACAGCATGAACCTGCGCCAGCGCCGCCTCAACCCGCCCGCCCTGTACCCTCCCGGCCCCAGCCCCGCTTCCGGCCGTGCCAGATCGCCCGCCAGTGCCGCAAGCTATGTCGTGGTTGTGGCAACGTCGACCCTCTTTGGTCGACGTTGCCACAGCCACCACATTCGCCTCTGCGCTCGCGCTGGAGGTCAGAGCGTCCCGTGCCGGGTTGCCTCCGCGTTCCTGACCGATCAGGTCCGCAACAGCCGTCAGGTTCGCCCGCGACAGCGGTCCCGCAAGAGCTTGGTCAACCGAACCGATTCGCCGGGTTCGCTCGCGGTCCAGCGAAGCCACCTCGGAGTCTGCCGCTGTCAGCGTTGCGGCGGCGTCCCGGACCGCTGCCTGAGCGGTATCGACGGCAGCAATCGCCTTGTCCAGGCCGGCTTCGGCCTCGTTCAGGCCCGCCGCCGCCAGCGGGCCCGGGAGCGCTGCGACCGGCTGGTCGCATACCGGGCAGGGCTCGCCCGCGACCAGGTGCGGGCGCAGGTCGGCCGCGACGTGGGCGCGGCGGGCTTCATCCAGCTCACGCTGCCGGTCCCGGCGCGCCGCGGCGGCCGCGGCCAGCTCCGCCTCCGCAGCCTGTGACCCGGTACGCGCCGCCGCACGCTTGGCCAGGCATGCAAGCAGGTCAGCGTCGAGAGAGCGCAGCTCGGTGAGGTCCCGTGCCGTCTGCTCCAATGGTCCGATCGCGGGCGCCGCGTCGACCGCCGCGCGGGCCGCACGCTCGGCTGCCTCCGCCGTGTCCAGGTCCTGGCGGACGCCCAGCAGTGCCTCGCCTGCTGTGCGCACCCGCTCGTCCAGTTCGCCCACTCCGGCCGGGACTATGACCGCCGCCAGCGCCGCGTGCTCAGCTTCCAGCGTCCGCACCGTCTGGCCGGCCAGGTCGGCCTCACGGGCGGCCGAGTCCCGCTGGGCGCGCAGCTCCTCCAGCGCCGCCCCGGCGGCGGTCACCGCCGAGGACGCCTGGCTGGAGAGCCCGGCTGCCTGCGCCGCGTGATCGCGGGCGGATGGCAGCCGCGCCGCACGCTGGGCCTGCTCGTCGCGGCGCTGCTGGATGAGTTCGAGCGGGGCCCGCTGCGGGCACCCGGCCAGGGCTTGCCTGGCTTCGGTGTCGGCGTCCTGGGCCGCGCTCTCGGCGTCGCGGGCCTGCTCCAGGCTGGCCAGGCTGGCGGCCAGGTCCGCGTCGAGGGCGGCGGCCTCGGCCGGGACACGCACACAGACCAGGGCCGCCCGCTCCCGGTCCAGCCGGGCCAGGTCCTGCTCGGCGGTTGCCAGCTCCTGGTGTGCCGTCTGGATCCCGGGGAGCGCCTGGGCCACCCGGGAGCCGAGGGCGGCCAGGGCTGCCTCGGTGGCCTGGGCGGCGGAGACCGCTGCCGGGGTGGCGTCGGCCAGGGTGGCCAGGGTCTCGTCCAGGGTGGCCGCGCTCTGGGCGGCGGCGCTGGCCCGCTGGTTGGCCAGCACCATCATCTGCCGGAAGTGCTCGGCGCCGAGCAGGCGCAGCAGGATGTCCCGGCGGTCGCCGGCCTGGGCGTGCAGGAACGCGGCGAACTTGCCCTGCGGGAGCACGACGCACTGGCAGAACTCGTCGTAGGACAGGCCGAGCAGCCGGGTCACCGCCTCGGTCACCCCGGCCGGGTCCTTGGCCAGCACCTCGGTCGGCTCACCCGGCTCGGCCAGGCCGCCGGGCGGCAGGATGCGCTCCAGGGTGGCCGCCCGCTGGCCGACCTTGCTGCCCATCCGGCGCAGCTCGCGGACGGCGACGTAGCGCTGGTCCCCGGCCTCGAAGACGAGCTTGACCGTGCCCCGCGCCGTCGTCGGCGCCAGGGCCAGCGAGACCATCCCCTTGCGGTCCCAGCGGGGTACCGAGCCGTACAACGCGAACGTCATCGCGTCGATGACCGTCGACTTGCCCGAGCCGGTCGGGCCGACCAGGACGAAGAAGTCGGCGTCGGTGAAGTCGACCCGGGTCTGCGTGCGGAACGAGGCGAACCCGTTCATGTCCAGGCTGATCGGACGCATCGCGCTGCTCCTCCCGCCTCAGTCCGCAGGCCCGGCGGCGGTGACCTCTTCGTGCAGCTGGGCAAACAGCTTTGCCACCCGTTCGTCGTGCACGTTCTCGCCCGCGCAGTAGTCGGCGAACAGTTGCTGCGGGCTCCGCATCGCGGAGGTTATGTCAGGGCGTTCAGGCCGGGACGGTGCGGTGAACTCGGGGTCGATGCGGATCTCCAGCGCGTTCGGCGCGATGGCGGCCACGTCGTCGCGCATCCCGGCGCGGGCCGGCTCGCGCACCCACACGCGCAGGTAGTCCTCGCCGTACGAGGGTGCCGCGTCCGCCAGCTCGGACAGCGTTCCGCGGACCGTCCGGAGCCGCCGCCCGGCGGTGAGCGGGATGTCGGTGACCCGCGCCGGGACCTGCGGGGCCGCCTCAGCCAGGCAGACCACGCTGGCGTTGCCCTGCTCGCCGAAGTCCACGGCGATCGGGGAACCGCTGTAGTGCACGGGGCAGTGCGAGGGCAGCGACTGCCGCCGGTGCAGGTGCCCGAGGGCGACGTAGTGCGCCGTGACCGGGAAGATGGTGGCCGGCACGCTGTACTCGAAGATCGACTGAGCGGTGCGTTCACCGCCGCCGAACGCACCGCCGATGCAGGTCAGGTGCGACATCACCAGGTTGACCGTCCCCTCGCTGAAGCCGCCGGTCAAGGCCGCCACGATCTGGCGGATCATCTCGTCGTAGGCACGCACGTTCTCGGCCGGCGTCTGTGTCACGAGCTCGGCCGCGCGCACCGCGTACCGCTGGGTCACGAACGGCAGGACGGCGACCCGCACGTCTTCCCCAGCCGAGCGGGACCGGAAGCTCACCACCCCGCCCTTGTCCGGCGCGCGGACCCCGCCCACCACGGTGATGCCCGCGACCGCCATCAACGGCCGGTAGGCCTCGAATGTCGGGCCGTGGTCGTGGTTGCCGGCGATCGCGATGACCTCGGCGCCCGCCTGGCGCAGCCGCAGCAGCGTCTGGACCACCAGGTGCTGCGCGGCCGCCGGGGGAGCCGCCGACTCGTACACGTCCCCGGCGATCAGGACGGCGTCGACCTGCTGCTGCTCGGCGATCGAGACGATCTCGGCCAGCACGGCGCGCTGCTCGTCGAGCCGGTCCCGGCCCTTGAGGGTCTTCCCGACGTGCCAGTCTGCGGTGTGCAGGAACTTCATGAAACTCCCTGTCAGAACGGCGGGATGTCGTCGTCGTCCACCGCGGGCAGCCTGCTGAACACGCCCGCGCTCAGCCCTACTGGGCCGGTGGAACCGGAGGAAACGGGGGAGACCGGCGGCGACGCGCACTCTGCCAGCCGGGTCGCCCAGGCCGGGAACGGGAACTCCACCGCCAGCGGCACCGGGATCTCCGGCTGCGAGACGAACATGGCCCCGGGCTTGGCGAGCGTCGCCCGCGCCCGCTGCGAGGGCGGCAGGAAGCCGTACTCCGGGCGTCCCGCCTCGGCGGGGTCGAGCCGGCCGACGACCCGGATGGCCGAGTTGGACACGATCCGGCGCTCGACCTCGCTGGCGGTCTGCTGCGCCCCGATCAGGATGATGCCCAGGGAGCGGCCCCGCTCGGCGATGTCGAGCAGGACCTCTTTGATGGGCGAGTTGCCCTCCCGTGGGGCGTACTTGTTCAGCTCGTCGATCATCGTGAACAGCAGCCCGCCGGGGCCGGCGTCCTCCTTGCGTGCGGTCTCGGCGGCCAGCACGACGCCGACCACGAAGCGCTGCGCCCGTTCGTGCAGGTTGTGCAGGTCCACCACGGTCACCTGCTGGTCCTGGGTGGAGACCGACCGCCGCGCGGTGCCGGTCAGGTCTGCCCGGATGATCGGCCGCAGTGGCCGCAGCGACGACCGCAGCCGCCGGACGAACGCGTTGACCGTCCCTATCCCGGTGACCGGGCCGGCCCAGTCAGTCCGGGTCTGGTCGTCGGTCAGCCGGCTAGCCACGACCTCGACCAGATCCTCGTAGGTCGTCACCACGTCGCTGTCGAGCTTCACCGCGCCGTTCTCGCCGTAGCGGACCGCCTCCCGGCGCAGCCGCGCGGCGACCTGGTGGATCACGATCGTGTACTGGTTACGCTCATCCTCGGCGTCGGCGAACACATACGGCAGCAGGCCGTTGGCGCAGAACTCGGCGATCGTCCACCAGAACGCCTCGACACCGCTGGTGCGGCCGGTGACGTTCGGCCGGCCGGTCTGGTCGTCCGGGATCGGCGGGGCGTAGAACGCCGCCGAGGCGAACGGCTCGGCGGGCAGGCCGAGCCCGGCGTAGTCGGCGCGCAGTTCCTCGTCCAGGCGGATGTTCGGCTGGTCGAGGAACAGCAGGTCCTCGCCCTTCACGCTGAACACCAGCGCCTTGGCGTTGACCGCGCGGTTGCCCAGGGCGCCGGACCGGAAGATCGAGTGCAGCAGGAACAGTGCGAAGCTGGTCTTCGTCGCCACCCCGGAGATGCCGCTGACGGACACGTGCGCGCCCCGGGTGCCGTCGAGGAACTCCATGTTCACGTAGATCGGGGCGCCGTCCCGGCCCCGGCCCACCGGCACCTTCGCGGTCATCTGGTCGAAGTACAGCGCCTGGGCGCGCTCGGCGCCGCTGGCCCGGCGGACCACCTCGCCCGGCTGCGGCGGCACATACAGCTCCGGCTCCACCCGGGTCGTGCTCACCTCGGCGATCTCCTGCACCTGCGCGGGCAGCACCCCGTCGGAGATGAGGAACACGTCCGAGCCGAAGCTGGCTCCCTCGTGCCTGGCGCGGACCTGGGTCACGAGCCCGCTGGTCAGCACCGGCCCGACGCCGGGTACCTGCCGGACGGTGACCACGATGTCGTCGAGCTGCAGGTAAGCGTCCCTGCCGACGGCGACGGCGAACTGGAGCGGGGTGGAGTCCTCGGTCCCCACGACCCGCCCCACCACATCGGCAGGCGCACCAGCCTGCCCGTTCACCGATCCAGGGCTCTCCGTCACCGCACCCCTCCGCACTACCCTAAGCACCGCCACCGACAGCAACTGGCCTAGCATCCCGCAGCCCCACCGCGACAGTAGTTCGCAGTATCTGCCGGGACTGGCCGGTAACCCCGCTGCCTGGCACGCCGGCGTGTCCCGGCCGCCCGGTGCCAGCCGGCTGCTCAAGCCGCCCGAGCCGCCGCAGGCGGCCCGGCCGCTCGGCCAGGCTCATCGCCGATGCCGAGCGGATCGCCCAGTCGATCAGCGGCGCAGCCCTGGACCTAGCCGACCCCGCCTCAGGGCCGCCGGGTAACCCCGCTCGCGGCGGGCCTGGGGCTGGGGCGGAAGGGCGGGGACCGCGATAGCTTACGCGCGGCCGTAAACGGGGATGGCGGCGCCGGAGATCAGGGCCGCGTCGTCGGAGACGAGGAAGGCCAGGACGGCGGCCAGTTCGGCTGGCTTGGGCCAGCGCTCGTGCTTCGCGTTGGGCATGGCGGCCCGGTTGGGCGGCGTGTCGATGATGCTCGGCATGATGCAGTTGACCCGCACGCCGTGTTCGCGCCCCTCGGCGGAGGCCGCTTCGACCAGCCGGACCACGGCCAGCTTGCTCACGCTGTAGGCGAAGCCGTTCTCGCCCTTCTCGGTGGCGACCCGGCTGGAGGTGTGCACGATCGCGCCGCCACCCTGGGCAGCCAGCAGCGGCGCGGCATGCTTGGTGATGATCGCGGCGGTCACCAGGTTCAGCTCGAGCTGCTGCCGGAGCACGTCGATGTCCAGGTCCGCCACCGGCTGCGGCGGCGTGTACCCGCCGACCAGGTTGACCACGGCCAGCGGCCGTGCCGTGACGGCCGCGAGCGCGGCCGCGACGCTGGCCTCGTCCAGCAGGTCGACGGTGATGTAGGCGGCGCCCGGCAGCCGCCGGTCATCGGCCGGCGGCTTGGCATCGCCGGCGATCACCGCCGCGCCGTCGGCCAGGAACCGCTGGACAACCGCGTGCCCGAGGTTGCCCGTCCCGCCGAGCACGAGGATCGTCCGCCCTGCCAGCGCATGCTCTGCCATAGCAGCAGACCCTATCTGCCGGCCTGGCTGGACGGCGACGCGGCTGCGCTGAGCTAGCCGGCCGCGCCGGAGGTGGCACAGGGCTGACGTTGCCGCGGTGCCCACTCGTGACTGTGCCGCGGTGCCCACTCGTGACTGTACTCGATAGCCAGAGGCTGGTTTCAAACAGATCGGTTATATGTTTGAATAGTGTTGTGCTCGCAGCCGTAGCAGCCAACCCTAGTCACCCTGCGGTCGCCATCTTCCTGGGCCTCGGGGCGTCCGGGCTGGCCGGCCTGGTGGTGGCCATGGCCTGGAGTGTGCATGTGCGGCAGATCCGGCTGGCCGAGCAGCTCACCAAGCGGCAGTTCGTGGTGGGCGCGGACGCGGCCACGGCGGACGCCGGCCACGAGGCGGCGGCCGCCGCTCCCGCCGAGACGGCCAAGGCGTCCAACGGCCGGGCCACGGCGCCGGTGATCATCGACGGGCCGGAGACCGTGATCGCTGGGGAGCAGGCCCGTTACCGGGTGCGGACCGCGAGCGTCGCCACGTCGGTGTCGTGGGCGGTCGGCGGGGGATCGGTGTCGCAGTCCCCGGATCCCACCCATCCGGACGAGCTGCTGGTGATCGCCGAGCAGCCAGGCGACCTGACGGTCATCGCCCGGGCGCGGGAGGGCATGCACGAGCGCCGGGCCACCAAGTCCGTGACCGCCCTGCCCGAGGCGACCTCGCCGGAGCCGCCGTTCACGCTGCGGGTGTTCCTGCACTCCTGGGGACTGGTGGTGATCGCGGTCCTGGTCGCGGGGCTGTCCGCCGCCCTGGTGGCGCTCGGCAGCCTGAGTTCCTCGGACTTCATCGCGCTGGTCGTCCCGCTGGCCGCGCTGATCGGCATGGCGGCCACCGGCCGGGGGAGCGGCGAGACGCCACGCCATCCCGGCGGCGGCCGGACCACCACCCGCTCCTGACCTCCAGACCCCGGGGGGCCCGGCTCAGGTGAGTGGGTTCTGTTTCCGCTCGCAGGAGCCTGACTTCCCAGCATTTCACTCGATGGGCTGGTGTCCGGTTGCCTGGGGCTCGTGGCCGGCCAGGATCCAGGCGGCGGCCGCTGCGAACAGGGGCATGCCGACGATGAGGATCAGCAGGTTCTGCACCGGGATGCTGGACAGCGAGGACACCCCGTCCATCTGGTTGTCCCGGAAGAAGGCGAAGGCGGCGATGTAGCCGCCCACGGTGCCGAGCAGCGCGCCGAGCAGGCCGAGGGCGGCGGCCGTGGTGGCGGCGATCGTGCGCCGGGCCGAGCTGGTCGCGCCCGCGGCGGTCAGCGTGCTCAGGTCCCTGGCCGTTTCGCTGCGGATCAGGCCGACGCTCATCGCCAGGATGCCCAGCGCGAGCAGGATGCCGAACACGGTGGCCCAGTTGATGATCTCGGCCGATGAGGGCGCGCTGGACTTGGTCTCGATGCTCAGGTGCGCCGTGGCCGCGCTCAGCCGGGCGTTGCTGATCTGCGCGGCGCTGGGCGGGTTCGGCGCCTGGATGAACCATCCGGAGATGGTCACCTTCAGGTGAAGCTGGCGGATGGCGTGTTCGGTGATCACGGTGTTGGGCGCCGACGTGCCGGACGGCAGGCCGCTGATCTCCTGGATCGCCGGATTGGCCAGGCAGCTTCCCTTCGGGCAGGGGAACGAGCTGGTGCCGTTGCCTGGCGGCGGCCCGGTGCCGCTGGGGCCGTACAGGAGCTGCATCTTGGTGGTGCTGGCCAGCCCGGGCCGCATGGTGAGGATGTCGGCGCCGGTGTTGATCTGGGCGGCGGTGATCCCGAAGGTATGCAGCAGCTGGGGTGTGGCGACGTAGACCGGGCCGGACCAGTTGCGACCTGCCTCGGCGTGGTAGAGCGTGGCGCCGGCCGCGTAGAGCGTCAGGACGCTGTGGGAGCCGAGCGAGGCAGCCATGCCGCGGGCCCGCGTGGCCATCGCCTGCAGGGTGCTGGCGCTCGGCACCGTGATGACGGGCTGATCCCGCCTGCTGGGGTGCCCCTGGGGATTGGGGCGGATGGCAGGTGGCGGCCCGTAGGGCGAGTTCGGGGCATAGAGGACGACCTGGCTGGACGCGAGGTTGGGGCCGGCGTAGTCGAGGATGTTGCCGTAGCGGGCCGCGGTGGACACGCAGATGATGACCGCGATCAGCACGCCGATGCCGATCGCCGCGAGGGCCGAGCCCGAGCGGGACCGGTACCGGGCCATGTCCCGCAGGGCGAGCCGCACCGCGATCGGGGTGCGCTTGCCGGCCCTGGCCAGGATCGCCACACACGTGGGCGACAAAAGGACGACACCCACGATCAGGGCGACCAGGCCGAGGACCAGCTCGCGAATTGCCTCGCTCTGAGCCTGCGGGTCCTGCGGGTCCTTAGCTCCCTCGCTGGAGGCGACGCCGACCAGCAGGAAGGCGACGACGAGAAAGCCGATGCCCAGCGGCAGCGCCAGCCGGTGCACCGGCTTGGGCGGCGAGGGCCGCCCGGACAGCGCCTGGACGACCGGAACCCTGGTGACGGTGCGGGCCGGGCGCCAGGCGGCGAAGAAGGTGGCCACGATGGCCAGCGCCATCGCGATGCCGATGACCCGCCACGGCAGCTGGGACACACCGATCACGTGGTGGGCGCTCGACTCCAGGCTCGGCCGGTAGGCCAGCCACCCGGCCAGGCCGAGAATGAGCCCGGCCACCGCGCCGGCCACACCCACCACGACGCCGTTGGCCCAGACGACCATGCGGATGTGCTTGTCGGTGGCGCCCAGTGAGCCGAGCATCCCGAGCGAGCGCAGCCGGCGCTGTGCCAGCACGGTGAAGCCGCCGATCGCCAGCAGGGCGATAAGCAGCATGCCGAGCGTGACCGCCACGGTCACGATGGTCTGCGGGTTGACCAGGTTGGACGCTTTCGCCTGCGCCGGTGTCTCGACGTTGGGCCCGATCGTGCTGGTGTCCACCCCTGGCGCGTCGAACAGGGCGGTGACCTGGGTCGGCGCGCTGACCTGGCCCGGCACCACCAGGGCGAAGGAGTCCAGCAGGCTCTGCGGGTTCGCCACGATGCCGGTGACCAGCCGGGCCTTCCCGCCCTCGCGCCAGATGTCCCCGGCCTTCACGTTGAAGGTGGCGGCCAGCCCACTGGTCAGGGCGACCTGGCCGGGACCTGCCGGGTAGTGCCCGCTGACCAGGGAGAGCATCGGCTGGCTGAACGGGCCGCCCGGGCTCTGGGCGCGCAGGTCGTAGGTCTCGATCGAGCCGGGGACGGCGGCGGTCTGGTTCTCGATGACCTCGACCCGGCCGAACCGGTGCCGCAGTGCGGCGATCTGGCTGGCCAGCTTCGGGTCGGGCGAACCGAAGCTGGCCATGTCATGTGCGGTGCCGAAGCCCGCGTTGGCCGGCGGCGGGGTGTTGGTGGCCACCGCCGCCCCGATGACCGTGGCGGCCACCGCGACGACGATGAGCGCCAGGATCAGGAACTGCTGGCGCCACTCACGGCGGAACAGCCGCCAAGCCCAGCGGGCCACGGCCCGGCTGGCGAAGACGCCCCCGTTGGCCGCTCCCGTGTGGGCCGGGCGCTCGCGCAGCTCTGTGCTCACTGGCCCTGGCTTTGCGCGGGAAGCGGTTCCGGCTGGGCAGGCTGGTCGACCATGTGCCCGTCGCGCAGGAACACGATCCGGTCGGCCCACTGGGCCATCTGGGCGTCGTGGGTGACCACCACGGCGGCCATGCCCCGTTCGCACGCCTCGCGCAGCTGGCGCATCACCTCGGCGGCGTTCGCCGAGTCCAGCGCGCCGGACGGCTCGTCAGCCAGCAGCAGACGGCGCTCGCCCACCACAGCACGGGCGATGGCCACCCGCTGGCGCTCGCCGCCGGACAGCTCATCGGGGAACCGGGACGCGCGCTCGCTGAGCCCGAGCGCCGCCAGCACCCGCAGGCCGGCCGCGTGCGCCCTCCTGGCGGACATGCCGTCGAGCTCCAGCGGCAGCGCGACGTTCTCGGCCGCGGTCAGCCCGGCCAGCAGGTTGAAGTCCTGGAACACGTACCCGACCGAGCGGCGCCGCAGCCTGGCCCTGTCGTTGCGCGACATGCCAGCCAGCGGCGTGCCGCCGACCAGCACCTCGCCGCTGGTCGGGGCCTCCAGGCTGCCGGCGATCGTCAGCAATGTGGACTTGCCCGAGCCGCTCGGCCCCATCACCGCGACCATCGCCCCGGCCTCCACCGACAGGTCGACGCCGCGCAGTGCGTGCACCTCGGCCGCCCCGGTCCCATACGTCTTCGCCACCCCGCGCAGCTCCAGCACGCTCATCGCCACACCCCGTCATTCCGGACGCTCATACCCGTGATGCCATCAAGTAGCATAACGGACATCATACTGAGTATATAGCGATTGACCAGCCCGATTCTGAAAGGATTTGGGGTGCCGGTAAGAAAACGGCTAGTCGTCTCTGGCTGCCTGACTATCTTCGGCAGGCTTGTCCAGGCCGCGTACGTGGCGCAGCCGGCCGCCGCTTTGTCCATCCCTGCCCACAAGACAGGCAGCACCACAATGTCGGGGACGGTGGCGTTGAAGCCCTGGTCACCCAGCAGCCAACCCATCAAGACCGCCAGCATGATGCTGATCACCCACCGGGTGCGGGCAGCCGGAGCCAGCGCTACATCAAGCAGCCACAGCGCCGGGCGGCCCGCATCGGCCAGCCGCCACCGGACCCCTGCCAGGAGGTAGCCGCCCGCCATCCGCAGCGCCCGGAGCCCGGTCAGGCTGATCTGCTTGTCCGGGGCCGGACGCCGAACGGCAACCCCTGGTCCAGGAGTTCCGAGGGCCGCTGTTCGCCCGGTATCACAACACGAGCACCGGCAAGTCCATGCTGGGTAACCTGTCGGGCTACGGCTGGTTCTGCTACCCGGCCGGCGGGGGCGCCGGCATCTATGCTCCGAGTCATTTTGGCGCCACGGTTCCCGTTGGCAACCATGGATTCCCCGTCGGCGGGTGGGTAATCTCCGGGCCGTCACTTCTCATTGCCGGCAGCACCGGTGCGGTCAATATCGTGCTCATTCACGCAACCGCTAAGAATATCTGCCGCGCCCTCTCCTGACCCGGCTATCCAGCACCGATCGACCGTTCCAGTTATCTGTCAGCCAGGCCCGTCTAGCGGCGGTAGCCGCCAGGCGGGCAGGGGTTGTTCACGATCTGCCGGAAATCGTCGTAGATCATGCTGGCCGACCCGCCGCCGCCAAAGATCAGGTACGTGCTGGGCAGCGGCTGACCGTACTGGTTGTTGCGGCCGAAGTCGTTCCCGCGGGGCATGGCGTTACCGAGCCCCCACAGGCACCCCTGATCGTGGTCGTCAGACCGCTGGAATGTGCTGAAGAAGGGGTAGAAGGCCGCCGGGGTGCCGCTGTCAGTGGTGGGGATCAGGGTGCAGCCGGTCCCGTTGGTGGCACACGAGCCACCCTCGAGCTTGGCCAAGTCGGTCTCGAAGGCCGACTGTGCGTACGGAATGTCATAGTCCGACCCGGTTAGCGGGCTGCTGAACAGGACCGGCTGCGGGTGTATCAGGGTGTTGCCATCCGGCCAGTCCGGCTGGTAGCCGGGTCCGTCGAAGCCGGTATTGGTCCCGAGGCAGCCGCCGAGGTCGATCAGCGAGGCCTCCGATCCGGGGAAGCAGATCGAGTCGTCCGCGTCAGTGGGAGTCAGGTTCGGCGGGGATCCTTCGAAGTCACCCGACGGGCATTGGACGCCGGTCGGAGTGGGCGGGATGGGGTTCGGGCCCGAGCAGTCCTGGAAGTCCCCGATCTCGCTGAAGAAGCCGGCGCTGAAGCTGTGGGCCGACCAGATGACCCGGGTCTGCGGCGTCGAGGTGCTGTACATCGGGTGGAAGCTGTACGGGACCGACTGGCAGCTCGTGCCGGTCGGATCGTACTTGACCTGGGCGAACCCGTTGGCCGCACTCGCGGTCATCGAGCCGGACTGGCCGGTCGTCAGGTCGCTGATGGTGATTTCCAGGCCGGCTGGGGTGTCGTGCGTTGTCACCACCAGGTGATCGCCGGGGTTCATGAACAGATCCTTCGCGGGATCCGGGGTGAACGTGGCCAGCGTGGACTGAACCGGGTTCGGCGGTGCCTGGGGCTTGCCGTTCCTGGTGACGAACGCGAAGTTAAGGTACTCGAGGCCCACCTTGGCGGCGCAGGTGGAGTTCAGCACAGTCCCGTTGACCGGGTCCACGGCCAGGCTGTTGATGTTGAACGCGACACACCACTGCGCCGGGCTGCAGGAGCCGCCCCTCGGCCATTCGACCCAGCCCGGCGGGAAGAACTCCAGCTGCATGAACGCGGTCCCGGTATGGTCGGGCGAGGTGGCTGGGTCGAGGATGTTGCTGTCACTGTCCGGGGTGCAGGCCGGGATCTGCTCAGGATAGGACTGGGTGGCGCACATCGCCATCCCGAACCAGAACGCGACGCTGAGCTCGAACTGGTACGACTTGGCCGCCGGATTGCTGGGGGAGGGGTCACGCGGCAGGATCACGTTGTACTGGTTCCGGTTGCCAGAACCAGGCACGTTTGAAAAGAAGGCGTTCGCGGGCACGTCATGGCCGACGTACTGACCGAAAACATTCTGCGAGTCCGCGAGATCCGTGCAAATATCGCTGTACTCGCAATTGATCGCCATATGGGCATCCATGGGGGTGCGGTGAACCGCCGTGCGGGCGCCGGCCCGGGTGCGGTGAGCTGTGGGCCGGTCGGGCTGACGGCTGGCCGCCGCCGGGAACCCGCCGGTGGCCAGCGTCGCTATCGCCACTGATAGCGCTCCCGCGCTGGCTAACAGCCTGGTGACCTTCATTGCTGCTCCTTCAGCGAGCCCAGTCACCGGCTAGACTGGTCCCAGCCTTGGTGCCAGGCTCCCATCCGGACGGTAACACCGTGGCTACTGCGGATAAACCCGCAAAATTGCGCCGTACCCTGGCCCGGCCATCCGATCGCCGCGGTGCCGCCCCTCGCGGCCATCGCCGTTAAGTGCGACTCAGCCGACCGCCGGATCTCTTGGCGGCGGAACACCGAACGGCTTGATATGCGCGGCACCACTAGCGCTGATGGCACAACAGTGACGAATACCGATGCTCCTTCTACGTCCTCGGCGGCTATCATGGCGAGCCGTTCCGCGGTGCTGGCTCTGGTCAGCCGCGCCTGAATCTTTGCCCGGTGTGTCGAAACTGGTGGGGTGGGTTCGTGACCGGGCGGGTCAGCCCTGGCCGGCCTGCTGGGCGACGCGTTCGAGGTTGCCGCGGTAGTTCTCCCACCACTGCTGGTCGACCTCGGGCATGTTGTCGCTGTCCTGGCGCAGCCCGGCCGCCCCGTCGATGAGCTCCCTGACGATGTCCGCGTGGCCGGCGTGCCGGTTCGTCTCGGCGATCATGTGGATCAGGATCCGGTGCAGGTTCACCCTGCCGTGCTCGACAGGCCACCAGGGCACCTGGCCGACGGTATCCAGCGTGAGTGCCTCGATGGTCTCGTCCGAGTGCGCCCAGGCCTTCCGGTAGAGGCCGGTGACCTGCTCCCGGCTCTCGTCGGCGGTCGCCCACATGTCGGACATGGGGTCGTCCTCGGACCAGGGCGGTGCGTCGGCCGATGGCCGCCCGAAGGTGTCGCCGAAGTACCCGAACTCGGTAAAGGCCAGATGCTTGACCAGCCCGAGCAGGTTGGTGCCGGTCGGTGTCAGCGGGCGCCGGATGTCGTATTCGGACAGCCCGTCCAGCTTCCACATGATGGCGTCGCGGGCTGTTTGCAGATAGCGGCGCAGGTCCGCCTTGGGATCCGAGATCGTCATGCGGCTCAGTCTGCCACCGGGCTACGTCAGCTCCGCTGAGCGCGGTAGAGGTCGCGGAGCGGGGTCTGCACTAGGCCCTGCCGCAGTGACCGGTGGTACGGCGGGTTGACCCCGGGAAGCCAGTAACGTAAGGAACTACCGGGAAAGCAGTTCAGGCAGGGGAAGCAGGTTCCTGTGGGGCATATCCCCGCTCTTCCCTTCTACGCCCAAGAATCGGCTATTCTGTTCGAAACAGAGATACTACATGGCTTCTGCGCCGGACATCGGGGCCGCTCAGCAGTCGATTGCCCACGGGCAGGCAAGATGGCCCCGCCGGGGTGGCCGAACATGCCGGCAAGATCGCCAGAACGTTAGAAGATGGGGAGCGCCAAACTCGGAACGGTGGTCATGTGAACCGGATATTGGGGTTAACCGTCCTATGAGTAAACGGTTCACTGCCCGCGGTGCTCGGCCGTGGGTGTGGACACCGTACCCCTTCGCCCTTAACTGTCAACAGGGGAATCATGCGTCTGTTCAATCATTGGAAGTCGCAAGGTGTGACGGTGGCGGCCGTCGCCGCCTTCACGGCCGGCCTGGCCGGCTACGCGACACCGGCGGGTGCCAGTCGCGCCCCGCATCCCACTGCTCTTACGGCCGTACGGCAGACCGGGGGAGTCTCTGCAGTGCCGGCCACGGGAACGCCGTCGCTCACCAACACGGGTACTCAGGAGGTGATAAAGCAGATCGTCCAGTGTGGCAACCTCATGTACGCGGTGGGCAGCTTCAGCTCGATCACCCAGAAGAAGGTTGCCTTTCCGCGGCATAACATCTTCAGCTTCAGCGCCAGCCCGCCGTACACGATCACCTCGTGGGCACCGGACGTGAACGACCGGATCAACACGATCGCGTTCAACGGGAACAACTGCGCGCACGCCTACCTTGGCGGGCGGTTCACCAGTATCAACGGCACGGCGGTGAAGTTTATCGCGGAGATCGACACGACGGTCGGGAACGTGGTTCCCGCCTTCGGCACCACCGCGTCGGGTGGCGAAGTGAACACGCTGGTCGCGGCGAACGGGCACCTGCTGGCCGGCGGTTTCTTCTTCTCGGTCAACGGGGGCAAGGACAAGTACATGGCAAGCCTGAACCCGGTCACCGGGAAGGACGATGGCTTCCTCCAGCTGGACCTGTCCGGCCATTACCACTACTGCACCACGTCCAAGCCGCCGCAGTGCACCTCGAACAACAACCACACGGCGGTCTACAACCAGAAGGTCAGCCACGGCGGGACCCTCGACCTGATCGAGGGAAACTTCACCTCGGCTGGCGGGCTGGCCAGGCAGCAGATCTTCATGATCAACATGGCTACCGACCCGGCCACGGTGACCGGCTGGACCTCGCCGCAGTGGGACGGCAGCAGCGGGAACCTGCCCAATGGGTTCCCGTACCAGTGCACGCTCACCGAGGCGTTCTACATCCGCGACGCGGCCTGGTCGCCCGACGACCAGACGATCTACACCGCGAGCACCGGCTACCACCCGTGGAACTGGCCGGACACCGGCAAGCGCGCTGGGCTGTGCGACTCGGTCGCGGCCTGGCCGGCGACCAAGACGCAGGTGCCCGACACCTGGATCGAATACAGCGGGTGCGACTCGTACTACAGCATCGCGGCCGACAGTACCGACGTCTATGCCGCCGGGCACATACGCTGGGGCGACAACATCAACGGCTGCAACAACGCCGGCGCCGGCGCGATACCAGACCCGGGGCTGCAGGGCATCGACGCGAGCACCGGGCAACTGGTCACCGACACCCAGGGCACGGCCGGGCTCTACAGCATGGACCGGGCCAACGCGGGCTACATGCTGATCACCAGTGCCGGCCTGTGGATCGCCAGCACCAACCGCTTCGGCAGCAACCGGTGCGGCGGAGTCAGCGGCCACGCCGGGATCTGCCTGCTTCCGTACACCTCGTAGCACGTCGTAGCCGCTCAGCGGCCACAGCCGGGCCACCGCCGTCCCCCCGGCGCGGCGGTGGCCCGGTGCTGTGCGAGTCCCATTATTAATTACAGTTTGAAAGAAAGCCGCAAGGCGTACTTAATAAGCATCGGGCGGCCTGAAACTAATCGCTGGAGATAACAGCATCGTCGCGATGTGGCAGCGGATCCCGGCCGGGTCAGGGATCGGCGCCAGTTTTGGCTAGGCTGATGGGCCGGCGCCGGCCCCATCAGCAGGAACGTGCGCGGTCAGCCCGGCACTTCGAGCACCCGGTTGCAGTTCCAGTCCGCGATCAGCACGTCGCCCGCGGGGTCCACGGTCACGCCCTGCGGGAAGCCGAGTTCGCCGGCCATGGCCGGGCCGCCATCGCCCAGGCACCCCGCGGTGCCGCCGCCCGCGACGGTATAGATGTGCCCGGCGGTCATCTGCTGCCCGTAGAAGGTTCCGCTGGTTCCGGCTACCACCCGGATCCGGCTGTCGAGTGTATCGGCGATCACCAGGTTGCCCGCGGTGCCGGGGGTCACTGCGCCGGGTGAGCCGAGCCCCGCCCTGATGGCCGGCCCGCCGTCGCCGGTGAAGCCTGGAGTCCCACTTCCGGCGATGGTGTAGATGTGCCCGGCGGTCATCTCCTGGCCGTAGCGGTGGCCGGTGCTGGCTGCCACCACCCGGACGCGGTTGTTGCCAGTGTCTGCGACCAGCAGGTTGCCGGTGGCGTCCACCGCTACCCCGGTCGGTGCGTGCAGTGCGGCGGCGGTGGCCGGTCCGCCGTCGCCGGTGAACCCTGGAGTCCCACTTCCGGCGATGGTGTAGATGTGCCCGGCGGTCATCGCCTGGCCGTAGAAGGTGCCGGTCTGTTCGGCTACCAGCCGGATGCGGTTGTTCTGGTCGTCGGCGATCAGCAGGTTGCCGGATTCGTCCACTGCAACCCCCCATGGGAAGCGGAACTCCGCCTTCGTGGCTGGTCCGCTGTTGCCGCTGTATCCGGCTGTGCCGTTCCCGGCGATGGTGTAGATGTGCCCGGCGGTCATCGCCTGGCCGTAGAAGGTGCCGGTGCTTCTGGCCTCCACCAGCACCGCGCCCGCGCTGGGCGCGGTCAGCACCAGGTTGCCCGCGGCGTCGAGCGCCACTGCGGCCACGCCAGGACCGTGCGGGCCCGGGCTGAACTCGGTGGCTGTGGCCGGACCGCCCGCGCCGGAGAACCACCGTCCCGCCGACCCGGCGACGGTGTACACGTGCCCGGCGGTCATCACCCGCCCGTAGAACCGGCCGGTGCGGGCCGCCACCACCCGGATCCGGCGGTTGCCGGTGTCGGCGATCGCCAGGTTGCCAGCGCCGTCCTGGGTCACCCCACCCGGGATGCTGAACCTGGCCGCTGTGGCCGGGCCACCGTTGCCGCTGTATCCGGCTGTGCCGTTCCCGGCGATGGTGTAGATGTGCCCGGCGGTCATCGCCTGGCCGTAGCGGTGGCCGGTGCTGGCTGCCACG
>DASXMU010000047.1:0-11477 GCA_036495485.1 Streptosporangiaceae bacterium
GGAGGGAGCGTCAGCCAGCCACCAGCCTGGTGGCTCGTCGCAGCCGTGCTGGGCTCGCTGATCGCGGTAGCCGGACTGACCGCCATACCAGCGCGGCTGAGCACCCGCCTGCCCATCGCCAGAACACTGCAAGCAAATGGGGCATGAACTCCTGGCAGACCTCGGCCACCGATGTGGCGCTGCTGTGCACCGGCAACCCCGGCATCAGCAAGGCGGCCAAGACCGTCTACCGGTCGGTGAACACCGGCAAGACCGACACCAGCGCCGGGACCACCGGACCGCTCGGGATCGAGGCCGACCCGGCCGCCGCGCCCTCGGGGAGCCTGCTGGTGGGGGCGTGGGCCAACGGCTCATCGATGTACCTCAACGACAGCCATAAGACGAAGTGGAACACCCTGCTGGCCCTGGGCGACGGCGGCGCCGGCTTCCGCGACCTGACGTTCGTGACCAGCAAGATCGCCTGGGCCATTTACGGGCCGGTCAGCGCCTTCCCGGGGGACTTCGGCAAGCTCTACGTCACCCACGACGGCGGCACGACGTGACAGCTCGTCACCCCCTGATAACGGAGCCGCTGGTCGTCACCGGCCAGAACTCGCTCCAGTGGATGGTGAACTCCTCGCGCGGCGGTTCAGATGGCAGCGCACTAGTTCTATGGCCCCCAGTCCCTGAGGTAATCCCTGGCCTGCTTGAAGTATGTATCCGGGCCGAGAAGGTTTTTTGGCAATGCCTTGCCCCCATCCCCAGAGTAAACCCACGTTTTGCCGGTGGGGAAGAGGCGCGGATTTTCCTTATCTCCAAACCCGCCGTATTCAATGGTGAGGTGATGCACGCTGCCGGCCAGGTCTGCCATGCAGCCGCGCCACGGCTCCCTGCCCGCCTCGAGGATCTTCTCAATGCTTTGCCGGAAGTAAGTGTCTTCTACGCTGGCGTGCATTGTGTACTTGTCCGTCCGGAACGGCACATGGATCATGCCTCGCGATGCCCCCCAGCCGTGAGTGCCCAAGAACTTCTGCCTGGCATACTCCGTGTAGTAGCTCCAGTTGGCGATGATCACCCCGAACCGGAATTCCCAATCAGTGAGATCGAGGGGGCTATTGTCGTAACAGAGCCGGTAATCCACGTTGGACAGCAGACTGAGCCCGGCATCAGGGTTGTCGGGATAAATCCTCACCCAGTCGTCGGAGTCACCCTGGACGACCACATCGCGTCCCGGACCGGCGGTGAGCCGCCAGTAGTCGTCGAACTCGGCCACATATACGAGCTCGCCATTCACTTCCACCTGGCAGCCGCCGCACAGAAGCGGATAGGGATCCTTGTCGCCGATTTTGAACGGGCCTCGTGTTTCTTGCTCTATTAGTTTCTTGCGCAGATCGCCCTGTCGCTTTTGTTCCTTGTAGGGATCCCAGTGAGCGGTCTGGAATTCCGGCTTGCCCGGTCCCAGAAAATCGTACTCGCCTGGCGGGAGGGCGCTGGACGCGGGCGAGACCGTTCCCGTTTCGGGATCGACCCACTCAAACTTTTTCCATACCTGGGTCGCCCAGTACTGACCCCTAGAATGAAAGAGGTCATATTCCTTGAGTGAGTCAAGCTTCCGGAGCCGCCGCAGGGCGTCGTTCGGACTTTCCTGCACTAGCTGCTTCCCCGGCTTCGGGGCGTCGACAAAGCGCGCACCCGGGATCTTCTTCTCCTTCAGCGGAGCGGAGATGCCGGGCTCTCCTGGCGCCACAAACTCCTTTAGTTTGACAGCGCCACCCTCAATGGCTGGAAGTGGCCCAGACGCCGGCTGGAAGCCCGGCGTCATCGGAGTAGGGCTGACCGTCTCGCCAGTTACCTGATAATACACCCCGCCCCGATACTCGAAATACTGGCTCTTCCCCGTGTTGAAAAAGTACACGCCAGCCTTATTATCGTTGAGTTTCTGGAGCTTTTCCCTCATCTTGGCACTGATGGCTTGCCCCCCAGCCTCCTTGCCTATCGCGGCACCGAGAGCGCCGGGGACGCTGGCCAGGGCGAGGAGCTCCTGCTGACCTTTCTTTTGTATTCCCTGCACATATTTTATGACGCTTTCCTGAACCTGTGACACGGGGGGCGCTGGCTGAAACGGCTGATCACTCATGGGGAATCACCTCGAGTAGGAAGGCCATGGCTCAATGACTAGGCCGTGGCCGCGATAATGGCGTCGGCCAGCTCCTGCTCCGATAGGCCGCGCGCTTCGGGGACCGCTTCGAGAAGCTTCTGCAGCGCTTCGGCTCCGCCCGCAGCCGGTGCGGCACGGGCTGCGAGCGCGTCGAGGAGTTCCTGGTAGGTGCGATACCAGGTGGCGGTGTCGGCGGTCTGGCCGAAGAAGTAGGTGCCGTTGTCGTACTTGGTGAAGTGCCCAGTGCCGAAGTACGGCTCGATGGGACTGCCGGCCCCGGCTGGTAGCTGCGACTGAGGGGATGTGGCCAGCAACTGCCCGGCTTGTTCTCGTGTCAGCACCCACGGGCCGTCCTTGCTCCGGCCGAACACGTGGGTCACGCCGCCGGCATGAGCCGGATTCTCATAGTCGGTATAGAAGACGCCCGAGCCGGATTCCCATTCGGTGGCCCGCGCGGCTGCCTGATCATCACGGGCTTCGGCGGTGGCCCAGCCGGCCAAGGGTGCGTCCTTGTCATCGGAGTACAGGTACTGGCCCTCGTAGAAGATGTAGTACCGGGTGCCCGGGGTGCGGCTGTATCTCCAGGACTCCAGGTTCTCGGCCGGGACCAGCGCGGCCGCGCCCACCTCGCTGCCGGACTGGGCGGCCTCGGTCTCGGCGGCCTGCTGCCAGGCGGTGCGGTAGGGCCCAGCCATCAGCTCGATGGCGGTGGTCAGGTCGATCAGGCCGGCGTCCTCGAGGACCGAGGCCAGGAAGCCGCTTTGGTCATCGTCGAGGACCTGGCACAGGCAGTTCTTTGTCCAGTCATCGTCGTCATACTCACACCAGTCCTGGTACCCGCTGAACGCCAGCGCCGCGAGCGCTTCGTGCGCGGCCTCGGCCTCGTGGGGATTGCGGTTGCGGGCGATCGCGACGCGCTTCAACTTCACTTCGTGGTCGTCGCCGTCCACGCCTTCGTCATCGGTCTCGTCGGAGATATCTTTGAAGTTCAGCAGAACCTTGAACCGCTCGGTAATCTGCGAACTCCAAGCCGTCATATCGGCAGTCGACATCGATACCGCCTCCGAGACATTGCTGGATGACACGCACGCTGGCCGGTCACAGCTTATGTCTCATTACGCCGCGGTATGCCTAAGCAAAAGTGTGTATCTTCACGTAGACATCGTGCGCGAAAAAGCAGTACCTCCACGCAAACCTGGCAGCGGCGCAACCGGGCGTTGATAAGGCTACACATTGCCGACCGGGCGGGGATCTATAGATCCCCGCCCGGGTGAGATTTGGCGGATCCTGGTAGCGAGTTCGATCTAGGACAGGCCGCTTGTGCGGCGGGCTCAGGCGGCGACGGCGCAGCTCGCGGTTCCGCTTGTGCCGTTAGTCTGCTTGGAGCCCATCGTGGGCGATGGCTGGCTTCCGAGCGCCGGTGTATTGGCCAGCTTGAGATTGTTCGTCTCGCCGGTGAAGCCTTCCTTGACGCAGGTCGGCGCCGAAGAGCCGGTATCCGTCAAGGCCGTCTGCGCCTCCAGCGTCGTGCCGGCGCCGAAGTCGGCCGCGCCACCTCCGCCGTCACCGAACACGCCCCACTCAGTCGTGTTCCAGGCCGCGGCAAGATGGATCTTGCTGTCCCGGTTGGTGACGAGAGTTGCGTTCCCTGAGCCGACAGTCAGCGACACCTTGTCCTGACCACCCGCAGCGGCGCTCCCCGAAAGCTTGACAGTGGCGAGTTGCTTGGCGGTCAGCGGGCCGCCGGCCAGCGTGCTTGACGAGCTGTTGGTGAAGCAATCGCTCGAGAACGTGAACCAGCCCGAGGGGCACGTGGCGTTGAAGTTAATCAGCCAGTACTGCATGAAGAGGAAGCCGGTGTGGTTTTGGAAGGAGTACACGAACTGCTGCCACGCCAGGCAGTTGCTGGGATTGCTGCTTCCCGCGCATGCGGGGCTGCCAGAGAAGAACTGGCTGTTGATCTGAAGCGTGAGGGCGTTGGCAATCTGCGGGCCTGAGCCACCCACCTGGCCCTTCTCGGTGATATTCGAGCTCACATTATGGAACGATCCTACGGCCTTGGTGATCTTCCCTGATACCACTGCCGAGAAGTCGGTGCCATCACCGACCGTTGCTGGCTGGGCGTGCCTGGCTGATCCACGCGGCAGCGCCGGTGCCAAGGGAATCCTCGGTGCGGCCACGCACTTGACGGCGTGCCACTGCAGCGAGGGGTACGAAGCGTGATAGCAGCCGGTACCCGGCTGCGGGACCTGAGCTATGGCCGCCTGCCACTGCCCCTTCGTCCCGGCGATCCGCTGGGTGGCCGCCGAGGCCGGCCCAACGCTGAGGCTCGCCGCCGCGAGCGCCACCCCTGCGAGAACACCAACACACTGCGTGATCCTTCTCAAAACCCCTCCTCCAGGCCCAGGGCGGGATGCCTCGCGTACGCCGGGCAGCCGCCAGTCCGCTTACTACATCTCCGGCGGCCACGCCTGTCAAGAGGTAATGATCTGCTTTAACCGGATTATTGCGATTTGACCGAGTTGTCATGACTTCGGCGACCGTAACTGGGTGCCGTCCGTGCCGGTCGCGGGGTTGGTGGTGTACCTGATCACGGTGGTTCGCTAGGATGAGGCAAATATGGAGGTTCAGGTGGAATCTGGACAAGCGCCGCGTGTCATCATCATCTCGCTGATGAAATCCGGTACGCATCTCCTTCAGGAACTGATGACCGCACTCGGCTATAAAATGTACGGCGCGGGCGTGCGGCTGCGGCCGGAAATTGTTCCTGTCCTGGATCTGGAAACCCGCTGGCGAATCGCCCGCATTGCCTATGACAAGCAGACTGCTGCCGCCCTGGAAGACGCCGATGAGGCGTACTTCACCGAGGCCACCGACCGGGCCTGGGACGCACTGTCCTGGTCCTGGCACATCCGCTTCAACCAGCCGCTCACCACCTGGTTCAGCCGGGCGATGGTCGAGACCGGGTTCATCGAAAAGGTCCACAGGCGGGCGGTCGGCAGCGATTTCGCGGACACCCCGGCCAACGTGTGCTGGGTATTCAACCAGTTTGACATCACCAGGCTGGACGGCCATTTCCTGCGGGAATGGGTGGAGACCGGTGAGCCGCGGATCATATTCAACTACCGGGACCCACGGGACATGACGCTGTCGATGGTCAATTTCCTGTGCGGGAAAACGGGCCGCGGGTTCAGCAACTACAACGACTTCCTGGTGTTCAGCGAGATCCTTAAATCAAAGGCGACGTTCGGCGAGCAGCTCGCCTACGCGCTCACCGACCCGGCCTTCCCCCCAGCGGACCAGCACATGCTCAGCATGCTCTGGCTGCTCAACCACCCGAACGTCTGCAAGACCTCATTCGAGGACCTGGTCGGGCCGCGAGGCGGCGGCTCGGCCGAGGTCCAGGCCCGGACCCTCACGCGGATCTTCGACTTCCTCGGCGTCACCGACGCGGATACACGGGACGTGGCCGGGCAGTTGTTCAACCCCGAGGTGTTCTCGTTCTACAAGGGCCAGATCGGTGGCTGGCGCACCGCCTTCACGCCAGAGCACCGGCGGCTGGCCCTGGAGAGGTTCGGCGACGTGCTAAGGCTGTATGGATATGAGTAGCCTGCTCCGGCTGAACTGGTACCTGCCCACCTCCGGCGACGGGCGCTCGATCTCCGACCGGGCGTTCCCCGGGCTGGACGGGAAGGCGGGCGCGACCCGCCGGCCCCCTGACATCGAGTACATGGCGCAGATCGCCCGGGCGGCCGACCAGCTGGGTTTTTACGCCGTGCTAACGCCCACCGGCATCTGGTGCGAGGACGCGTGGCTGGTGACCGCCGCGCTCACTCGCGAGACCGAGCGCCTGAAGTACATCGTGGCCTTCAGGCCCGGCATCACCTCGCCGGTGCTGTCGGCCAACATGGCCGGAACGTTCCAGCGGCTGTCCCGGGGCAGGCTGCTGCTCAACGTGGTGAGCGGCGGCCACTCCGACGAGCTGCGCCGGTTCGGTGACTTCATGCCGCACGACGAGCGGTACGCGCGATGCGAGGAGTTCCTGACCGTCGTGCGGGGCGCCTGGGGCCCGGAGCCGTTCGACTTCAGCGGCCAGCATTACACGGTCGACGGGGCGACGGTGTACGCGCGGCCCGAGCCGCTGCCCGACGTCTACTTCGGCGGATCGTCCCCGCCCGCCATCGCGGTGGCCGCCAGGCACGCGGACGTGTACCTGACGTTCGGTGAGCCGCCGGCACAGGTGGCGGGGAAGATCGCCCGGGTCCAGGAAGCGGCCGGCGCGTTCGGCCGCAAGCCCCGCTTCGGCATGCGGATCCACGTGATCACCAGAGACACCGCCGAGGACGCCTGGGCGGAGGCCGCCCGGCTGCTCAGCTACGCCAGCGACGAGGATCTGGCCAGCACGCAGCAGACCCTGGCGGCGAGCGAGTCGGTGGGCCAGCAGCGGCAGCAGTCTCTCCTTGCGAACTACCGGCGCAGCAGCGACCCCCGGGATCTGGAGATCCACCCGGGTCTGTGGGCCGGGGTGGGGCTGCTGCGCGGCGGCGCCGGGACGGCCATGGTCGGCAGTCACGGCCAGGTCGCCGACCTGATCGAGGAGTACGCGGCGAACGGCGTCGAGGAGTTCATCCTGTCCGGCTACCCGCATCTGGAGGAAGCGTACTGGTTTGGCGAGGGCGTGCTCCCCGAGTTGCGCAGGAGAGGCCGTGCCGGTCATCAAGGTGACTGACCGGCTGAACGAGATCGCAGAACCCGGCTGGAACCGCCTGGTGACGACGGCAGCTTCTTCCTGCTGAACGCCGAGTCCGCCCGGCAGCAGGCCGCCGGCATCTCCCGGCGGGGCATCGCGGCCTGCCCAGCCGGCTGGGAGGTTATGAGCCAGTGATGGCCGCCAGCAGGTCTGGTGCCCGGTCCGGCCCCGCCGCGAGCAGGCAGCGCAGGGCCAGGCCGGGATCGAAGGCGGCGAACTCCAGCGCGTGCCCGGCCCGCTGGATCTCGGCATCGGCCAGGCCGGGTGGCAGCGCGCCGCCTGAAGCCAGCGCGGCGGCGACCCAGTCCCGGAACTGAGCGTAGGCCTGCCGGGTGAACCCGCTCGCGTAGCGATCCGGCCGGTCCCAGCACAGAAACATGCGCACCACCGCCGGGTCCTCGGCCGCGAGGAACTCGTGCGCCCAGACCGCGTGGTTGCGGCTGGTGGAGAACTTCAGGCCATCCAGCCGGTAGAACCCGTTCACGACCAGGCCGCCCAGCCAGCCTGGCGGCATGCCGGCCGCCGCGAACAGCGCCGGGAACAGCACGCCGAAGTAGAAGGCGTTGTCGATACCGAGGAAGTGCCAGCACTCCCCCACCTGCTGCCAGGCCGCCAGGTAGTCACCGGCCCCCGACGCGGTGGCGTCCAGCTTGCGGGCGATCCCGGCCAGCAGGCCGAGGCCCATCTCCGCCCACACGTCGATCCGCTGATCGTCGCCGTGGCGGATGCCCCAGTCCGCCGGGTAGGCCAGCGGCACGTCGGGCAGCCCCTCCTCCAGGTAGTGGCCGAGCAGCGAGCGAACCCTGGCCGGTATGACCGCGTGCGACCAGATGCCGGTCAGCACCGCCCGGCAGGACTCGAGGCGCAGCAGCGGGACCGCCACCGTCACATCCTCAGGCGGCCCGCCGCACCGGGCGCAGCTCGCGCCGGACAGGTTGCCCGCCGTGGTGAACACCCCGCAGGCCTCGCAGGTGCCGCCGCCCGACCCGGCACCGCACCGGGGGCAGTCGCCGGACACGTAGGCGTAGTGCAGCATCGTCCCGCAGCCGGCGCAGCGGGCCAGCGTGACCCGCTCGACCCGGACCGCGCCGCTGGCGATCAGCTCGGCCAGCAGCCGGGCGACCGTGTCCCGGTACCCGGCGTCGGCTCTCGGGTCGGCGAAGATGTCGAAGCCGACACCGGCCAGGCGCAGCGACCGCCGGACCAGCTCTTCGTACTCGTCGAGCATCGCCTCGGGTGTGCGGCCTTCCTTGGCCGCCTTGGCCGGCACGTAGTTCTGATGCGGGTCCAGGCCGCTGACGGTCAGCGTTCGCAGCCCGCGCGCCCGCGCCGCCCGGGCGGCCACATCGGCGGCGATGTACGGCCCACTGAGGTGGCCGACGTGCAATGACCCGTTGGGCGTCGGCGCGGTCGCGGTCACGACCACCAGGGTGTCCATCGGGGCTCCCTTCTTTTAGGGGCGGACAGAGTCCTCTTCAGGCAGACAGGGCGATCGACCCGGCGATCTCACCGGCCCTGATGGCGGTGGTGGACAGCAGCGTCGAGGAGATGCCATGGCTGGTCTCGGACGCGCCCTGGACGTAGATCCCGCAGCGCATCCGCTCGGAGGTGACCATGCGGTGATCGCGGTCCAGCCGCACCGGCTGCCCGGGCTCGGCCTTGCAGTAGCTGCTGAGCTGCCCGAGCACACTCAGCGGGCTATGCGGCCTGTAGCCGGTGGCGTAGATCAGCCAGTCGGCGTACATCCGGGTGAGGCTGCCGTCCGGCAGGTAGGCGATGTCCACGTCCAGCCCGGCGCCCGCCGCCCTGGCCGCCGTTACCCTGGACAGGTTGCGCATCATCAGGCGGCGCTCGCCGGTGACCATCTCGGCGTAGGCCCGCCGGTGCAGCTCGACGATCAGGTCGGTGTCCACGGCCGAGTAGTTGGTGTTGGCGTGGTAGCCGAACATCATGTCCTTGACCTCGGCCGGGGCGTTGTAGAACAGGTCCACGGTGGCCGGGTCGAAGATCGCGTTCACGAACGGGGTGTCGTCGGCGGGGCTGTAGCCATATCTGGCGAACACCGAGTGCACCTGCGCCCGCTCGAACCGGCGGTGCAGGTATTCCACTACCTCGGCGCCGCTCTGCCCGGCGCCCACCACCACGAACGTCAGCGGGTCATCCACTGGCACGTCGCGCAGCCGGCGCAGCAGCTCCTCGCTGTGCAAGGCGCGCGGCGACACCGGCGCGTCCGGCGGCAGCCACGCCTCAAGCCCGGTCGCCACGACCAGGTTGCGCGTCCGGTAGCGCACCTCGCCGCCGTCGCCGGTCCGGCGGGCCACCACGTCGATGTGCTCCACCTCGCCATCGGTCAGCACCGGGATCGCGTCCACTGCTTCGAGGCCGTAGGTCACCCGGTGCCGCAGCCGGGCGGCAGCCCAGGAGAGGTAGTCGTGGAACTCGACGCGGGTCGGGTTGAAGTCCTTGCAGTTGATGAACGTCGCCAGGCGGTTCTTGCAGTGCAGGTAGGCCAGGAAGCTGAAGTCGCTGGTCGGGTCGCGCATGGTGACCAGATCCTTGAGAAAGGACACCTGCATGGTGGCGCCGCTGATGAGCATGCCGCGATGCCAGCCGAACTGCTCCTGCCGCTCGATGAACGCGGCCCTGACCGGGGTATCTTCCAGGGCGATGGCGAGGGCGAGGTTGGACGGGCCGAATCCGATGCCGAGCACGTCGAGGGTTTGCGTCATTGCATGTCCTTCGAGAACGTGATGAAGAGCGCCGCCGCTGCGACGGCCAGCACGCCGCACAGCGTCCACGGGAGCGACGGCCTGATGGAGAAGGCGAAGACCCCGAGCGCCGGGCCGGCTACCTGCCCGGTCGTCCGGAAGGTGCTGAGCGCCCCCTGGTAAGCCCCGTGGGTCTGCGGGGTCGACATCATCATCGCCACGGCGGGCGTGACCGGGTTGAACGTGATCTCACCGAGCGTCCACACCGCGACGCTGACGATGAGCAGCGGCAGCAGCGACCCGGCCAGCAGGATCGCGTAGCCGGCGCAGATCGCGACGCCGCCGCAGATGAGCGGCACCGGGTAGGGCAGCCGCCGGATGAGGTGGGACACCGGGAGCTGGAACACGATCACCGCGATCGCGTTCGCGCTGAAGAAGATGCCGAGCAGTTCGAGGTTGTAGTGGTGGCTCCTGATGGTGAGCGGCAGCGCGCCGGACTGCTGGCTGTAGCAGGTGGCCACGCACGTGACGCCCAGGCAGAAGGTCAGGTAGCGGCGGTCGTGGCGCAGCCGTCCGGGCTTGGCCCCGCCTGACAGCGGCGCGGCGTCCGGCACCGGCTGGGCGTCCGGCACCGGCTGGGCGTCCGGCACCGGCTGGCTGTCCGGCGGCAGGCGCAGCGCGGCGACGGCGAAGGCGGCGGAGGTGACCGCGTCGATGAGGAACAGCGCGGTCAGCGAGCGGGTCAGCAGGAACGTCGCCAGCGGCGGCCCGATCGCGGCCCCGGCGTTGTAGGCGAGCTGGAAGAACGCGTACCGCTGCACGCGCTCGGCCGGCTTGGACATCCGGCCGACCACGGTGGTCGCGGCCGGCATGTAGGCCCGGTTGCATACGGTGACGCAGCACACCAGGGCGACGGTCAGCGGGTACGAACTGGCCGCGATGAGCAGGGCGGTGAAGAACGCCGATCCCGCCATCGACGCGACAATCGTCTGGCGGCTGCCGATCCGGGACACCCCGGCGCCGCCGAGGGCGGATCCGAGAATCGCGAACAGCGCCGCCAGCAGCAGGGCGAAGCCGATCTTCCAGGCGGGGGTGTGCCGCACCGCGAGAATGAGCGCGAGAAAAACGGTGACGTAGCCGCCGGCATTGTTGATAAGAACGCCAATGGACAGCAGCCTGATCGGCGCCGGAACCGAACGCACATAGCGCACCGGCAGCGCGGAAACAGACTTCAGTCCGGCGGCTCCCAGTAGAGGTTCAGGGTGACGAGCGGATCGGTGTCAGAACGGTTGACGACCACGTGCTGCTCTTCGCTCTCCAGCAGCACGGCGTTGCCAGTCCGTGCCGTCTGCTGGCCGCCGCCGGCGCGGACCTCCGCGCTCCCGCTCACGACCACGACCAGCTCACGCTGGGAGTGCTGATCCGGGTCACTCTGCCCGCCAGGCGGGGTCACGCACCACATGGCGCCGAACGGTATGTCGCCAATGCCAGGGTACTGGGTCCACCGGCCCGCAAGGATGCCGAACTCCGGCTCGAGCTGTGCAGAATCTCCGGCCAAGATCCGCATGGGCACTACCCTCCTGTATCATCTCGGTCACAAGTCTGTCACAATTAACCGTAGATCGCCACGCTTCCGGTTAAAATATCCGTAAAGTCCATTTTTTAACATCCGCTGGTCACCAGCCTGGGATTGCAGCGGGCCGGGGCCGGTGGCTGGCGTATCGTGCCCGGCTGACGAGCGAGCCCCGCCGATCCGGCGCAGCCAGGTGAGCGTTGCCGCCGTCGACCACGATGGTGCCGTTCCTAATTTCTTTATGAAAAAGAAAGAGCCCAGACGGTGCCTCGCCGCCCTTATCGCGGCCAGCTAGCCACGAACGGCGAG
>DASXMU010000048.1:0-7030 GCA_036495485.1 Streptosporangiaceae bacterium
CGGTACCTGGCAATCTCAGGCCTGATCTGACGCCCACGGCGACTCGCGGCAGACCGGCCGTGACGAATTCCACGAGGGAGACGCGAGCCGCTGACGCCGGGGCCCGCATCGCGGTGATCCGGATGCGGGCCAGATAGCCGAGGCCGATGAGCACGCACATGGCCGCGATCTTTATCAGCAGCAGGCGGCCGTAGGTGGTGGCGAACAGGGCCCCCCAGGTTCCGACGTTGCGCCATGCCTGGTAGGTACCGGTGAGCAGGATGGCGCCGACGCAGCCAAGCGCGACCGGGGAGAACCGCTCCACGGCCTGCACCGCCTCCACCGGCGCCGGCTGCGTCTTGCGGTTAACCTTGCCCCTGGCCTGCCTGGGCGCGGGCGGCCTGGGGCGGCGGAGCACGATCGTGGCGAGCATGGTCAGCCCGCCCAGCCAGATGGCGCCCGCGCTGAGGTGGACTGTGTCGGAGACCAGCGACAGCGGCACCTGGCTGCCGGTCCCGGCGTGATCGGCGAAGGCCCAGGTGGCCGCCAGCGCCACCGCGAGCCCGCCCCAGGTGACCGACGCCGCGACCGGCGCCCGCCGGCTATCGGCCTGCAGGTTACCGAGGATGGCGGTGAAGACGAACAATGCGACGATCACCAGGATCAGCCGTATTCCGAGCGACCTGCCGTAACGGCTGTCCAAGGTCTGGTGCAGCACGTTGGGCCAGAACACCTGGTTGACGCCCTCCCCGGCGCCGTAGACACCCTGCAACAGCACCGCACCGAGGACGGAGCCGGCGAGCCCGCTCCACGCGCCCATGGTCAGCCGGAGCACCAGCGGGCTTGACGCCCCGGCCGGCCAGCACCAGAGCACGAACCCGACCGCACCGATCAGCAGCCCGAAGCAGGCGAAAGCGAGCCACCGGACGACGCCGAACACGTAGCTGACCAGGGCGCTAGTGGCCTGGTTGACGGTGTTTGGGTTGACCTTGGTGGCGCTTGGTGCGCCAATCGAGAAGGTGAACGCACCCGAAACGTGGTGTGAGTCAGCGGAGACCACTGCCCAGCCGACCGTATAGGTGCCGTTGGCAAGGCCGGACTTCAGGGCAAGGACGACCTCGGCCGGTACCTTGCCGTGCTTTGCGCCGCCGGTGCCAACCTGCTCGCCGTTAGGCGCGAACACCTTCAGGCTGTCGGGACTGATACCGACCGGTTCGTCGTAGGTGACGGTTACCTGGGCCGGCGCGTGCTTCACGACCGATCCATCGGCTGGGCTCGTGCTGACGACCGTCGCGTGCGCCGAGGCAGCCGTCGCCCCGGCCAGCAGAACGAACCCGGTAAAGAACAGCGTTGCCACCAGGTGAGCGAATCTGCGGGCCACCTCAGCCACCTCCAGGAATCAAGAAATCAATCGAACTGCCTTAGAACTCGCGCGGGTAGGACTGCTGGCTCGCATCCGACCCGCGCGAGCTCTTAGCTGCCTTGGGCACAAGGTCAGCCTCAACGGCGCCGCTTGGGCTGCCGGCTGGATGCCTTCGTGTTCGCGGGCCCGGTTCGCTGGGCGGGTGCCTGCTCGCCCGCTGCTGTGGCCGGCCCGGTTGCTGCCGGAGCACCGTCGCGAAGTCCGGCCTCGGCGGTCAGCCGGCGGTTCTGCCTGAGCACCATCAGCGCCAGCAGGCCGGCCAGCACGGCCACGATGAGGCCTGCCAGCCCGAGCGCGCTGGAAGAGCCGCTGCTACCCGAGCTTGCTGAGGTTGTGCTGGCATGGGCGGTACTAGCCGGCGCCGCGGCCGTGGCCGTGCCCGTGGTGAGCGTGACTGTGGGCGCGGGGTGAGCCGGGGCAGCCTGACCGGGTTGCGGCAGGTCGATCCAGCGGACGACGTTTCCGTCGGAGTACGTCTGGATCGCCTTGAACACCACCTGGCTTTCGCCCGTGGGCATCGGGTCGGCGGAAATCTCGAAGTTCTGGAACTGTCCCGGCAGGATCCGCCCGCCGGTCCAGATGACCTCGGAGACCGCCTGGCTGAACGACCCGTCGTCGGTGACGAGCGGCTTGGCCAGCGTGATGTTCTTGACGGTGAAGGTCCAGCCGGGAATGGGCTGGACGAGGAACTGGGCGATCGGGTGATCGGTCGGGATTTGCACGTCGACCTTGACGGTGTCGGCGTGCGCTTCTTCATTCGGCACGTGGAAGGTCAGCACGTCGGTTGACCCGGCGGGCACCGAGTCGGGGGTGACCGTGATGTGGGCCAGGGCGGGCCCGGCGAGCAGGAGCGTTGCCGCCACCGTCGCGGTGCCGACGACAGTGGTGCGGCGCAGGGTGCGGGCACTCGAAACGAATTTCGAAGGAATATGTGTGATGCGCATGGTCAGCTCCGCAATAGGTCATAGGTCGTTTGGGTTGGCGCCATCGGACGGGTGCTGCCGTCCCGGGCCGCGAAGGCCCGGGACGGCAGCGGTAGCAGCAGCTATTTAGCTAGAGCCGGAGCTAGAGCTATAGCGGCTTGAGTAGTGACCCACTTGTGGCCGGACTGGTCGAGCCCGAGGGCGGGAGCACCCGGAAGATGCCCCAGTCACCGGATTTGATGAGCGGCGCCCGGCCCATGTTGTACTCGAAGTCGCCGGTTGCGTGCGTCGCACCGCCCGCACCGTTGACCAGGAAGGCGTCGAACGTCTCGCCGGGGAGTATGGTCCGGGCTTCGATGTCCTGCGATCCAGTCAGCCCATGATCCAGCGGGAACTCGTGGCCCGCGACATTGAACGAGATGACGTTGTCGCCAGCCGCGTCGGCCACCCGCCATCGGACGGGATCACCCGCGAAGGCCTCGAACACCTGCGTGGCCGGATCAGCTCCGCCGTTGACGCTGTCGCTCTTGGCCTGCCAGAGATTGAACGGGTCGGGGCAAGGACTGGTTCCGCAATTGCCGTTGCCATTACCTCCTTCATCGGCCGGTTCCCTGTCGGTGAGCGAGGCCTCGTGGTAGTCGGTGTATGAATGGTCGGAGTCGAGGTAGTAGATCATGACCTCGTGGGCGAGCAGCGGCTCCCTGTCGCTGAAGATCGTCACATTTTCCCGGAACGGGCTGCCGCTGCCCGGGAAGATGTCGGCGAAGATCCCGGACTGGATCGGCTGGCCGCTGAACGGGTCCTCGTACACCGAGCCGGCCGGCTCGGCGATCAGGGCGCCATAAGCTCCCTGCCGCCAGGACGACTCGTTGGCCGTGTTGAGGATCAGGTTGGTGCCCAGCTCCTTGTCCACGTAGTAGACGTAGGTGCGCTGGCCGCCCGGAGCCACGCTCGAGTCCGGGTTGTACCCGATCGATCCTCCGTAGGAGGTCTGCGGGTTGTAGAGGACGTTGCCGATGTTGAATCCGGCTCTGGTGGGGCCAGACCCCCACGTCCAGGTCCAGTTGTCGGTCGGCAGGTCGTCATGCAGTGTCACCTTCAGACAGTCGCCGGCGTTAGCCCGGATGACCAACGGCACGGGCGGCATCTTCCCGGCCAGGATGTTGCTTTCGTCCTGGGACAGCGAGTACATCGTGGCCCAGGAGCCAGTGCTGCCTGGGGCGTCGTTGTCGCTCTCACCCGGCATCCCGGTGTCGAAGGTGATCCCCGGTCCGCCATGGTTAAGGCTGGTTTGGCTGTTGAAGACCGATACGTTGTAGCTGCGGACTGGCGCGCTGCTCGGGCAGACGGAGCTGCTGTCGCTGGGTGCGGCAGGCGGCGCCTTACCTGTGGTGGTGAGCGTCGGGAACCCCGCCCCGGATGGTGGCGGCGTCCGGTCAGGCAGCGCTTCCAGCGCGTTCGGCCCGGAGGTGTGCAGCGTGTTCATCACCCGGAAGATGCCCCAGGCACCGCTCTCCTCCGACAGGTTTCGGCCGGAGTAGTAGAGGTAGTCCCCTGGGAAGTTACCTGCGTTGAAGACGTAGTCCATCTTCTCGGAGATTCCGGCGGTGCCGGCGTCGGTCAGGACGCCGTTCGGGTTGAACCGCTCTTCAGCGAACCGGTGGCCGGTGACCCGGATGTCGCCGACCTGCTCGTCCAGGCCGACTTGCCTGATCACCACCGGGTCGCCCACGTAGGCTTTCAGCAGCGGTGTCGGCGGATCACCGTGAGCCACCGACGAGAACACGTACGGATCGTTGGCCGTGCCGATATTCGAGCAGTCCTGCCGATCCGACGTGGCGGGTTCCTCGTGTGCCTCGAAGCCCATGCTGTATGGGCCAACTCCATCCGGAACGCTGACGTCAGGTCCGTTGGTGTTGTTGGGGTTGGCGGCGTTGGGATCCCGGTTGATCAGCGGTGCCGCCCGCAGGTTGAAGCTGGACAGCTCGCAGCCCTGCGGGGTCGAGCTGCCCTGCGGGTTGGTGGCGGATCTGATGCCTTCGTGCTCCCACAGCACGTACTCGCGGAAGTCTCCCTTCTCGCCGAAGCCCACCGAGCCGGTGGTCTCGATGTCGGCGATCGGGCCGCTGTCGATCGGCGCCCCGGTCACCGGGTCATGGAAGGTCGAGCCCGCGGGCTCGATGATGTGGGCGCCGAACAGGCCGTGGCCCCAGGAGGTCAGCGCGTCCACGTGGTCGTGGAAGAAGACCGTGCCGTTGTCGACGTCGCTGTACCACCGGTACTGCACGAACTCGACTCCGGCCGACTCGCCTGACGCGTGCGCGTTCTGCAGCGGGGTGGCCAGCGTCAGCGTGTTGCCGTTGATCGCCTTGATCTGGTTGACGACCTCGGTGTCGGTCAGAGTCTGGCCGACCTCGATGCTGATACCAGGACGCAGCCCAGTGGTGCTGGCCACCTGGAGCGTGGTCGCGCCGGCCGGCGCGGCCGCGGTCAGCGTCGTCTCTCCGGGCGTCGAGCTGGCGATGGGACGCACAGCCTGCTCGAAGGAGAAGCCCGTGATCACGCCGTCGGAGGCCTGCGGGTCGAACTGCACGAAGTGGATGTGGATGTTGACATCGCGGAAGATATTCTCCTCGTTAGTCGCCTCAAGCGAGGTCGACGGGCTCAGGTCGTTGGTCAGGGTCACGGCTATGCAGTCCCCGACATCGGACCTGATGGCCAGCGGCGTCGCCGCCATAGCGCCGCTTCGCGTCGCCGCTATGTGCTGGTTGAGGACGAAGATCTCGCCGTTGGGGTCGTTCACCGGGTCGATGGGGTTCCCGCTGGCGTCCCGCCCGCTGTCCGTCTGATCGAGGATGGGGGTCTGGATGGCGGTGATGTTGTAGGTGCGGAGCGGAGCACCCTGCGGGCACAGGCCGTCGGGTCTCGTGGACGTGACGTTCGGCCCGAGCCACGGCGCGCCGCTATGGCCATTGGGCGAGAACGGCGGCCGTTCACCGAGGTGGGGCTGCACCAGCGGCCACGCGTACCTCCCGTTGCTTGGGTCGAACATGATCGGATCTCGTTGCCCCGGGTGGGGCGCGGTGTAGTCAGCCCAGACGTGGGTGTCCTCGGGCTCGCTCATAGCGACCGGCTGGTCTGCCGTGCCGCCAAAGGTCCAGTCCCAGACGGTCGCGTCCTCCTGGTTGAACCGGACACCCGCCGGCGGGAGCTGCTGGGTGACCAGCTGCTGCACGGAGATCTGGGTGCTCGGGTTGGTGAGCTGGTCCTGCGGGACGACGGTCTTGCCCTCGATGACCTTGCCGATCAGGCCGGCCGAGGTGACCGGGGCTGGCCTGGCCGTGCGGCCGGGAATGGTCAGCAGGCCTGGCTGCTGAGTGTCGAACACCCGGATGAAGCCCACCATCCCGGAGTCGTAGTGAGCCGCGATGTGGCAGTGGTACAGGAAGTCGCCCGCAGCCTGCTGGCAGCCGCCGGCCCCGCACTCGGTCTCCAGGTCGTAGGACTCGCCCGGCTCGATCGTCTGTGAGTCCAGCCGGATGGAGGCTTTCGTCACCGGCGGGAATTTCTCCAGCCCGCCTCCGATGTCCGCGTTGGCGGCGCCGGGGTTGCGCAGCCAGCGGATGGCACCGCCGTGTTCGTGGAACACGTGGCCCATCTCCGAGTCCGCGTTCGTCAGGAGGATCTTGTAGGGATCGCCGATGTAGTTCTCCGGGCGTGGCGTGGCCATGTCGCCGTTGGTGTAGGAGCTGTAGTCGTTCGCCTCATCGGGAGTGAAGCCGGCCCGCTGCTGGGCGAGCTCGCGCTCGAAGAAGCACTCGCTCCGGTAGTTGATGGCCTTGGCACAGGGCCGGTAGGCGTCGGTGAACTTGTCGACCACGGGCAGCTCGCACCCGGACGACGTCTGGACCTCACCCTGATCGGTGGCGCAGGGCGCGCCGGCCGCCTCCATGATCTGCCGGTAACCCTCGTCACCGACCGAGTGGAATATCAGGTTGAACTCGCGCCAGCTGGGCTGGGAGGAACCGGAGGGCATCTGGATCGTCGCGTCCCACCCGCTGGCGAGCGGCTGATTCGTGTGCGGATCCAGCCACTGCGACCCGGGCGGCTCGGACACCAGAACCCCGAACAGTCCGTGGGCCTGAAGCTGCCGGGTGTCGCCCGTGGTGTGGAACAGGTGAGCACCGTAGCCCAGGGACGGGTCCATGTAGACGGTGTAGCTCGCCGTCTTGCCCGGTGCCGCGGTGTTGTCCGCGTTCTTGCCGATGGCGCTCGACACGTCGTCGGCCGTCACGCCGGGCAGCCCGTCCACGTTCCAGGCGATGTTCTCCGGTGCGGTGTGCGTCAGGGACCCGTCGCAGAGGACTAGCGCAGCGTCGAAGCACGGGTCCGCCGGGTCGGGCACCGGCGGCTGGTCCATCGCGGCCACCCCGAACGTGGTCGAGTTGGTGAGGTTGACTGTGACACAGTCACCCTGATGCGCCCTGATCACCAGCGGCTGGATAGCGTCGCCGCCCTGGAGCCCGCTCGAGACCTGCTGGGACTGCTCCTCCGCCCGCACCGCGGAGACGTTGCTGGTGAGCGTGTACATGAACCCGTTCGGGTCGTGCACCCCGAAACGGTTCAGCGGCATGTTGACGTTGATCGCCGAGATGTTGAACGTGTCGTGCGGCGCGCTGGTGCAGGGATTGCTCGCGGCCGTGGT
>DASXMU010000049.1:0-12192 GCA_036495485.1 Streptosporangiaceae bacterium
GCCGAACAGTTCGGTGGCCACGCTGTCGTGCAGGTCGGCGCAGACCAGCACGGCTTCGGAGTGGGTGCGGGCCAGGGTGGCGGCCAGGTTGGCGGCGACCACGCTGGCTTCGGGCCCGGCGGAGGTGCCCGCGACCAGCAGCACGTGGCTGCCCTCACCCAGCGAGGCGGCCACGCTGTGGGCCAGTTCGGTGAACGCCTTGCCCATCCGGGACCGCGGCGCGGCCAGCGACACCTGACGGCCAAAGGAGTTCCGGGACAGATCCAGCATCACCGGAACATCCAGCAACCGCTCCACGTCGTTGGCCGAGTGCAGCCGCTTGTCCCGGCGGTCCACGACGAACGCCAGGATCAGGCCGATCAGCAGGCCGCCGACGAGGCCACCGGGCAGGATGTAGCTCTTCTTCGGGCTGGTCGGCGAGCCGGGCCGGCTGGCCGTGGTGATGACCCGCCCACCGGTGACGTTGGCCGCCTGACCAGTCAGCGTGCCGATCTGCGCGTTCAGCGAGCTGATCTCGGCCTTGTCGGCAGTCACGTCCGCCCCGTCATTGGCGCGGATCGGGGAAGTCGACGACAGGCCGCTCATCGCGGTGTTCAGTGCGGAAACCTTCTTCTGCAGCGCGCTGACGCTGCTCGTCAGCTTGGCGTTCTGGGCGTTCAGCGTGTCGCTGGCGCTGGTGCTGCGGTTCGCCAGGTAGGCGCTGGCAAAGGCGTTCGCGCAGATCACCGCCGAGTCCGCCGTCGGCGCGCTGCAGTTGATGTCGAGCACCTGCGAGCTTGGCGGGATGGCGACCGAGACCTCCTTGGCCAGCTGATAGGTGGTCAGCGAGCTCTTCATGATCTTGCCGGCCGCCGCGGCGACCGTGCCCGACGTGACGATCGCCGCCTCGGTGTTGAGGTCAACCAGGCCGGTGTTGGCCTTGTTGGACGAGGTGGAACCTGGCTGGTTCGCATCGGCTCCGGTCGGCGCGACAAATACGGCCGAGGACGCGGTGTAGGCCTTCGGCGCGACCGAGATGTAGCCAAAAGCGCCGACCAGGCCAACGACGGTCAGAACGGCCACAATCAACCAGCGACGGCGGAGCACGCCGCTGAGGTCCACCGACTCCATAGTGTCGGACCGCTGGCTGGGATTCATGCTGCCCTGCTCCTTGCTCTATCGCTGCTCATCTGCGCGGAGCAGCCGTCGCTACGACGTGTCATGTGCGAAGTCCCCCGTAGACTGTCGACGCTTGAGCCGCCTTGCCGGATGACATCTCTTCCTCTGCCGGTCATGTCCGGTTGCCGCTGTGGGCATCCAGTACGGTGCAACGGTGGGGTATTGATACTGGACAGGGCGCATAGCACCCCTGCCGGATTCCCCCCCGTTTCCGGCCAGGCTCGCTCGCGCCGAACGGTCCGTCAGCGGACAGGGTATAGCGCTTGCGGCGTCTATCCGGCTAACGTTCGCCCTTTTCCGTGCGGAACCCGGAGCGGTCCGCGCGAACGTGTCTAATCTTTATGCCATGGACCACAATACACGCGAGCCCAGGCGCGCTGGTGCCCTGTCGGGGTGGCGCCAGAGCTTGCGGCGTCCCCGCCGCCGGTTCGCAATTATGGCCGCTGGAGCGGGCCTGGCCGTTCTGGCCGCCGGGTGCGGCCAGGCAACGGGACGTCTTGCCCTCAACGCGGGAGCCCCCGGGGCCGCTGGTGGCAGCACCGGCATGCCAGGGACTTCTGGACTGGTGACTCCGGGAAGCGGGAGCGGAGCTTCTTCTCCTTCGGCGAGCAGTTCGCCGAGCGCGTCGTCCGGCGTCACCGGCAGCAGTGCGCTGTTCGGCGGTGACTCCGAACTGGTGCCACAGCAAGGCAAGCTTGGCCGCACGCTGGCGATCGTCCGGGTCTACTACTTCATCGGCCAGGAGTTCCCCGCATACAGCAGCAGGTACATGGCGGCCGGCAGCACGCTGCTCGTCAGCCTGGACAGCAGCGGGCCCAGCTACGCCGCGATCGCCGCGGGCGACCAGGACGGTCCCATCCGGACCTTCCTGGATGCCGTGAACCACGCCGCCTACCAGTACCACCTCGGCGCCATTTACATCAGCTTCGAGCACGAGCCCGACAACGTGCACCATGCCTCCCTGGGCGACGCGGCAGACTACGTCCGCGCCTGGGATCACATCCATCAGCTCGCCGTCTCCGCCCACCTGGACTGGAACGACGGTGGCCGGCTGCACTGGGTGCTGATCATGCTGCACCAGGCCTATCTGCCCATCAACGGCTCCAGCAGCTACTGGCCGGGAAATGGCGAGGTCGACGTCGTCGCCGCCGACGGGTACAACAGCTACGCCTGCAAGGCGGAGAGGGACCACCAGCCCGTCACCTCCGCCGGAGCCGAGTCGGTGACACCGGCCTCGGTGTTCGATCCGGTCGTCAGCTTCGCCGCCTCCCATGGCAGGCTGCCGGTGTTCATCGCCGAATGGGGCAGCGACATCAACCCGGCCGGCATCCAGGCCTGGTTCATCCGCGAGATGCAGTCCTACCTGGCCGCCAACCCGGTCATCAGGGCCGCGATGTACTGGGACACCGCTGGTCAGCCCAGCGAGGGAGTGGTCTGCAACTACAACGTGGACAACAACGCCACGTCGGTATCCGCGCTAGCCGCCCTGGGGCACACGGCCATGATGCAGGCAAGCGTCAGCCACAGTTAACTCTGCGTCCAGCGCAGCGGCTGGCCGAGCAGTTCGGCCAGCCGCTCGTTGTGCGGGGCGTAGTGCCGGGTGAGCATGTCCAGGGTGGCGGGGGCCATCGGCTCACTCGGGTGGGCCTTGGGCTGGCTGAAGCGTTCCGGCTCGAAGGGGTGCAGGCCGAGGAACTCAACGGCCCGCCGGTATTCCCGCGGCGGGTCGGCATAGTAGGCCTCGCTCTGGAGTATGTGCACCTGCTCGCGGGGGAACAGCCCGAAGACCCGCTCGAGCTGCTCCGCATACTGCCCGCGATGGCGGTAGGAGTGGTGGCGGTGTGAGTAGCTCTCGTAGCCCGGATCACGGCGCATCAGGTCGATCTCACCGGCCAGCCGGCTGTCCTCGAGTTCCAGCGCTTTCTCGAAGCTCTTCTCCTGCTCGAACCCGCCGGCACGCTCGTGCTTGTAGCCGGAGAACGCGCGATCGGCCGGGTTGCGCAGCATGACGATGAGCTTGGCCGCCGGGAGGTCGCGCGCCAGCCGCTCGATCGCGAACGGGTGGTAGAGGTAGTAGCCGCTGGCCTCGAACGCCACCGGATCGCCATAACCGGCAGCCGCGCGCCGTGCCGCCGCCGCGGTCGGGAAGTGGCCGCGGTACCAGCTCTCGCCGCGGGTGTAGTTCAGGTCGAAGTAGTTGATCCCCTTGCGGTACTTGGGGCGTATCACCTGTGGGTGGCTGGCCAGCGCGAGGAACATCGACGTCGTACCGCACCGCTGGGCTCCGATCATGATGAACCCGGGCTTGAGGCGGCGGGATGCCGTCGCCGCGTTCAGCCTGCGGTAAGCACCGCGGCCGATCTGCCGCAGGGCCCCCGTCGCCCCACCCGGCGCACGCCGCGCGGCCCGCTCTCTCGTGTTCATCCTCGGACCCTAACAACACCGCGCCCGAACCAATTCAACTTGGCCGCACGGCATCGCTGGGCGCAGCCCGGCATCGGAGGGCCCGGGGGGTCGTCCCCCGGGCAATACTGCGGGCTTCGGCGAAGTTGACTGAAAATCAACGAGCAGGGTCGGCCGCCTCGTTCAACGAGCAGCATGACCTACTCGCGGCGTCGCCAGGAGGGCTCGCGGCCCAGCCAGGCAGCCAGGCGCTCGTCGTAGGGGCGGTAGTGCTCCTCCAGCGAGGCGCGCAGCGACTCGGGCATCGGCGACCGGGTGCGGCCGTTCTTCGGGGTGAAGGCCGGGCTGCCCAGGCGGGGGACGCCAAGGAACTCGAGCGTCTGGTGGTAGCTGGACTCCGGGTCGGCGAAGAAGTCGCCACTGTCGATGACGTGCATCCGCTCTCGGCCGAAGACCCGCTCCATGCGCTCGAGTTGCTCGACGTAGTGGCCGCGGGTGCGGTAGGAGAAGAGCCAGTGCCTGCGGCTGTAATAGCCCGGGTCGCTGGTGAGGCGCTCTTCCTCACCGGCGAGCCTGGCGTCCTCGAGTTCCAGCGCGCGCTCGAACGGCTCTTTCTCGTGGCCCATGCCGAACTGGTTGGAGTGCGCGGAGTAGGCCCGCTCCACCGGGTCGCGCAGCAGTGCGATCACCCGCACACCGGGCAGGTCGCGGTTGATCCGCCCGGCGGCCAGCGGGTGGAACATGTAGTACGGGCTGCCCTCATAGGCCACCGGCGCCACACCGGTGCCCCGGGTGGCCAGGCGTGCGCGGGCTACCAGCGGGAAGTGCGCCTGGTACCAGCCGAGCCCGCGGTGGTAAGCCAGATCGAAGTAGTGCACTTCCTTCTTGGGCAGGATGGAGCTGAACAGGGCCGGATGCTGGCTGAGGTAGTAGTACATGGACGTGGTACCACCGCGCTCGGCGCCCACGATCAGGAAGCTGGGCAGCATCCGTGAGCGCGCGGTGGGCTTGCCCGCCGTCACCACGCCCCAGTGCGCCGCCCGCCGGATCAGCGTGTCGTGATCTCCGCAGCTAGGCCACGTCGGGTAGGTATTGACTGTCCAGTCGCCGGGCGCTGCCTCGGTCCTCTCGCCCACAGTCACGAGATCATCCTCCTGCGGTGATGACGTTGGCGTGAACGGCACTCTGCATGCGGCATCACCCTACGCCGCGCGGCAAGCTGAGGCGGTATCACTTCCCGGATACGCATGAAGCATGGAACATACCCGCAAGAATCCTGCCCCGTCCGCGGACACTGTAGCCGATGCATCCCCACTGTGGCGCCCGCGTGTGTTACGCCAACATACGCCACAGTAGTGGACAGGTAAAAGAACGGAAGGTGAATCGCCAGTTATGTGTAAAAAGTCCTGGCCCGAAGCCCTCCGGCCCGATCATGGGCAGGGCCTGCCCGCTCCAGACGGCGTCACAGCCGGTCCAGTTTGCTGATGATGGCCGGGATCAGCCAGGTACCCGGAGCACCGAGCCGCGCCCCGGCCTGAGCCTGCCGGTCGACCAGGTACCTGGTGGCCAGGTCGGCTAGGTAGAGAACGGCCGTGAGCTGAGCGTCCTTGACGGGAATCCCGAACGAGCCGAGCAGTTGCGGTGCGCGCTCCAGGCAGGCACCCGCCGCGGTCCTCGGGTCGCGCCTGCTCATCCCCACCTCGGACTGCAGCCAGTAGTGCAACGCGTCGAAGCCGAGCGGCACATCCCCGGTGAACCGCTCCCAGTCCCACACCAGCAGTCCACGGCCGGTGTTCGCCATGTTCCACGGCGCCCAGTCCCCGTGCCAGCAGCCCAGGGTGAGCATCGCGCCGTCCGCCCGGGTGGCGACCGTGTCCAGCGCCTGCATCAGAGCGGTGTGCTCGGGGCCCTCGTCGGCGGACGCGAGCCGGGAGCGGAGCCGCCGCAGGTACCCGCCGCCGGTCAGGGGCTCGCTGCGCAGCCCATCGACGCGGGCCAGCTCGGCCATGGCGGCGGCCAGCCGCGCCCCGGGGAGCGGACGGCGGGGGCGCCACGCCGGAAGCGCGCTCAGCACGAGGACGTCCAGGCCGTGCCAGGTGTCGTAGTGCAGCACCTCGGGTATGGCGATCTCCCGCAGCCCAGCCTTGCTCAGCCGCTCGAGCGACTCGTGCTCGGCGCGGACCAGGCTGCTGGTCAGCGGATTGACGCCGATCTTCGCGAACCCGACGGCCTCGCCCGAGCCGCTGAGTATCTGCAGCACCGGTTTGCGGTTGGCGCGGGCGCGCCCGAGCTCGATGCTTACCTGGACGTCGGGCGACATCACCGATCGCAGGTACCGCTCAATGGTGTCAGCCCCGGCGGGAGCGTCCACCCAGACCTTGCCGCGCAGCAGCGCGCGGCCCAGGCCGCTGGCCAGGCCCGCCGCCAGCGCCCTGACGTACAGCCGGGCGGCCGGCGACCTCGTCGCGCTGTAGTGCCTGACGGCTGCGGCCGCGGCGCGGCGGTCGGTGGGCACCAGCAGCGGCGGCCGGTGCACCGCCGGGATGAGGGCGAACACGCTGTCCGGTGGCCGCGTGGCATGCCGCTGGCCCGGCCAGCCGGCCCCGTCGACGTCCAGGGTGACCTCGGCCGGCGGCGGCCAGAGCAGGTCACACGTTTCCCGCAGGCACGCCAGCCACTCCTGACTCGACGCCGCATCCCGTACGGGCGCACCGTACGGGTCATGCCGGGCGACCGTGACATCAGGAGTACTGTCCACGCTCACATCACCTGGCCGGCTGACGAGTCCGGACCCACGGCCCGGCGGATGCGTACAGTCTCACGCGAGCTGACCGGGGTGGGCGCCGTAGTCACGTGAAGTGCCCACACTGGCACACCGGCCACTGTTTTCAAAGTGGTTCGCCAACCTCTTTCCGGCAGCCCAGCGAAGCCTCTTTCCGGCAGCCCAGCGAAGCCTGGGCCACCAGGCTGCTGGCTGTAGGACAACAAACATGCCGACCCGCACGTTGTCCTAGGCAAAACGTCCCCCCGCTCTTCGCCGGCTGTTTCACAGAGAGCTACCGGGTCGTCTACAAGTCTTTCACTCATGAACAAGACGGCCTGAACCTGCCAGAGGTTCACACGAAGCCGCGCCCAATGTGGATCTGGGCAGGATGTTCCCTGCCTTGAGTTTACCTAGTATTAGCAGCCCCGTCGCTGCGGGAGGTGAGAGGGTTGTGCCCCGGCCCGCCGGCCGCGCCCAGGCTTGGGCATTGGGCCTGATGTGGCAAGGTGGCTGCATGGTCCGCGCCCACCTGGACAAGCGGCCGGGCGAGGTCTCGGCCATGTTCGACCGCGTAGCCGAGCGCTATGACCTGCTCAATGACGTGCTGTCGCTGGGCAGGGACCGGCGGTGGCGGCGCGTGGTGGCGGCCGCGACCGGCGCGGGCCCTGGCGATCGCGTGCTGGATCTGGCCGCCGGCACGGGCACCTCCTCGCGCGCTCTGACCGGGGCTGGCGCCACATGCGTGGCGTGTGACTTCTCGCTCGGCATGCTCAGGGTCGGTGCGCGCAGGCCGCCAGGCAACGCGCCAGGCACGGTCGGCTTCGTGGCAGGCGACGCGCTCAGGTTGCCGTTCGCCGACGGTGTCTTCGACGCGGTGACGATCTCATTCGGCCTGCGCAATGTGACCGATCCGGCGGCCGCGCTGGCCGAGATGCGGCGCGTCACCAGGCCCGGCGGCCGGCTGGTGATCTGCGAGTTCGGCCATCTCAGGATCGGCGCCATGGACGCGCTGTATGACTGGACGCTGGCTGTCGCGCTGCCCAGCGTGGCCCGTACCCTGTCGCGGAACGCGGCCGCCTATGCCTACCTGGCCGAGTCGATCAAGGCGTGGCCGGATGGGCAGCAGCTCGCGGGCCAAATCCGGGAGGCCGGCTGGTCGGGTGTGCGATGGCGCGGGCTGACCATGGGCGTCGTCGCCGTGCACCTGGCTGTTAACCCCCCGGTGGGCGGCAGGCCGGCCGGGCAGAAGGTCTAGACTGCGAAGCGGAAAGTACTTGTGAAGCAGTTCACAAGCCGGAGCGTTGCTTCTCCGGCCGGAATACCACCCAACGGCATTCAGGACTACCAATGAGGCCCGTGACCGAGCAGCCCCTTCACGCGCGCACCGGGAGTGCGCACCAGCCGGGCCACGGCATAACCGATGAAGCCGATGTGATCGTCGTCGGCGCGGGTCCGGCAGGCTCGACGACCGCTGCGTACCTGGCCAGGGCAGGCCTGGACGTGCTCTTGCTGGAAAAGACCAGCTTCCCGCGGGAGAAGGTATGCGGTGACGGGCTGACTCCGCGTGCTGTCAAGGCCCTGGTGGGCATGGGCATCCAGCTCGATGAGCAGGACGGCTGGCTGCCGAACAAGGGCCTGCGGATCATCGGTGGCGGCGCCCGGCTCGAACTGCCCTGGCCGGACCTGACCAGCTATCCCGGCTATGGGCTGGTCCGCAACCGGCTCGACTTCGACGAGACCCTGGCGCGCAGCGCGCAGAAGGCCGGAGTGCGGCTGATCGAGGGGATGAACGTCACCGGCCCGGTCCTGGACGACCGGACCGGGCGGATAACCGGCGTGACCGCCCGGCAGAGCGGGCCGGACGACGCCGGCAGTGGCACCGGCCCAGGCGTGCGGCGCACCTACCGGGCGCGCCTGGTCGTCGCGGCCGACGGCAACTCATCGAGGCTGTCGGTGTCGATGGGCCTGCGCAAGCGGGATGACAGGCCGCTCGGCGTGGCTGTGCGCACCTACTACACCAGTCCCCGGCATGACGACGACTACCTGGAGTCGTGGCTCGAGCTCTGGGATGGCGACCGGCTGCTGCCCGGGTATGGGTGGATCTTCGGAATGGGGGACGGGACCAGCAACGTCGGCCTCGGGCTGCTGAACACCAGCGCCGCCTTCCGGAACACCGATTACCGCGGGCTGCTGCAGCGGTGGCTGGCCGGAATGCCGCCGTCCTGGGGCTTCACCGAGGAGAACCGCACCCAGCCAGTGCAGGGCGCCGCCCTGCCCATGGGGTTCAACCGGACCCCGCACTACACTAAGGGCCTGCTGCTCGCGGGTGACGCGGGCGGCATGGTCAACCCGTTCAACGGCGAGGGCATCGCCTATGCGATGGAGTCCGGCGAAATTGCCGCAAGGGTGATAACACAGGCGCTCTCCCGGCCGGCCTGGCAGGGCACGGAGCGCGTGCTGTACACCTACCCGCAGGCGCTCAAGGACGCCTATGGCGGCTATTACACGCTAGGGCGCCTGTTCGTGCAGGCGATCGGCCGCCCCGAGCTGATGAAGTTCGCGACCAGGCACGGCCTGCGCAGGCCGGCGGCGATGCGATTCGTGCTGAAGCTGCTGGCGAACCTCACCGATCCCCAGGGCGGCGACGCTGCCGACCGGGTGATCAACGCGATGTCAAGGCTGACGCCCGCGGCCTGAGCGGGCCCAGAAAGCCTGGAAGCCAGAGTATGGAAAGGGGCAGGCGCCGATGAGCCTCTACGTGCCAATTATCGTGCTCGGCGTGCTCGCCGCGGTGTTCGCTTGCTTCTCGGTCGGCATGGGCTCGATCGCGGGCCCGAAGCGGTGGAACCGGGCCAAGCTGTCGTCCTATGAGTGCGGGATCGAGCCGACGCCGCAACCGCTCGGTGGCGGCAGGTTCCCGATCAAGTACTACCTGACGGCGATGCTGTTCATCGTCTTCGACATCGAGATCGTCTTCCTCTATCCGTGGGCGGTGGCCTTCGACAAGCTCGGCATCTTCGCGCTGGTCGAGATGGTCCTGTTCATCGTGACCGTCCTTGTCGCGTTCGCCTACGTCTGGCGGCGCGGCGGTTTGGAGTGGGACTAGCCATGGGCCTGGAAGAGAAGCTGCCGAGCGGAGTCCTGCTCACCACCGTCGAGAAGGTGGCCGGAGCCGCCCGCAAGTACTCTGTCTGGCCGGCCACTTTCGGCCTGGCCTGCTGTGCCATGGAGCTGATATCGACCGGCGGGCCCCGGCACGACCTGGCCAGGTTCGGCATGGAGCGCGCATCCAACACGCCCAGGCAGGCCGACCTGATGATCGTGGCCGGCCGGGTCAGCCAGAAGATGGCCCCCGTGCTCCGGCAGATCTACGACCAGATGTCTGACCCCAAGTGGGTCATCTCCATGGGTGTGTGTGCCTCCAGCGGCGGCATGTTCAACAACTACGCGATCGTGCAGGGCGTCGATCACATCGTGCCGGTGGACATCTATCTGCCCGGCTGCCCACCGCGGCCGGAAATGCTGCTCGACGCCATACTCAAGCTGCACGACAAGATCCAGAACATCAAGCTGGGCCCGCACCGGGAGAAGGAGATCACCCAGCTCGAGCACGCCAGGCTGCGCCGGCTGCCCCTGATAAGCGCCCACGCCGACCATGAGGTTCCGGAGGTGGCCCGGTGAGGGTTCTTCAAGACCGGCTAGCGAGGGCAGGCGATTTTTGCCTGCCCGAGTGCCGGTGCACGTGGGACCGGAGCAACCGCTGTGGGTTTCTTGAAGAACACGAAACTTTGAGTGAGGCACAGTGACTCAGGACCAGGATGGATCCGGCAACCTGCCGGTCGAGGCCGGAGATGGCCGGCTGGCCGAGCAGGTGACCCGCACCGGCATGTTTGGCGCCGAGACCACCGGCGACACCTCCGGCTACGGCGGCCTGCAGGTACGGCTCCCGGCAGCCCGCTCCACCCCGCGTCCCTACGGGTCCTACTTCGACGAGGTGGCCGACGCCCTCGGCAGCGCCCTCGAAGCAGCGGGCGGGCAGTTCGGCGACGCGGTGGAGCGTGTGGTCGTGGACCGGGGCGAGCTGACCTTCCACGTCAAGCCGGAGCGGCTGCCCGAGGTCGCCCGCACCCTGCGCGATGACCCCACGCTCGCCTTCGAGCTGTGCACCGGGGTGTCCGGCGTGCACTACCCGGATGACACGACCCGCGAGCTGCACGCGGTCTACCACCTGGTCTCGATCAGCCGCAACCGCCGGCTCCGGCTGGAGGCCAGCGTCCCCGACGCGCACCCGCACGTCCCCTCGCTGGCCGCCATCTACCCGACCTGTGACTGGCACGAGCGGGAGACCTGGGATTTCTTTGGCATCATCTTCGACGGCCACCGGGCGCTGACCAGGATCGAGATGCCCGACGACTGGAAGGGTCACCCGCAGCGCAAGGACTACCCGCTCGGCGGCATCCCGGTGGAATATCGCGGCGCCACCGTGCCGCCTCCGGACGAACGAAGGGCATACGCATGACCGCCCAGACCGGCGAGGGCCGCGTCTACACCGTTTCGGGCCAGGACTGGGACGAGGTCGTCGCCGCCGCGGACGAGGCTGGCGACCAGCAGAGCGCCGAGCGGCTGGTCATCAACATGGGTCCACAGCATCCCTCGACTCACGGTGTGCTCAGGCTCATCCTGACGCTCGAGGGCGAGAGCGTCACCGAGCTCCGGGTTGGCATCGGCTACCTGCACACCGGCATCGAGAAGAACATGGAGTACCGCACCTGGACGCAGGGCTCCACGTTCATCACGCGGGCGGACTACCTGATGCCCCTGTTCAACGAGATCGCCTACGTGCTGTCCGTCGAGCGGCTGCTCGGCATCGAGGACCGGATTCCCGAGCGGGCACAGCTCATCCGGGTGCTGATGCTCGAGCTGAACCGGATCTCCTCCCACCTGGGCGGGATCGGCCCGTTCGGCATGGAGCTGGGCGCGACCACGATCTTCCTGCACGGCCTGCGGATGCGGGAGTACATCCTCGACCTCTTTGAGGCCTTCACCGGCCTGCGGATGAACCACGCGTTCATCCGGCCCGGGGGCGTCGCCCAGGACATTCCGCCGGGCGGCCTCGAGCAGGTGCGCGACTTCCTGCGCAAGTCGGAGGGCTGGACGCGCGACCTGCACACGCTGGTCGACGCCAACCCGGTGTTCAAGGCCCGGACGCAGGGCATCGCCTACCTCGACCTGGAGGGCTGCATGGCGCTCGGGGTGACCGGGCCGATGCTCCGCGCCACCGGGCTGCCGTGGGACCTGCGCAAGTCGCAGCCGTACCTGGACTACGAGACCTACGACTTCGAAGTCCCGACCGTCGACACCTGCGACACGTACGGCCGGTACGTGGTCCGGATGGCCGAGATCGACGAGTCCCTGCGGATCGTCAAGCAGGCCGTCGACCGCCTCCAGGAACGGGCGAACATCCCGAACGACCCGTGGATGATCCAGGACGCGAAGATCGGCTGGCCCGCCCGGCTGTCACTCGGCCCTGACGGCATGGGGCCGTCGCCCGAGCACATCGCGCACATCATGGGACAGTCCATGGAGGCGCTCATCCACCACTTCAAGCTGGTGACCGAGGGCTTCAGGGTTCCGGCCGGGCAGGCGTACGTACCGATCGAGTCGCCCAAGGGCGAGCTCGGCTGCCACGTGGTGAGCGACGGTGGCACCAGGCCGTACCGCGCACACCTGCGCGATCCCTCATTCCACCACCTACAGGCCGTCTCCGTGCTGTGCGAAGGCGGCAACCTCGCGGACGTGATCCCGGCGATCGCGTCAATCGACCCGGTGATTGGAGGCGTTGACCGGTAATGCCGTTCAGTGAGGAA
>DASXMU010000050.1:0-25236 GCA_036495485.1 Streptosporangiaceae bacterium
TCGCCGCCCGCGCGCAAGGTCGCCGAGATTTCCGTGGTGGTCTTGACCGAGGCGAAGGTGCGCTGGTGCACCTGCCGGCTGTAACCAGCCGCAGCCGCCGTTGCCGACTTGCGCGAGGAGAGCGTATCGGTGAGCCAGCCATGCTCGGCGTCCGCGACGATCACGGTGCCGTCGTCGAACCTGACCTGGTAGCAGGACCTGCCGGTCATGACCTCCGTGGCCGCCACGACCCGGGTCGGCGTGCCGTCCGCTGCCAGCAGCCAGTCCCCGGTCTGGACTTCACCCATCGTCGTCCAGCCCGTGGGCGTGGGCAGGGGCGTGCTCAGCGCCAGCGCCTTACCCAAAGCTGGTCTCGCCGCGATGACGATCATCTGGCCGCCGTGCAGGCCGTTGGTGAGAGCGTCCAGGTCGGCGAAGCCGGTGGGGACGCCGGTCATCCCGCCGCCCCGGCTGCCGATCGCCTCGATCTCGTCCAGCGCGCCCGGCATGATCTCGGCGAGCGGCAGATAATCTTCGCTGGTCCTGCGGTCGGTGACGGCGTAGACCTCGGCCTGCGCCTGGTCGACGAGGTCGTCGGCCTCGCCGTCGCCGGCGTAGCCGAGCTGGACGATCCGGGTGCCCACCTCGACCAGGCGCCGCAGGATCGCCCGCTCCCTGACGATCCTGGCGTAGTAGCCGGCGTTGGCCGCAGTGGGCACGGAGGCGATCACCGTGTGCAGGTAGTCGGCGCCACCTACCCGGGCGATCTCGCTGCGCCTGGTCAGCTCCGCGGCCACGGTGACGGCGTCGGCCGGCTCGCCGCGGCCGTAGAGATCAAGGATGACCTCATGGATGATCTGGTGCGCGGGGCGGTAGTGATCCCGTGGCCTGATGACATCGATCACGTCGGCGATGGCGTCCTTGGACAGCAGCATCCCACCGAGCACGCACCGCTCTGCCGCGATGTCGTGCGGGGGGGTCCGCTCGAAATCGCCACCCTTCGGTGCGATCTCGGTGACGCTCACCTGCTCACCGGCCTTCCCCCAGCCTGACCCTTCCGCGACGGTGCGCGGCCAACCTGATTCCTTTGTAGCCGGAGGCACTGACATTTCTGCGGCGCCACAGCTAGGACAGTGTGCTCGCACACCGGCCGGAGAGCCAACCGCGCCCTGTGGATAGCCTGTGAAGACACGCCGCTAGGACTGTGCGCAGCTTGGGGGCACGGCTGGGGAGATTCCCTGTTACGCCTCGGAACCAGCTCTTCTACCTGCTGTTATACGATCCACCGGCTGTGCGCAAGAAAAACTTCGGCTGTTTCTTCTGGCCACAACAGCCGGAAGTTATCCACATACGGAGGATGACCGGGACGGTCGCCAGAGCGTGAGACAGACCGCTCGCTAACGATTCCGCAATCCCATGCGCACTGTCCGAAGGGCAAGCTATCGTTCGAGTGTGTGTTCGATCACTGAGGCGGCGCCCGACGACGAGGAGCCCGGCAGCGCGATGCTCGATAACCTCACCCAAGCCATCGACGAACTGGCTGCAGACAGCCGCGATGGCTCGGGATCGCCCCAGCTGGCCGAGCGCATCGCCAGGCTGTGGGCGATGATGAGCGACCTCGACCCCGAGCTTGCCCGCCGGCGCGACGCCTACGAGCGCACAGCGGACATGCCAGGATCGCGGCACACAGCCAGCCCTGGACAACGCCAGACGGCCTGCCCGGCCCGGCCGACCTCGTCAGCCGAATTAGAGTCACCACCGCGCGCTCTACCGGGTAGCGCGTCCTTTGCGGATCATGGAACTGGCCCGGAGGTCATTCTCCGGGCCAGTATCGCGAGACGGGCTAAGGCGCAGTTGGCCGCAGGCCAACAAGCACACCTATCCCGTTCGTCTCGCTCTCGCTTCAGGTGCCGACGATCTCCACGTCCAAGGCGGCGTTGACCTCGGGGTGGAGGCGGACCTTCACCTGGTGGGAGCCGACGGTCTTGATCGGGTTGGTGATCTCGATCCGGCGCCTGTCCAGCTCGGGACCGCCCGCGGCGCGGACGGCCGCAGCGATGTCCGCCGGGCCCACCGAACCGAACAGGCGGCCGCTGGCACCCGCGCGGGTCGCCAGCCGGACGCTGAGCGCTTCGAGCGCGCCCGCCGCCTGCTTGGCATCGCTGAGACCACGGATCTCGCGGACCGAGCGGGCACGCTTGATCGAGTCGATCTGCTTCTCCGCGCCCCTGGTCCATTGCATGGCCAGCTTGCGCGGGATCAGGTAGTTGCGCCCGTACCCGCCGGCCACCTCGACCACGTCGCCGGGCGAACCGAGGCCGGTGACCTCCTGGGTGAGGATGAGCTTCATCGGTGTGCGACTCATCGGTGTCAGTCCCCTCAGCCTCAGCGCGCCGTGCTCGTGTAGGGCAGCAGCGCCATCTCGCGCGCGTTCTTGATCGCGGTCGCGACGTCGCGCTGGTGCTGTGTGCAGTTGCCGGTGACCCGGCGGGCCCTGATCTTGTGCCGGTCGGAGATGAACTTGCGCAGCAGCGCAGTGTCCTTGTAATCGACGTACTTGATCTTCTCCTGGCAGAACAGGCAAACCTTCTTCTTGGGCTTGCGTATCGGGGGCTTGGCCATCGTGGTGCTCCTCTGCAGAGCCCCGCAGTCAGCGGGGATGGTCGGTTTGCTGGGATAAAGCTCTTACTTAGAAGGGTGGCTCGTCGGACATCTCGCTGGCGCCGGACTCGGCAGCCCACGGGTCGTCCGCTGGACCGCTGCGACCGCCGCCGCCGCTGTACCCGCCGCCGCCCTGGCCGCCGCCACCGCCGCCGCTGCTGAAGCCGCCGCTGGACCGCTGAGACCTGGTGACCTTGGCGGACGCGCTGCGCAGCGAGGGGCCGACCTCATCGACGTCGACCTCGTATACGGTGCGCTTCTCGCCCTCCTTGGTCTCGTAGGAACGCTGCTTCAGCCGCCCGTAGACGAGGACCCGCATGCCACGCTGCAGGCTCTCGGCCGCGTTCTCGGCTGCTTGGCGCCACACGCTGCAAGTGAGGAACAGGCTCTCGCCGTCCTTCCACTCGCCCGACGCGTTGTCGCGGAACCGGGGGGTGGACGCTATGCGGAACTTAGCGACCGCCTGCCCGGTCTGGGTGTAACGAAGCTCGGGGTCCTCGACGAGATTCCCGGCGATCGTGATCTGTGTGTCGCCTGCCATTGGGACTGCTCCCGGTCATTCGGCTGGGTGTGGTCTGTGCTGTAAGGGCCTGCGCTGGCGACCGAGATCGCCCAGCGAAAACTCTTTTCTAAAAACCAGTATCGTCTGGGGGTCTGACGTTTTTGGCGGTCAGTGGCTCTCGGGGCGGAGAATCTTCGTCCGCAGGATCGCCTCGTTGAGGTTGAGCTGCCGGTCCAGCTCCCGCACGGCAGCAGGCTCCGACGTCAGGTTCACGACCGCGTAGATGCCGTCGAACTTCTTGTCGATGCCATAGGCGAGCCGCCGGCGCCCCCACACGTCGACCTTGTCGACGCTGCCGCCGCTGGTCTTGATGACGGTAAGAAACTGGTCGAGCGACGGCTGAACGGTACGTTCCTCGAGCTCAGGGTCGAGGATGATCATCATCTCATAGTGGCGCATACGCGAACCAGGCCTCCTCTGGACTGACGCGGTCACGGTGTTCGGGTGACAGGAGGTGCAGCGCGGCAGACGAGGAAAACTCGCTATGGCCCGCGCAGCGGAGTCAGCCTACCAAGGATTTTTCGATGGACTGACCGAATGGTGCCCAGCCACCCTCTCTCGCAGGCTGGGACGGCCGCGCCGTGTCCTCAGCGGGGATTCTCCATGAGCCAAGACGGGAACACTCGACGGTGACGGCCCCCGCCCCAACGGCGCTCCGGAGGAGGTGGCATCCGTGCCACAGGTCACCAGGAACCATTCCCATCTGCTGGAAGCCACGCTGAACAACGACGGCGAGACCCATCCGCTGGAGAACACGCTTGCCGTGATCACTGTGATCTGCGGGCTCGCGGCGTTCGGCCTCGGTTTCGTGGTGACCGAGCACCTGGCAGCCGTGATCCTCGGCCTGATCGCGATCTTCATTGGGTTCTACGACCAGCTGATCTCCGCGACCACGCCGGAGCGGATAATCATCGTGACCGGGCTGATCGGAGCGTTCGTAGGAGTAGGGCTCGGCTTCGCGCACGGCGGCTTCTCCGTCTGACAGTGCCCAGCTTAACGTCCGGGTTCTTCAGGAAACCAACGCCGGCTTGTCACCGTGCTCCGGCACCGGCACCCGGACAGACCCTACGGGCCTGCCCTCGCTAGCCGGTCTCGAAGAACCCTCACACTCATCCCGCTGCCCGTAGGCTCGGGCCATGACGAGCATCGGGGCACACATTCACCGTGACGACCCTCTCGCCACGGCAACCGCGTGGGACGCCGACGTGGTGCAGTTCTTCCTCGGTGACCCGCAGGACTGGAAGGCGCCCGTCTTCCCTGGTGACCCGGCTGCGCTCAAGGATGCGTTCGAGCAGGCAGGAGTCGGCGTCTTCATCCACGCCCCGTACCGGATCAACGTGGCGACGACCAACAACCGGATCCGGATCCCCAGCCGCAAGCTGCTCGGCCAGTACCTGGCCGCCGCGGCCGAGATCGGCGCGGCCGGGGTCATCGTGCACGGCGGGCATGTCGACGCGGGCGCCGGCGTGGAGGAGGGCTTCGCGAACTGGCAGAAGGCGGTCGAGCGGATCGAGCGCCCGGTGCCGATGCTGATCGAGAACACCGCGGGCGGCGACCGCGCCATGGCCCGGGGGCTGACCGCGCTGGAGCGGCTGTGGGACGCGATCTCGGCCGGTCTCGACGACAACATCGGCTTCTGCCTGGACACCTGCCACGCGCACGCCGGCGGCGAGGACCTGGCCGGCCTCGTGGACCGGGTCAAGGCGATCACCGGCCGGATCGACCTGGTGCACCTGAACAACTCGCGGGACGAGCGGGGCTCCGGCCGGGACAGGCACGCCGGGATCACCGACGGGGAGATCGACCCGAAGCTGCTGCTCGACGTACTCCGCGAGTCCGGCGCCCCAGCCGTGTGCGAGACCCCCGACCCAGCCACCGACATCCGCTGGCTCCGCGAGCACCTCACAGCAGGGAACTGACTCCTGCTCCCAGACAGGGGAAGGTAGAGTCCGGCGCGCCCGCTGCCCCCGGCTGAGCATTGTTTCGATTCTTTTTTGGAAAAGGAAATAAACCCCGACTGGCATCTGGGCGGACTTCCAGCTCAGCGTCAGCCAGCGGCAACCTGAACCCACCTCCCCGCAACGGGACGCTGCCACCGCGACGAAGGCCCACGAGCCAGGTGAAGCCAGGCCAGGCCAGCACAGAACACGCGACACCCGTGGTGTCCATGTGCCACCGACCACCACCCCGTGGTGTCCATGTGCCACCGACACCACGAGCCAAGTGAAGCCAGGCCAGGCCGGCACAGAACGTGGGACACCCCACGAACGGGCCTCAGCGCCAGCCGACGGCAACCTGGACTCCCTCCCGCAACGGGACGCTGACGCCGGGACGAAGGCCACTACCCTCCCAGACGTTCCGGGCAGACTCCCAGCCCAGCATCAGCCAGCAGCGACCCGGGCGTCCGGGCCGAGCTGGCGGGACGTTGCCGCCGGGACGAAGGCCATCGCTTCCCAGGCGATGTCGTCGCCGGTGCCGCCCTGGCAGGTGACGTTGTTCAGCATGACGTGCGCGCCGGTGCCCAGGTCGAAGGTGCCGAGATCGATCCAGGTGTCCGCGCCCTTGTCCTGGCCGGTGGTGACGAGACGGGCCGCCTGGCCGCTCTTGGTGACGATCTGGTAGACGGCGTCCGGGGCCTGGGCGCCGACGTTGGGCACGGCAGCCCAGATCGTCGTCATCCCCTGTACCTTGGCCGGCGGCTTCCAGGTGCCGGTCACCTCGAGGGTGGGCCGCGACGGAACGATGCAGCTGCTGGGGTTCGTCGCGGCCATCGTGTGGGTGAACCAGAAGTGCCCGCCGTAGCCTCCGGCGACCTGGTGGAAGTCGATTTTCGACGGGTAGGTCGTGGTCTTCCCGCTGTGTGCGGCGGCGAACTTCCAGGTCATCGTGCCGCCGTTGTCATGCCAGGACTGGCCGCAGCCGAGCGGGGCCGGGATGGACGAGGCCGTGTCGCCGACGATCACCGCCGAGGCGGGCAGCGGGCTGGAGTTGCAGACCGGCGGATAGCCGGGCGGCACGCCGGGATCACCCGGGTCCGGGGCGGTTGGTGAGTAGCTGAACACCCCGGTGCCACAGACCTGCTGGCAGCTGGCCCAGCTGGCGGGCCCGTGCCACCAGCAGTGATCGGCGAATGCGCCGGTGAGCTGGCAGGGGTTGGCCGGGTCCTTGACCGCGCCCGGCGGCACGTCGGCCGGGTTGCAGTGGTCGGCGCTGGTGCAGAACTCGGTGTGCGGCGCTGCCGCCGGGGCCGTGGCGCCCGATGGCCAGTGGCCCTTGGCGTAGGCCTGCACGTCCTTCCCCTCGAGGAAGTTCCAGTTGCTGAAGCCGTTGAACGCCCAGCCGAGGACCTTCTCCTGATACGGCCAGTACTGCGGGTGATCCATGTCCCAGCCGGTCGTGTAGGTGCCGCCACCCGGGGCCTGCGCCGAGCTGCCGTTCAGGAACGCGGGCCGGTCCGGCGGGTAGGCGTCGTTGGCCGGGTTGTCCGCCCAGCCCAGCCCCCAGTTTCCGGCCTTGTCGGTGCAGGACGGGCCCGGCGTGCAGCCGGTGGTGTTGCCATTGGCCGCGTTGGGCTCCATGCCGGAGTTGTAGTCCCAGATCGCGAAGTACCAGTCCTCGATGTACTGCGTCTTGCCGCCGTTGGCGGTGATGCCCTGGCGGTGGAGCTGGTTCCAGTCGCCGGCCAGGATCCGCAGCCCGGCGGCGATGTTGGCCTGGTAGTCGACCGCCACGGCGAGCTGGCCGGTATACGGCATCGGGCTGGTGCAGGTGGAGTAGCCCTTCAGGCACATGCCGGCGGTGATCTGCGCGATCCCGTATCCGCAGTCCGAGGCCTTCCAGTCGACCTTGGTGAAGTTGCCGTTGTCGCCGTACCAGGACGACGACGGCTCGAAGTTGCCAGCCTGACCGATGATCACGTGGTCGCTGGCCTGGAAGAGGGACGACTCCTGGGTCTCGATGCCAAGCATGACCTGAGGCGGCACGGTGCCGCCACCGGCCAGTGCCGGCAACGGGAACAGCCCGTGGGCGCCCTGCGGAGTGTAGGCGGGCAGTCCCGACCCGTCGAGGTTCGGTCCCCTGGTATGTGTCAGGTCACCCCTGACGGCCTCATCGGTGGCCCACTCGATCTGCGGGTCGCTGGGCTGGTAGGTCTCGGTCTTCGGGTCGTTACGCGGCACCGAGCAACTGCGGTCCGGGTCGTAGGTGGTGGTCGCCGGGTTGGTGCTGGGCGGCGGGCTCACCGCGGTGCCCGCGGGCCGCACCGGCGCCGGCCCGCCAGCCGGTCCCGGCGCCCGAAGCCCCGGCAGCGAGGGGGGAAGCAGGCCGGAGCCGGGCTGGGCCGCCGCGGGAACGGTGAACGTGACGTTGCTGCCGTCCGCGCCGGCCCAGCCCGTGACGTGGACCGGCTGCGGCTGGTCTGGCGCGTCTCCGGGGAGCGAACTTCCCCGGCCGCTGGCCGTCCCGGCTCCTGCCGTGGCCAGCACGGCCAGCTCGCCCGTGGTGGATACCTGGGAGATCGCCGGAGCGGTCACCGCGTGCCAGCCGGCCGGCAGCCGGGCGAGCCGGGCGGCGTCCGGCCCGGTGATGAACACGCGCCCGCCGATCTGGGAAAGGTCTGCCGCGCCCACCCCGGCCGTGGCGACCAGCCGGTCGCGTCCGGCCGCATAGCGGCGCACCTGCACCCGCTGGCCGGTGAGCATCTGGTAGCCCAGGCCGCCGGTGGCATCCGGCACCAGCCGGAACGGCGTCCCTGTGGTCTTCACCAGCGCCGTCACCCGGCCGCCCGGGCCGATGCTGGCAATTCCCCGGCCATAGACGGCCGCGATCTTCCCCCGGTAGGGAACCGCTGAGGCAACCTCACCGGGCAGCACGGCCGTGCCGGTGATCCTTCCGGTGGCCGCGTCGAGCATCATCAGCCGGGTCTGGCCGGCCTGGCCGGCGCCGACCGCCCAGCCACCCTGGGTCAGCACCGCATCCTGGCCCGTTCCGCAGCCGGGGTCGAAGTAGGCGATCGACACCCCGGCGCCCACCGGCGTCACCTTGCCGGTGGACAGATCGACCACGGCGGCCAGCGCGCCGCTGCCCAGCTCGTCCGGTGAGCTGGTGATCTGCGCCGGGGCGTACACCACGACCGCCCGCCGCCCGCCGCCGGTCACGCACGCCTGCCCGATCCACCGCGCGGTACCGGTCCCCGCCGCCCCCAGGGTGGCGACCGTGCGCCAGGAATAGCCGTCTGCCTCGTCGGCCACCAGCACGTGCAGACCGGTCGCATCTCCGGCGACGGTCACCGCCTTGTCCGGGGATCTGTTCCAGGCCGCCGGCAGAACCCGCCCCGGGTCGGCCAGGCGATCGCCAGCCACGGCCGGTGCCTGAACGAGGACCGCTTGCACCACCCGCGCCCCGGCCGGCGCGGATGGGCTCAGCATCGCCCCCACGGCGGCCAGTGGGGCGAGCACACGCACCAGCCGGCCAAGCTTCTTATCCAGCATTACGCACCTCCGTGGTCCCTGTCGATTACCTCAGGCGCGGCTGAAGCTGAGCACCCGGACGTCGGGCGCGCCGGCCAGCACACCGCCGGCCGGGTCGTCTTCGCCACCGGCCCGCACCACGTCGGTGGCGGGGCGCAGGATGTCCTTGACGACCAGGCCGCAGAGCAGTGCCACGATCAGGAACCTGGCCAGCAGTGCCGTGAAGTACAGGGCGGGGCTGATCCCGTTCGGAAGCGAACCCTCGGTGAGCAGGTAGGACCAGATCGCCAGGAAGTAGCAGACCTCGGCCGCCTGCCAGAGCAGGTACGACCAGAGCCTCGGCCGGGCCAGCACCAGCAGTGGCACCAGCCAGATCACGTACTGCGGCGACCACACCTTGTTGGTCATCAGGAACACCGCGAGGATCAGGAAGAACAGCTGCGGCAGCCGGGGGCGCCGGGGGGCGGCCAGCGCCAGCACCGCGATCGCCACACAACCAAGGCAGAACAGCCCGAGCGACAGAAGGTTGAGCGTCTTCAGCGAGGTCGTGCCAAGCAGCGGCCAGTGCAGGTACTCCAGGAGGTACCAGATGCATCCCCAGTCGGCACCCCTGGTCTCGCTGAGCTGGTAGAAGGTTGCCCAGCCCGCTGGCGCGAGGATCATGACGGGCAGGTTCACCACGAGCCAGCCGGCCGCGGCCGAGGCCGTGGTGGTCCAGAAGGCCCGCATCCGCCCGGCCCGCAGGCACAGCAGCAGCAGCGGGCCGAAGAAGATCAGCGGGTAGAACTTGGTGGCGATGGCCAGGCCGAGCAGCACTCCCGCCAGCACGTGACGCCGCGCCGCCCAGGCTGCCATGCCCAGGGCGGTCAGGCCCATCACGATCAGGTCCCAGTTGATGAACGAGGACAGGATCAACCCGGGCGACAACGCCACGAGCAGCGCCGTCCACTGCCTGCCCCGGCCGGCCAGGTAACCGGTGGCCAGCACCCCGGCCAGCGCGAACAGGGCGAGCAGGACGACGGTGACGTCGAAGAACTCCCTGCCTCTGGCGAAGGGATCGCTGATCGGCCGCACCAGCGTGGCGGCGAACTGCATGGCCGCGCCGATGAGCACCGGGTATTCGACATGGTGGCCGAAGTAGGGGACCTGGCCGTTCGCCAGCTTCTCGCCGAAGTACAGCGGGTAGATGTCGGTGTAGCAGTGCCCATGGAACTCGCCGTAGGCGCTGTTCCAGGCGCCTGCCCGGCAGCCGGCCTTGGCCAGGAACCCCAGTGAGCTGCCCAGCAGGCTGGCAATCGCCAGGGCTCCGGTGGAGCAGGCCACGGCGATCAGCCAGGCCCGCCGCGACATTCCGGGCGAGCGGCTGCCATGCCCAGGCATGGCCTGACCCATCCCCGTCACGTCGTGCTCCGTCATCAGCCGCCAGGTCTGACTGCCAGGCTAGCCCGTGCCTGCCAGCCGGCGAGCGGGGGTGATGCTGGCGGCATTGCGGGCCGGGTCTGCCGCGGCGGGGCTGCCCGGGCCCGGGCTGTTTCCGCTGCCCCCCGTGCCGTTGTCGCTGCCGCCCTGGGCTGTCAGCGGTGGAGTGGGTGGGTTGGTGCGGCATTTCCGCGGATGACTGCAGGTCGGCGGCGGGCTGGTGGGTGGCGGCGTGGTCGGTGGCGGCGTGCGGACACAGCCAGGCTGCAATACGCCAGGAGTGCAGGTGGTCGTCGGGTGCGGCGTGGGGGTTTGGGCCGGTTTCGGAGTCACCTTCTCCTGCTGGGCCGGCATCTGCCCCATCAGGTTCCACTGGCTACCGCCGTAGTCCGGCACCGGGAAGTTCTGGACGGGCAGCTGGAGAAACTCCTTCTCCGCGAAGGCGTGCCAGATGAGGGCCGGCCAGTCACCGCCGTAGCCACCGAGGCCGCCGAGGTGATCCAGCGTCTGCGCGTTGGCGGCGGTGCTCGAGTTCTGGTCGTTGGTGAAGATGCCCACGGCGAACGAGTACTGCGGGATCGCGCCGAGGAAGAAGGCCGACTGAGCGGTGCTCGTGGTGCCCGTCTTGCCGATCATCGGCCGGTGGTCGCCCATCTCGGCGTTGGTGCCGGTCCCGCTGATCGTTGTCTGCGACAGCGCGTAGTCCACGTCGGAGACCTCGTCCGGGGTGAGTACCTCGCGGTGTGTCACCTTGGTCTGGATCAGGTTCGTTCCCGACGTGATGTCCTTGATCACGTGCGGGGTGGTGTACTCGCCGTTCGCCGCGAGGGTGGCGAAGGTGTTCGCCTGCTCACCGACGGTGAGGGAGTTCTGGCCGAGCGCGATGCCGACCTGGCCGACGTCGGCCTGCAGGTTGGAGCCGTTCGGGTAGTTGCCGGTGTTGACGCCGAAGGCCTTGGCCATGTTGATGACGTTCTGCGTGCCCACCCGGTGGGTGAGGTCGGTATAGGCCGTGTTCAGCGACTGGGCGGTCGCGTTCACCACGGTTTGCGGGCCGGTGGCGCCATCGCCCTCGTCGTTGGTGAACATGTGCCAGCCGTAGGGCGTGGTCGGGCAGCCGCCGTTGGCCGGGACCGCCAACTGCGTCGCGTACTGATCGCTGGGCACACAGAGCGGGGACGTTCCGTCCAGGACGCTGGTCTTGACGCTCATGCCCTGGGTCCGCGCGGCGGCGAGCACGTACGGCTTGAAGGACGAGCCAACCTGCTCCCTGTTCCCCAATGCCATGTCCACATCGCAGTAGATCTTCTTGCAGTACGCGGACGGCTCCGAATAGCTCGGCCCGCTGTACATGGCCACGATGGCGCCCGTGCCCGGCTGTTCGAGAACGGCACCCACGTGCGCGAACCAGGGCAGCCCATCGCCCGGGCCGGCCGCCCGCATCGCGCGCTCCTGCTGGCCGATCGTCTGGTAGAGGGCGTCCATCATCGGCTTGCTGAACGTGGTGACGATGCGCAGCCCACCGTTGTCGATCTCGGGGACCGTGTAGTGGTAGGTGTCCCGGAGCTCGGACTCGACGGCCTGCATGATGTAGCCGTTATAGCCGGTCCAGCCCGAGGACGTCGCATGGGTGCCGGCGACCTTCGGGAACTTCGCGGCTGATGCGTCTGCCTGGGACAGCTTGCCCATGGTGACCATGCCCTGGAGCACGTACTGCCAGCGCGCCACCAGCGGCTTGTACCCGGCGGAGCCCGGCGTGGGGTCGAACTGCCCGGGAGCGTTCAGCATCGCGGCGATCATCGCGTCCTGGGACGCGTTCAGCTTGCTCACGGGCTCACCGAAGTACGTCTCGGCGGCCGCACCGACCCCGTACGCGCCAGCGCCGAAGTAGATCGTGTTGAGGTACTGGGTGAGGATCCAGTCCTTGGACTTCACCCGGGCCAGCTTGATCGAGACGAAGATTTCCTTGAGCTTGCGGCTGATCGTCTGCTGCGTCCCGACGTTGGAGTAGTAGTTCCGCACGAACTGCTGCGTGATGGTGGAGCCGCCCTGCAGCGCGGCGCCCGAGCCCAGGATGTCCTCGTAGGCCGCGCGCAGGATGCCGGTCGGCGAGACCCCGCCCTCGCTGTAGAAGTTCCTGTCCTCGGCCGCGAGCACGGCGTTCTTGAGATCGCCGGGGATCTGGCTGGAGCTGAGCAGTTGGCGGTTGGTCGTGCCAAGGGTCCCGACCACGGTCTTGCCGTCGCTGAAGTACACGGTCGACGCCTGCTGCATGGCCAGCGCCGTTACGTCGGTGGGGATCGGCGTGCTGTTGTACTCAACGCCGATGGTGGCCGCGAGGCCCACGATGATCGCGCCGCACAGGCCGAGGAATACCGCGATCCCCTTCTTCCAGGACCAGTGGCGCCACCAGCTTCCCTTGCGCTTGGGTGGCTTGCCGCCCTTGCCGTTGCCCTTCCCGCCCCGGCCGCCGCCATGGCCGCCACCACCGCCGCCGTACTCGGCGCCGCCATCACCCGCGGACCGCCGGCCGCCAAGCCTGGCGCCCGCACCCCGGCGGGACCTGTCCCCCTGTTCCCCGCCCTCATCTGGCCCGTAGCCCTCGCCACCCGCGTCGTCATAGCCGGGGCCATAGCCACCGCCATAGGCGTCGTAGGCGCGCTCATGACCGTCACGGCCGCTGCCACCCCGCTGGCTGGCAGCGGTGCGGCGCCCATAGCCGCGCTCGCCGCCGCCCCGGGTGCCCGGCGCACGGTCGCTGCGGCGGCTAGCGCTGCCCCGGCGCCCGTAGCCGCGCTCGCCGTCTTGGCGGCCGTACCCGTCCCCCTGGTCGTAACCGTCTGCGCGGCGGGCGCCTGAGCGCCCGGCGGACCGGTCGCCCGTGCTGGAGTGACCGTAGTCGTCGCGGCGGCCGTAGTTGCTGCCAAGCGCATCGCTGGCCCTGCGGCTGGCGCCATTCCCCCGGCCGCGGCGGCCGCCACGATCGCCGTAGCCGCCGGCGTCGGGGCGGGCGGCCCGGCTCCCGAGCCCGTAGCGTTCGCTGTCCTCGCCGCGTCCGTAGCCATCGCTGGCCGGATCCGGTTCACGCCGGTATGACCGGCCTGATCCGGTGAAGTCTGGAGTACTCACGCGTCCTCACTGATTCGCCGCCCGCGGGGATGCGGGCCGCGAGCTGTCGGGGTCTAGGCCGTGTCCCGCAGATCTGCTGAGCCACCGGGCATCAGCAACAATCCACAGCGCTGCGCTTGATCCGAAAGTTCGGGTTCTTCAAATGACTCGCTTCGGTTGCTCAAGTCCTCACCTGCACCGGCACTCGGACAGGCCCTACATGCCTGCCCTCGCTAACCGGTATTTGAATAACCCTCAGGGCCCAGCAGGCAATGAAGCCCAAGCTGGCACTCAAGGTACCCGGCCGCCCCTTAGCTACCGGCCCGATGGCCCGCCAGCCAACCAGCTGGCCAGCCAGCCAACCCAAGCCCGCAACGTGGGCCAACCGACCAACCCAAGCCCGCAACGTGAGGGCAAGCCGACCAACCCAAGCCCGCAGCGTGGGGGTCCGGGGGGCTCGGCCCCCCGGGGTAAATACTGCGGGCCTCTGCGAAGCAGGCCGAAGGCCAGCGAGCAGCGTTAGCCGCCACGGCAAACTCAGTCGCTGGCCCGTACACGACGCCCGCGCCGGCTGCGCGGTTCACCCGTGCCGAGAACGTAGGACGACGCGAGGTGGTTCCAGGCACAACTCTGGCAGACCTCGACGACATAAGCCTGGAACTCTCCGTATTCCAGGGCCATTTCGTCTAGTTCTGGCCCACTCTTTACCCGCCCTTCGTACTGGCCGAGTTCGTCACCGTATACGTAGGTGACATGGGTGAGCTTGGCTCTCCTGCAAATAGGGCAGACCCGGTCGGTCGGCTCGCCGTGGAACTTGGCCGCCCGGAGCAGGTAGGGGTGGGCGTCGCACACATCAGCGATCGTGGTGCGCCCGGCCAGCACGGACTTCAGCGTCGCCCTCCTGGCGAGCGCGTAGTCCACGACGGAGCGCATAGTGCCCATGCCCGACAGGGTACGACGGAAGGCCGACATAGCCGAGGCCGAAAGTTGCCCAAAGATGCCGGCACTTGCGCTGTGCCACCTTCAGACATATCGTTGCGATGTATCGAGTCGATACATCGGATTGGCATTGAGGCGGCTGATGCTGCTCGCTGGCCTTCGGCCAGCTTCGCGGAAGCCCGTCGTATTTACCGGGGGGCCGAGCCCCCGGGACTCCCACGCTGCGGGCTGAGGCCTGGTCGGCTAGCGCGGTCAGAATCTGGCAGCGATCGTCAGAAAGGTAGCAGTTAGGTGACCGAGCATCGCGCAGGCAGCTCTGGCCCGGGAAGGGGCCGCGGCGGCAGGCGTTCGGGGGTACTCGAGCTCGCTGTTCTCGGCCTGCTGCACGATATGCCCATGCACGGCTACGAGCTGCGCAAGCGGCTCAATGCCCTGCTGGGGACCTTCCGTGCGTTTTCCTACGGAACGCTCTATCCCTGTCTGAAGGATCTGCTGGCCCAGGGCCTGATCGCGGAGGAGACCGAGGCCGGAATCCAGCGAGCGCTCGCCGGGCAGCGGTCGAAGATCGTCTACCGGCTGACCGCGGAGGGCAAGGAGCGGCTGCAGGATCTGCTCGCCGAGGGTGGGCCCGCCGCCTGGGAGGACGAGGGTTTCGGTGTCCACTTCGCCTTCTTCGGCCAGACCAGAGCCGATGTCAGGCTGCGGATTCTCGAGGGGCGCCGGACCAGGCTCGAGGAACGGATGGAAGGCGTGCGGGCCGCCCTGGCCAGGACCAGGGAACGCCTGGACAGCTACACCCTCGAGCTGCACAAGCATGGGCTGGAGTCGGTCGAGCGGGAGGTCCGCTGGCTGAATGAGCTGATCGCCTCGGAAAGACAGTCCAGCCCGGGCACGGACACCACCGGCCCGGATACCAGCACCCCAACGTGACGCAGCCGCCGCTGCCCGCTCCCCCCGCGGGCACGGCTGCGCCATGAGTGAACGCAATCTGAACGGTACGAGTAAAGGAGCCATCCTTATGGGATCGGTACGGGTAGCCATCGTGGGCGTAGGCAACTGCGCGAGTTCCCTGGTCCAAGGCGTGGAGTACTACGCCGACGCTGACCCGGGCAGCCGGGTGCCGGGCCTGATGCATGTGCGGTTCGGCCCGTACCACGTCAGCGACGTGGAGTTTGTCGCTGCCTTCGACGTGGACGCCAAGAAGGTCGGCCAAGACCTGTCAGCGGCTATCCTGGCCAGCGAGAACAACACCATCAAGATCTGCGATGTGCCACCCACCGGGGTCATCGTGCAGCGTGGCCCCACCCTTGACGGCCTGGGCGAGTACTACCGCGACATCATCGCCGAGTCCGACGAGCCGATGGTGGACGTGGTCGAGGTACTCAGGGAAACCCGGGCGGACGTGCTCGTCTCCTACCTGCCGGTGGGTTCGGAAGAGGCCGACAAGTACTACGCGCAGTGCGCCATCGACGCCGGGGTCGCCTTTGTCAACGCCCTCCCCGTCTTCATCGCGTCCGACCCGCAGTGGGCCGGGAAGTTCACCAAGGCCGGCGTCCCGATCATCGGTGACGACATCAAGTCACAGGTCGGCGCCACCATCACCCACCGGGTGATGGCGAAGCTGTTCGAGGACCGCGGTGTCGAACTGCTCCGCACCTACCAGCTCAACGTCGGCGGCAACATGGACTTCATGAACATGCTGGAGCGCAGCAGGCTGCAGACCAAGAAGCTCTCCAAGACCCGCGCGGTCACCTCGCAGATCCCGCACGAGATGGAGCGGGCCGCCGTGCACATCGGCCCGTCCGACCACGTGCCCTGGCTGGACGACCGCAAGCTGGCGTTCGTCCGGCTGGAAGGGCGCGCGTTCGGCGACGTCCCGCTGAGCATGGAGTACCGGCTTGAGGTCTGGGACTCGCCCAACTCGGCCGGCGTGATCATCGACGCGATCCGGGCGGCGAAGATCGCCAAGGACCGCGGCATCGGCGGCCCGCTGCTCTCCCCGTCTTCGTACTTCATGAAGTCGCCGCCGGAGCAGTACGGCGACGACGTGTGCCGGGACCTGGTGGAGAAGTTCATCCGCGGCGAAGTTGACCGCTGACGGCGGCATCTTCCCCCGTTTTGTCAGTCGGGCCCGGCGGTTAACGCCGTAGGCGGTGGCAGAGGGACGCCGTAGGCTGAGCAGGTGGGCTCTGACGCGGACCTGCACGGCGTCGCCGCCGCGCCGCGGCCGAAGCCCGGCGGCCCGAAACCACGGTCGTCATTTTTCGCCGACCTGAGCTCGGTGCTGGCCGAGCGCGGCTTCCGTCGCCTGTTCGGCACCCGGCTGATATCGCAGGCGGGCGACGGCATGTTCACGGCCGGCCTGGGCACGTACGTGTTCTTCAACGCGACGAGCTTCCCCAACCCGGTGTCGGCGGCCGGGGCGTTCGCGGTGCTCTACCTGCCCTACTCGCTGGTCGGGCCGTTCGCGGGCGTCCTCATCGACCGGTGGTCGCGCAGGCAGATCCTCGTCTGGTCCGCGCTCATCCGGGCCATCTTCGTGGCGCTGACCGCCGCCCTGGTCGCCTCGGGCAGCCTCGGAGTACCGATGTACGCCGGGGTGCTCGCGGTGCTCGGCGTGAACAGGTTTTTCCTGTCCTCGCTGTCGGCCGCGCTGCCGCACGTCGTGGCGAAGGACAAGCTGGTGATGGCCAACGCGGTGGCTCCCACCAGCGGGACGATGGCCAGCTTCCTGGGCGGCTTCGCCGGCCTGGGCATCCACCTGGCCACCGGCGGCGGCCGGGACGGCTCGGCCGTCACGCTGCTCGTCGCGGGTGCCTGCTACCTGATCGCCGGCGCGGTGGCGGTGACCATGCGCAAGGGCTCGCTCGGCCCCGGCCAGGCCCAGGCCGGGCAGCCGCGCACCGGGACATTCAGGGAATTCAGCCTGGTGGCGGCGGGGCTGATCGCGGGCGCCCGGCACGTAGCAGGGCTGCGGCGGCCGGCCGCCGCGCTGCTCGCGACCGCCGGGCAGCGGATGATGTACGGGATCTTGTTCCTGATGTCGATCTTGCTGTACCGCAACTACTTCTACCATTCCAGCGCCAACAACGCCCTGGCCCACTTCACGCTGGTGATCGTGGCCTCGGCGATCGGCTACGGCGCGGCGGCGGTCATCACCCCGGTGGTGAGCGCCCGGCTGCCGGCCGGCCGCCTGATAGCGATCTCGCTGCTGGCCGCTGGCCTGGTGTCAGGCCCGCTGGGCGCGACGTTCAGCCAGCTGCCCTTCCTGGTCATCGCGCTGGCCCTCGGCGTGGCCGCGCAGAGCGTGGCCATCACCGCGACGACGATCCTCCAGCAGGAAGTCGACGACGGCTTCCGCGGCCGGGTGTTCGCCTTCTACGACATGCTCTTCAACGTACCGTTCGTGATCGGCGTGGCGGTGAGCGCCGCGTTCATGCCCGCCGATGGCAAGTCGTATCCGCTGGTGGCGGCGGCAGCCGGAGGTTACGTGCTCGTCGCCGTGGCCTACTCGCTGCTGAGCGGCCCTGCCGCCGCGGGCGGATCCGCGTCGGGCTCGTCGATCAGCCCCTCCGCGGCCGCCCAGCGCAGCAGCTCCTGAGTGGCCCGCTCCTTACCTAGCGGGCCGTGCTCGATCCGCAGGTCGAGCAGGTGCTTGATCGCCCGGCCGACGATCCGGCCCGGCGGTACCCCGAGAATGCTCATGATCTCGTTGCCGTCGAGATCGGGCCGGAGGCTGTCGAGTTCCTCCTGCTGGCTCAGCGTCTCGATCCTGTCCTCAAGGCTGTCGTAGGAACGGGCCAGCCTGACCGCCTTGGCCTTGTTCCTCGTCGTGCAGTCCGCCCGGGTGAGGGCGTGCAGCCGGGTGAGCAACGGGCCCGCGGCACTGACGTAGCGGCGGACCGCGGAGTCGGTCCACTCGCCCGATCCGTAGCCGTGGAACCGCAGGTGCAGGCCGACCAGGCTGGAGACGTCATCGACGACCGCGGCGGAGAAGCGAAGCTTCCTCAGCCGCGCTCGCGCCATCGCCGCGCCCACCGCCTCATGGTGATGGAAGGCGACCCGGCCGCCCGGCTGCCTGGTCCGGGTTTTCGGCTTGCCGATGTCGTGCAGCAGCGCCGCCAGCCTGAGCACGAGGTCGCCCCCGTGCTGGTCGGTACCGAGCTGGTAGCGCTCCTCCAGCGCGATCGCCTGCTCCAGCACGATGAGCGAATGGTGGTACACGTCCTTGTGCCGGTAGTGCTCGTCGACCTCGAGCCTGAGCCCGGGAATCTCGGGCAGCACCTGGTCGGCCACCCCGGTGTCGACGAGGAGCTCGATGCCGCGGACGGGCGCCGCCGCGAGGATGAGCTTGGTCAGCTCATCCCTGATCCGCTCGGCCGATACGATCTCCAGCCGCCCGGCCAGCTCGGTCATGGCCTGCCTGACCTCGGCGGTCGGCTCGAAGCCGAGCTGGGCGCTGAACCTGGCCGCGCGCAGGATGCGGAGCGGATCGTCGGTGAAGGAGTCTTCCGGGCGACCGGGCGTCCGCAGCACCTTGGCCCGCAGGTCAGCCAGGCCGCCGAACGGATCCACCAGCTCGCGGGAGGGCAGCCGGGCGGCCATCGCGTTGACCGTGAAGTCCCGCCGGCCCAGGTCGCCCTCCAGGGACCTGCCGTACCGCACGTCCGGCTTGCGCGAGTCGGCCTGGTACTTCTCGCTCCGGTAGGTGGTGACTTCGAAGGTGAGGTCGTCCTTGCGCAGGCCGATCGTGCCGAACTCGATGCCCACGGTCCAGCTCGCGTCCGCCCATCCGGCGGTGATCGCCAGCACCTCTTCGGGCGAGGCGTCGGTGGCCAGGTCGAGGTCGCCGGGAACCCGGCCCAGGAACACGTCCCTGACCGGCCCGCCGACGAGCGCGAGCTCGCGGGAGCGCCGGGCGAAAAGGCGGCCGAGCTCGTCCGCTGGGCGCGTGACGGCGGCAAGCAGTTGCGCAGCCGCCCTGCGCTGCGCTGGGGTTAGCGGGATCGAGTCGGGCACGGGGATCGAGGGTAGCGGTGCGGATAAGCTTCTGCACAACCAAGCCCGCCGCACGCATTGGACGGCAATAGCATTTCAGCCGTGCCACGTACCCACGTCATGCCGCGCGTCACGCACCGCGCAGGCGGGACCGGCCGCGACGGCCGGACGCGCCGGGCGGTGCGGGTGGCACGCTCGGCCACTGCGGTATTCGGTGCGGTAGCGGCCATCATGATCGCGGCCGGGCCCGCGGCGCTGGGCGCGCAGGCACAGCACGGACGGCCCGCGCGGCAGGTATCGGTCTTCATCGAGTCGGTGAGCCCGCAGTGGGCCACGCCGGGGCACACGGTGACCGTGTCCGGCATCGTCCAGAACACGACGAACGTGCCGCAGCAGGGGTTGTCGGTGCTGCTGCGGTCGTCGGCCGCGCCGCTGGGCAATCGGGACGACCTGTCGCTCTATGCGGCCGGCCAGCTCTCCGCGGATACGCCCGTGGGAATCGCGGTGGCGCTTCCCGGCGTGCTCGTTCCCGGCGGCACGCAGCGCTGGCAGGCGACCCTGCAGCCCGACGCGGTCGGCATGTCAGCGTTCGGCGTCTACCCGCTGGCCGCTCAGCTGCTCGGCCTCACCGGCACGGCGCTCTCCACCGACCGCACGTTCCTCCCGTTCTGGCCCGGCCGCCAGGCGCTGAGCCCGCAGCGACTGAAGATCGCCTGGATCTGGCCGCTCATCGACCAGCCCAACCAGGCGGCCTGCCCGGGACTGCTGTCGGCCGACCTGGCCAGGAGCCTGGCCGCCCAGGGCCGGCTGAACACGCTGCTGGCCGCGGGCAGCAGCTACTCGGCCTCGGCCGACCTGACCTGGGCCATCGACCCGGCGCTCGTGCAGAACGTGCAGGCGATGAGCGGCCCGCATAGCGTCGGCGGCAACCCGGGCTGCGCCGGGGCCGTCCGGCAGCCCGCCAGCAACGCGGCGCGGACATGGCTGAGCAACCTGCTGGGTGCCGTCTCCGGCGGGGCCACGCCCGGGCAGCAGGTCTTCCTGACGCCGTACGCCGACCCCGACGTGGCCGCGCTGAGCCACGACGGACTCGACACCGATCTCCGTAACGCGTTCACCCTGGGCAGGTCCGTGGGCAGCAAGATCCTGCACCTGCCGGCCGGCCTGGATACGACCGCCTGGCCGGTCGACGGGCTCGCCGACTCAGGCGTGCTGGGCAGTCTCGCGGTGAACGGGATCAGCACCGTGATACTCGACTCGGGCACGATGCCGCCGTCCGGCGACATACCGAACTACACCCCGAGCGCGCAGACCACGGCGGCGTCCGGTGTCGGCACATCCCTGCACGTCTTGCTGGCCGACCACACGATCACGCACATCCTCGGCTCAGGCGGCGCGACCTCCGGCCCCCCCGGGGCGACCTTCGCCACCGGGCAGCGGTTCCTCGCCGAGACCGCCATGATCGTCGCCGAGGCTCCTGCGCTGCAGCGGTCGATCGTGGTCGCGCCGCCGCGGCGCTGGAATCCGGCCCCCGGCCTGGCCGGCGACCTGCTCAGCGAAAGCGTGCGGGCGCCGTGGCTGCAGCCCGTCAGCGCGGCCGCCCTAGCAGCCACTGCGCACCCCTCCGGGCAGGTGGCGCGCCAGCCTCCGCCCGCTCACGAGGTCAGCAGATCCGAGCTGAGCCCGGCGTTTCTCGGCCAGGTGCGAGTGCTCGACGCCGCCATCCGGCTGCAGGCCAGCATCCTCGTCCCGCCCGACCCTGGCTACCTGGACGAGGCTGTCGCCGCGCTGGAGTCGTCCGCCTGGCGCGGCGGCGGGAGCCAGGCTCGCACCCGGCAGGAACTGCTCAGCCGGGTCCGCGGCTATCTCAGGTCGCGGGACGGCAAGGTCATGATCATCGACTCGAGCAAGATCACGCTGGGCGGCTCCTCCGGCAAGGTGCCCGTGTCCATCACCAACAGCCTGCCGCAGGCCGTCCAGGTAGAACTGCATGTCAGCGTGCCGGGCGACGGCAGGCTGAGCGTCGGCACGTTCCATAACAAGATCACGATCCCGGCGGGCAAGACCATAACGGTGCGGGTGCCGCTGCATGCCTCGACCGTCGGGGTGACCTACGTGAACCTCGGGCTGAGCGGCCCCGGCGGGCAGCCGCTGCCGGGCACGACCGTGCAGCTGATGGTTCAGGCGACGCGTTTCGGCACCCTGGCCCTGGTGATCATGAGCGCGGCTCTCGGCGTTTTCGTGCTCACGTCGGCGGCGCGGGCCTTCCGGCGGGCCCGGCGGGAGAAGGCCGAAGGCGGCGCCCAGAAGCCAGATCAAGCAGGCGCGGCGGCCGCAACGGGTAGCGTCGTGTCGGACGACGACACCGAGCATCACCACCAGCCGCCGGAGGATCCGGATGAGTACGCCGACGCACGGGACCGGGCGAGCCGCTGACCGCGGCCGCGGGGGCCCCCCGCGGCGCGGCACCGCACCGGGTCCTGCCGTGCCGCCGGACGGTTCGGAGGCGCCCTTCGACGACGCGGGCGCTCCGCAGGACGGTACGGCCCGGCCCGCCGGGCGGCCATCCGGCTGGCCGTCAGCCGAATCGGAACCGCCGCCCGGCGGCGGCAGGCACCGCCCGCCGGATCCGGCCAGCACCGCCCAGCCGCCGGACGGCACCGGCCAGTCTCCCTGGAGCCCAGGCCGGCGTTCCCGCACGCCAGAGCAGCCGCCGCGCACATCGGGCCAGCGCCAGCCGCCCCCCGCGCCCGGCTGGCCGACGCGTCCCCAGGGACAGCCGACGCGGACGCCCGCACAGGGACCATCCGGCCCGGAGCGGCCGTCCCGCGCCCCCGAACAGGGGTCACCAGCCCCGGACTGGCCGTCCCGCGCTTCAGGGCCAGCCCCCCGCACATCCGGACAGCCGCGCACGTACGAACCGGGACCGCGCGCCCCGGGCCAGGGACCGCCCGCCCCGCCCCCCTCAGACAGATCCTTCCGTACGCAGGCGCCGGCACCCCGCCGCACCAGTCAGCCACCGCGCGCTCCTGGCCAGACCCGCAGTCCAGGCCAGACCCGCGCTCCAGGGCCGGCCCGTACGCCCGGACCGGGCTACGGTCCGCGACCGTCGCCCCACACGACGGGCCAGTTCCGCCGGACGCCGGGGCTAGGCCCGCGCGTCACCGCCCCGGCCCCCGCTCCGGCCACGGGCCCGCGCCGGACGCCACCGCCCGGGGACGGCGATAGCGGCCTGCTGCGCTCCAGCGGTGGCATGGCGCTCGGCACGCTCGCCTCCAGGGCCACCGGCTTCCTGAGCACGCTGATGCTCGTCTACGCGCTCGGCGCCAGCTCTCTCGGCAACTCCTACAACGTCGCCAATACGCTGCCGAACGTCGTCTACAACCTGATGCTCGGCGGCATCCTCACCAGCGTCGTGGTCCCGCTGCTGGTGACCGCGTCGCGCCGGGATCCCGACCGCGGCGAAGGGTATTTCCAGCGGATCTTCACGCTCGGCGTGATCACGCTCGGCGTGATCACCTTCGTCGCGACGCTGGCCGCGGCGCTCATCGTGGGCCTGTACGCGAGCTCGATTCACGGCACCGAGCGCCACGTGATGGTGGTGTTCGCCTACTTCTTCATCCCGCAGATCTTCTTCTACGGGATGAGCTCGCTGGCCGGGGCGATACTGAACGCCCGCGGCAGGTTCGCCGCGCCGATGTGGACCCCGGTGATCAACAATGTGGTCCTCATCTTGATGTTCGCCCTGTACGTCGCCGTGGCGGGCCTGGGCCGCACCCCGTCCAACATCAGCCCCGGCGAGGTCAGGCTGCTCGGCGTCGGCACCACGCTGGGCATCGTCGCGCAGACCGCCGCGCTGATCCCGGCGCTGCTGCGATGCGGCTTCCGGCCCCGGCCCACCTTCGGCTTCCGGCGGGTGGAGGTGCGCGAGATCGGCCGGATGGCCGGCTGGCTGGCCGGCTACGTGGTGACCACGCAGATCGGGTTCTTCTCCACGCTGGTGATAGCCGACGCCATCTCGGTCCATGACAAGACCGCCGGGTACTCCCCGTACTCCTACGCCTACCAGCTCTTCCAGATGCCCTACGCGGTCGTCGGCATCTCGGTGATCACCGCGCTGCTGCCGCGGATGAGCGCGCACGCCTCGGCGCGCCGCTACTCGCGCGTCAGGGCGGACTTCTCCACCGGCATCAGGCTCTCCTCGGTCATCGTGGTGCCCTCCGCGCTGCTGCTCGCGGTGCTCGGCGTGCCGCTGGCCGAGCTGCTGTTCGAGCACGGCAGCACGTCGCTGACGGAGGCGCATTACATCGGCCAGGTGTTCGCGGTGTTCTCCCTCGGCCTGGTTCCGTACATGACCTTCCAGCTGCTGCTCCGGGTCTTCTACTCGCTGCACGACAGCCGCACCCCGATGATCATCGGGGTGGTCACCATGACGACCAACATCGTGGTGAACCTGATCTCCTGGGCCGTGCTGCCGGCCCGCCTCGTCGACGAAGGGCTCGCCGCCGGCTTCGGCGTGGCCAACCTGGTCGGCACCGTGGTGGCCTGGTGGCTGCTCGTCCACCGGATGGGCAGCCTGGACGGCCGGGCGATCAGGAGAAGCCTGGTCAAGATGCACGTCGCGGCCATTCCCTCGGTGTTCTTCGCGATCGAGATGACCTTCACGGTAGGAGTGATCATTCACCCCAGTGCCGCGTACGGGCTGGTCACCGTGCTCATCGGCGGCGGCGGCGGGCTGCTGCTCTACGCGCTGTTCGCCCGGATGCTGCGGATCACCGAGATCGCGAGCCTGACGGCCATGATCGGCACCAGGTTCGGCGGCGGCTCGCAAGCCCGCCCGGGCAGGCCGTCCGGCAGGTAAACACCAGGTGACTGCGGGGAAATTCGCGGTGCTGCCGTATAACGGTTTCGGGGGGGCGACACACCGGAGCGCCAGATATCGCCAGTCACGGCCTAGCATGGGGTGCAGCACGTGGTGGATACCGTAAGCGGCCGCATCGCGGGTGTGATCCATCTGCCGGGGCTCGGAAGGAGGGTCGAGGGCTGGCCCGGCTCTCGAGAGCAGACGTATGAGCACGTTTACCTCTGAGCCCGGAGCACGGCTAGCCGACCGCTACCGACTTGAGGACCGGGTCCGGGCCACGAACAGCTGGGCGGCCTGGAAGGCCATCGACGAGACCCTGGCCCGCCCGGTCACGGTGGTCACTCTCACGCCGGACTTCGCGCGGACCGCCGAGGTCATCACGGCTGCCCGCGCCGCCAGCAGGCTGACCGACTCCCGGCTGGCCCAGGTGTTCGATGTGGAGCACGGCGGTGAGCGCTCCTACATCGTGATGGAGTGGGTGGCCGGCGACTCGCTCGATGACCTGCTCGCGGCCGGCCCGCTCGACCCGGCCCACGGCGTCGACCTGGTCACCGAGGCTTCGAGGGCGCTGGCGGGAGCGCACGCGGCCGGGCTCGCCCACCTGTGCCTGACCCCCGGCTCGCTGCGCTGGACTCCCGGCGGCGGCGTGAAGATCACCGGGCTCGGCATCGACGCCGCGCTAGACGGCATCTCCTCAGACGATCCGGCTCTGGCCGATACCCAGGGCCTCGGCCGACTGCTCTACGCCACGCTGACCGGCCACTGGGCCGGGCGGCAGGCGACCACGCTGCCGCCCGCGCCGCTGGCCGACGGTCAGCCGTGCAGCCCGCGCCAGGTCCGGGCGGGCGTACCCGCGGCGATCGACGCGGTCGCCTGCGAGGCCCTGTTCCAGCGGCCGCGCCGCGCCAGGCCGCCGATCACCACCCCGGCCCTGCTCGCCCAGGCGCTGACCGAGGTGGCCCCCGCCCCGCCGTCGGTCGGTCCCCGTCCGATGGATGGCCTCGCCCCCCATCAGCCACGGGCCGACGACGACCACGACATGCCCTTCCCCTGGTCACCGGGGGATGACACGGCCCGCCGGGGGCAGCGGGGCCGGCCCGGGCCGGCCCCCGGGCAGCGAGCCGTGACCACCAGCGCGGTGATCGCCATCGCGGTGGTGGTCGTGCTGGCTGCGATCGGCGTGGGCGGCTGGCTGCTCAGCCACCACAGCGGCGGCTCGGCGGCCACCGGGCAGCATC
>DASXMU010000051.1:0-9587 GCA_036495485.1 Streptosporangiaceae bacterium
CTTCCTCGATCGCGGCTATCGACGTCCAGCGGCCCTCGCCGGAGTCCGAGACCCGCCCCTCGAAGTCGGAAAGGTCCGGCGATTCCTGCAGCGAGAGGGCCAGCAGGTCGAGCAGCCACGACCCGATCACGCTGCCCCGGCGCCACACCTCGGCCACGTCGGTCGTGTTGATGTCGTACTGGTAGTACTCAGGGTGCTCCAGCGGGGCGGTTTCCGCGTCGCCGTCCTGCTTGCGCTTGCCGATGTTGGCGCTGTGCAGCACGTTCATTCCCTCGGCCAGGGCCGCCATCATGCCGTACTCGATACCGTTGTGGACCATCTTGACGAAGTGCCCGGCGCCGTTCGGGCCGCAGTGCAGGAAGCCCTGCTCGGCCGTGTCCGGCTCCCCGGTGCGGCCCGGCGTGCGCGGCGCGGAGCCGGCCCCTGGGGCGATCGTGGTGAACAGCGGGGCGAGCCGCTCCACCACGCCGTCCTCGCCACCGATCATCAGGCAGTAGCCCCGGTCGAGCCCCCACACCCCGCCGCTGGTCCCGCAGTCGATCAGGTGGATGCCCCGGCCGCTGAGCTTCTTGGCCCGGGCGATGTCGTCCCGGTAGTAGGAGTTGCCGCCGTCGATGATCGTGTCTCCGGTATCCATCAGGGAGGCGAGCCCGTCGATGGTCTTGCTGGTGATGTCGCCGGCGGGCACCATCACCCAGGCCGCCCTGGGCGCGGTCAGCTTGCTGACGAAGTCGGCCATCGAACTGGCGCCGGTGGCTCCCTCCTCCGCCAGCGCCTTCACGGCGCCGGGGTTCACGTCGAACACCACGCACTCGTGGCCGTCGCGCATCAGGCGGCGGACGATGTTCGCCCCCATCCGGCCGAGCCCGACCATGCCGAGCTGCATCGGGTTACTCGTTGCCATCGTGCCTACTCTCCTTTTGTCTTCGCCTGCCCGGGCAGCCAGGGCCGTTGCCAGGGATGATGCCCACGCAGCAGGTCATCGGCCTGCTGTGGGCCCCACGATCCCTGCGGGTAGCTGACCGGGGTGGGGTTCTGGTTCAGGCGGTCCACCAGCGGCTCCAGCACCCGCCAGGTCTCCTCGACCGCGTCTTCCCTGGTGAACAGGGCATGGTCGCCGGACAGCGCGTCGTGCAGCAGCCGCTCGTACGGCTCCGGTGGCTTACCCAGCTCGGCGGCGAACGCCAGGTCCAGGTGCACGTCCCGGCAGGACCTGCCGTCCTTGGCCTTGGACAGCATCTGGATCCGCAGCCCCGGCTCCGGGTCGATCCGCAGGATCAGCTCGTTCGGGTGCGGGTGGTTCGGCTCCTGCAGGAACGACAGCCGGGGTGTGCGCTTGAAGACCACCCTGACCTCGGTGGCCTTGGCGGCCAGGGCCTTGCCGGCCCGGATGTAGAACGGCACGCCGGACCAGCGCCAGTTCTCGATGGCCAGCCGCAGCGCCACGTAGGTCTCGGTGGTGGAGCCCTCGTTGACGCCCGGAATCCTGGCGTACCCCTCGTACTGGCCGAGGACGCTGCGGTCGGCGTCGACGTCGGGCATGGCCCGGAAGACGTCGACCTTCTTGTCCCATATCGCGCCCGGTTCCGGCCCGACCGGGGCCTCCATGGCGATCAGGGCGAGGACCTGCATGAGGTGGTTCTGCACTACGTCGCGCAGTGCCCCCACCCGGTCGTAGAAGGCGCCCCGGTCCTCCACCCCGAAGTTCTCGGCCATGGTGACCTGGACGGCGGCGACGTGATCGCGGTTCCAGACCGGTTCGAGCAGCGCATTGGCGAAGCGCAGGAAGTGGATGTCCAGCACCGGCTGCTTGCCGAGGAAGTGGTCGATGCGCAGGATCTGGTGCTCGGCCAGCACCTCGTGCAGCGCGTTGTTCAGTTCCTGGGCCGAGGCGTAGTCGTGGCCGAACGGCTTCTCGACCAGGACCGTCGCATCCTTGTTCAGCTCCACATGGCCCAGGGCCTTGACCACCGGGGCGAACAGGCTGGGCGGGATCTCCAGGTAGAACAGCGGCCGTGGCTTGTCTTTCAGCCGGCCGGCCAGCCGGTGGTACAGGCTCAGGTCGGTGAAGTCGCCCGCCTGGTAGCTCAGCCGCCTGGCAAACCGGTCGAAGATCTTTGGCTGCACGGTTTCGCCGCACGTGTCGAGCGCCTTCCGCGCCGCTTCGCGCAGCTGGTCATCGGACCAGTCGTCCTTGGCCACGCCGATGACCGGGCAGTCGAGCAGGCCATGCGCTTCCAGGCGGTACAGCGAGCGGAAGGTCATCTTGCGGGCCAGGTCGCCGGTGATGCCGAAGATCACCATCGCGTCGGCCGCTTGCGGTGCGGTGTCGCTCATGTGAGGTTCTTCCCCCAAGGTCGTGGTCGCCGCCCACGGCCGGGTGCGGGAGCCCGTTCCGGCCGGGACTCCTGATACTGCCGCACCCGGCCGCGCGGCGTACCGCCGGCTCCACATCGGGCCGGTGGACAGGCTTCCGTGCTGGCACTGGTTCAGGCTTTTCGGCGGCTGGTTCAACTTCCAGATGTCTGGGAGCTGGGCCCGATCGGTTGACCTGCGCCGTCAGGATCCGCATTGTCGAAGCACAGACCGGTGGCCGGCCGACGGCTGGCCGGTCTCATCCCAACGGCCCGAGAACGTCGAGGCGGAGCGAATGACTGAACCATGGGAAGCGGCCCGGCGCTGGGCGCCGGCCGAGCAGTGGGAGCCGGGCAGGCGGCCAGCCCAGGCCCCGGTGCCATCACGGAGCCTGCGGCGCTGGATGATCGTGGCCGGTGTCGTTGGGGTCTGGGTGCTGCTGTTCGCCGTGACCGGATCCGTGGTCGGCGCGACCGCGCTGCTGCTGCTCCTCGCGGCGCTCGGTGTTGCGTGCGTGCTGTCACTGCGGTCCCTGGGCGTTGGCCGTGACCACCCCCGGATTCAGCAGATGGCCGGACTGTGGGATGACGGCCGGGACCGGCTGCGGCCTGCTGGGCCGCCACCGGCAGGCGTGTCACCGGACGAGCGGGCGCGGGACTGGCAGGGGCGGAACTCGCAGCCACAGGACTGGTCATCGCAGGAGCGGCCGGCGCAGGACTGGCCGGCGACGGGGTGCAGCGTTCCCTACGCCGATGCGATGGGCACCCGGAACGAGCCGAGACCGTCCGCCGTAGCCGGGCCGATGACGGTCGCCGAGCCGGCCGCTCCGGTGATTCCCGTGCTGGCGCTGGTCACCGGCGATACTGTGGCGCAGACCCGGCGGTCGGGCGCCCGTGCCGGGCGGGGCGAGGTGGATCTTGCCCTTCCCCAGGTGGCGACCGTGTCCAGGGAGCATGCCAGGTTCACCTATGCCGATGGCCAGTGGTGGGTCGCCAACCTGGGCAGGAACGGGCTGACCCTGAACGGCACCCCGCTGGCCGGTGGCGGGCACCCGCTGCACAACGGCGATTCGATCCGGTGGGGCATGCGGCCAGACGCGCTGGTATCCCGGGTCGAGATCGGCTGACGCTGAGGAGGCCGCGATTTCGGTCGCTATGGTTGTGGAGGCGGTACAGAGCCGGACGGATCCCCCGACGCCCCGTCAGCGCCGGGGCGGCACGGGAGAGGGGATGGCGCAGCTCTTCATCTGGTCATCCACGAGCGGCACGTGGGTGAGCTGCCCGCCCGAGGAGATCACCTGGCTGGACCGGGCCCTGCTCAGCAACAACCAGGATCTCACCCTGCACCGGTCGCCGCGCTGCGCTGGCCTGCGCTATGTCCACCGCCGGTGGGAGCTGTTCAGCCGGGACACCACCTACCAGGTGTACCTGGCGCCGCACAGCAGCGAGGCCGCCAAGGACCACCTGGCCGTGCGGCGGACCGCTCAGCGCGTCCTGCCGGTGGCTCCCGCCGAGCGCTACGAGACGCTGCCCGTGGTCCTGTCCGGTGGAGCCTGGCTGGTCAGCGTCGGCACCTGGGTGCTGCCGCTGCGGGTTGAGGTCTCCGCCCGGCGCGAGGCCGACGGGTCTGCCGCACCGGCTGACGAGCAGCCGCCCACCCAGGACGCCCGGGTCTGGGCGGACGGCACGCCGCCTGGCCGGCGGGCCAGCCGGACCCGGCGAGAGGCCGTCGCCCACGTTCGGGGTTACTTCGAGCGCAACGCCACGGCGCGGATGGCGATGGCCTACTACTACCAGGAGTTCATCCTCGGCTTGGCCGCGCCGCAGCCGGTGCCGATGATGGACGTGGTCATCGCCCTGGACCTGAGCGGTGAGGGTGCGATTTCCGACTACAAGAAGCTGCTCCAGGGCTTCATCTGGGAGGAACGGGGTCACCCGCGCGAGCTTGCCGAGTTCCTGCTGTCCAACGCCCTGCTGACGCATGCCGATCTCGACCTGGCCCGCTCGGTGGCGCTGGCGAACGAGCGCAGTGGCAAGAGCGAGATGGCCAGGCAGCGGCTCCGTTACAAGCCGAAGAAGGCGAAGCAGGGCTGAGCGGCCGGCCGCTCACGCTTCCACCCGGCGGGGCGGCCGGCCAGTCACAGCGACCGCGGCTGCTGCCACCGCTGGCCGAGCACGTGTTCGGCCAGGAAGGCCAGCACGGTCTCGTACCAGACGACGGCGTTGCCCGGGCTGAGGACCCAGTGGTTCTCGTCCGGGTAGTAGAGGAACTTGGCGTCCACCTGGTGGCGCATCAGGTCCCACCACAGCCACAGCCCGTGCCCGATCGGCACCCGGTAGTCCTTGTCGCCGTGGATCACCAGCATCGGCGTGTGAATCTTGGCAGCGTGCCTGGAGGGGTCGTTGGCCTCCCACCGCCCGGCGTGCTTCTCGGGGTCCCCGAACTCGCGGACGAAGTAGTAGCTCTCGTCGGACGTGAGCATGCTGTCCAGCCGCCACAGGCTGGCGTGCGTGACGATGGCGCGGAACCGGTCGGTGTGCCCGGCGATCCAGTTGGCCATGTAGCCGCCGAACGAACCGCCCATGATCGCAGTGCGGTCCGGGTCGATGTCGTCACGGGCGGTCGCGGCGTCGGTGATGGCCATCAGGTCGGCGAGGGTGACATCACCCCACTTGCCGTGGCCCCGGCGCAGGTGCTGCTGGCCGTAGCCGGTCGACAGGGCCGGATCCGGCAGCAGGACGGCGTAGCCGTGCGCGGCCATGATCCACGGATTCCACCGCCAGCTCCAGTCGTTCCAGCTGTTGAACGGGCCGCCGTGTACCCACAGCAGCAGCGGGGCGGGTGCTGTGACGTCGCCGGGCAGCACCAGCCAGGCCCGGAGTTCAGCGCCGTCTTCCGCGGTAGCGGTAACCTCGGCAACCGTGCCCGGCACCGGCAGCGGTGATCCTGGCGCCTTGAGCGGGGTGACGAGCCCGGTGGAGGCGTCGATGCGCACGGGGCTGGGTGGCGCGCCGATCCCCGACCGCAAGGCGTAGACAGTGCGCCCGTCCGGGGAGACGGCCGGGCCGGCGTAGGCCGCGTCGTCGTGGGTGAACTGCTCGGTCGCGCCGGTGGCGGCTTCGACGGAGAAGAGCGGGCAGCGACCGCGCAAATCTGCGGTGAAGTAGACCTTCGCCGAGTCAGGCGACCAGGCCGGGTCACCCGGCCACAGGTCCAGCCCGGCCAGCAGGTCACGCGGCTCGCTCCCGTCGAGCGGGACGAGCCAGAGGCTCTGGGCCGGCGGCTGGCCGACGGTGGCGTGCTGCTCGCCGACGCACAGGACCGCGTGACCGTCCGGCGAGATGCACGGCCGGGTGAAGTCGATGCCATCGCGTTCGAGCAGGATCCGGCGCTGGCCTGTCGCGGCATCGATCGCGACGAGCTGCGTGCCCACGTCACCCGGGCCGATCATTACCCGCCACCCGGTGATCACGGTCGTGCCATCCGGGGTCACCGCAGCCGACTGGTCCACCAGCGCCTGCCCGGCGTCCGGGGTGATGTCGCGCACCCCATCGGCGGCTCCCTCCGTCCCAGCCGGCCGGATGACGAAGAGCCGGGGCTGGTCGGGGCCAAGCTGATGGTCCCAGAGCCGCACCGGGTAGCTGTCGTGCAAGATCGCGGTGACCCCTGCGTCATCGCGCCGCTTGCGCCGCTCCGCGTCGCCGTTGGCATCGCCCGGCAGCGTGTCGGCGGTGACGACAATCGTTCCGGCTTGGCTGGCAACCACCGGATCGCAGACCCCGCCAGGGCGCTCGGCGACGCGGCTGGCCTCGCCGCCCGAAACGGGCAGCGCCCACAGGACACTGGCCGGTTCACCGTCTCTGCCTGCTGCGCTGGCCCCATCCTGTGGGTCGGGCCGGTCCGAGACGAACAGCAGCGTCCCGTCCGGAAGGAAAGCTGGGCCGGACTCGCCTTGTGCCGACCGGGTGAGGCGGCGTGGCTCCATCTCGCCGTTGGGGTCGATTTCCCATAGCGAGGTCGTCTGCTTCTTGCGATCCGGCTGGAGGGACTTCACCACCGCGACGAGCCGGCGCCCGTCCGGCGACAGGCGCAGCTCCTCAGCCCGGGGAATCGCAATATAATCCTGGAGATCATGAAATGACGTCACCCGACCATACTGCCGTGATCACCTGGCAACCTGGCGCTTGGGCCGGCCACTTAACGGTGGAATCCGGCCGGGCGCGATGGCTGGCTGCCGGCTTAGTGCCGCTGCCTGGAGTGCTGTGGCGGGCGGTGTGGGGTCGCCGTTAACCCCCGGCTGGCCTGCAGCGAGTCCTTCTTCACGATCCAGCCGCTGCTGGTGCTGGCCTGATGCATGGCCTGGTAGCCGTCGAGCCACTCGCCGATGAACGTCACCAGGTCGCCCTCGCGCCTGAGCCTGGTCACCCGGCGGAAGCGCTGCGAGTGCAGCCTTTCGTCCTCAGTGCCCCCGTAAGGCGGGCGGGAGCAGCAATCGTCGGCAAGTACCCACATCTCGTCGGCCAGTTCGTCGCCGAAGACGATGACATCCTCGGCCGGGTTCATCAGATATGTGGTCACGGCCGTGCTTACGCCGCTGCGTCCTCGCGTTGCCTGGTCGCCGTTGGCTGTGGCCATGACCGTCCCCCGGGCTTTCATGCGAGCCCCCCGGCACCAGCCGGAAGATCCCTGGTGTCACTCATAGTTTCTATGCTGTCACGCGAATTCAACGTCCGCCTGGTGTTCTGGAAGAACGTGGTATACGTGACGGGTGTGACTAACCCCGTGCGTAGATCTCGGATATTGGCAGATGCCCAGCGCAGCGGCGGTTTCCTGGGGCTGGTGCGATGGTTGACGACGGGTGATTCTTCAGGAGTTGCCGTTGTTTCCCCTGGCCGCGTTGAATTCTTCCCATTCCCTGGGGCCGCCGGGTGAGGTGCCCTTGAGGGACACGATGAGGAGCATCACGGCCACCACGATCAAGGCGATCCAGCGGGCCCGCCGTTCCACGCTGGCCGTGACGATCGCGACGGCAGCCCCGCCCATCAATACCGCCCAGCCCTCGGGTGAGACCGGGCCGAGCCCCCACCCGAGCCGGCGGGGACCGAACCAGGCCTTCTGCCCGACGAGAGGTTTCGTCCGCATCCTTTCAGTATCTTCCGCGCGAACAGACCGGGCAACGGCGGCGGGTGGGTGAGCCTCGGGTGGCGGTGAGCCTCGGGGGTGGTGGCCGAACGGAGCGCCGGCCGCCACCCCCGAGGGTGCGGTGGACGCCAAGGGGCGTATGTGAGCGGGCAGAAAGCGGACAGCTGAAAGCGGAACGCAATTCCGTGGTGCAATTCCGGTCGATGTTGGTTTTCGTGCTTTGGGGTGGAGTTGCCGGGATGGATAAGTTACCTGGCTGGCGTTGTTCATTGACCGGGGTTGGTAAATCGGAAAGTCCTATGGAAATTCGGATTTGAATTGAAATCTGACTGGTTTTACTGGCGGTGATCTCGTCGGCGGTTATGAGCACGAGCAGTTACCGGTTGGTGGTACCGATGGGGCTGCTGAGGTAGGATTGGTGCAGGGGCCGCTAACTCCGTGAATACCTCGTTCGGAGGCTGTCCGTGTCGCAACATGCCTGAACAGGGTGGTTGTTGGGTTCTGTCCGGTATTTCAAAAATTCACCAGCAATTTAGGGGTTTGGTAATACCGACGGGCTCTTATCACAAGATTAATGCCGGTTGAAGGGCACATTTCTCTGTCCGGATTGGACATATGAGGCCACTCCAATCTGCGAAAGCATCGTTACTGTCCGCAACGGTGGAGGGGAGAGTTTTTAAATGTCTGTTGAGGTTGGGGTCGAGGGTGTGCAGGACGATCCGCAGTTGAGCCTGAGCACCGCGGCGGCGCGGAATCTGGCGACCACGACCAAGACCGTGCCGCAGATGCAGGGGATCACCTCGCGGTGGCTGCTGCGGCTGCTGCCCTGGGTGCAGGTCAACGCGGGCACCTACCGGGTCAACCGGCGGCTGGCCTACGCCACCGGCGGCGGCAAGATCGCCATCTCGGTCACCGCCGGCCAGGCGGCGGTGGTGCCGCCCAGCCTGCGCGAGGTCCCCCTGTTCGCCGGGCTCGACGATGAGGAAACCCTGGCCGCGATCGCCGGGGCGTTCACCCAGCGCGAAGCCGGCGCCGGGGCCACCATCGCCGAACGCGGCCAGCCCATCGCGGAGTTCATCGTGATCGCCCACGGCAAGGTGCACCGGGCCGGGGAAGGCCACTACGGCCAGGACACCGCCCTGGGCCTGGTCGCCGATGGCGGCTACCTGGGCCTGGAGGGGCTGACCCAGGATGCCAGCTGGGATCACACCGTGATCGCGGCCACCGGCGTCGTCCTGCTCACCCTCTCGAAGGCCGACTTCCAGGCCATCGTGGACCGCTCAGCGGCCCTGCAGGAGCAGATCCAGGGCCATCACCAGGCGAAGGCGGCGCCGCAGAACCGCAAGGGGGAGGCGAACATCGCCATCACCTCCGGTCACAGCGGGGAGCCGCTGCTGCTGGGCACTTTCGCCGACTATGAGCTCAGCCCGCGCGAGTATGAGCTGGCGGTGGCCCAGACCGTGCTGCGGGTGCACACGAGGGTGGCTGACCTGTTCAACGACCCGATGGACCAGCTCACCCAGCAACTGCGGCTGACCACCCAGGCACTGCGCGAACGCCAGGAACACGAAATGATCAACAACCGCGACTTCGGCCTGCTGCACAACGCCGACTACGCCCAGCGAATCCAGACCCATTCGGGCCCGCCCACCCCCGATGATCTCGATGAGCTGCTGTCCCGGCGGCGTTCCACCAAGATGATGTTCGCCCACCCCAAAGCCATCGCCGCGTTCGGCCGCCAGTGCAGCAAACGCGGCCTGTACCCGCACGCCACCGAACTGCTCGGCTCCAGCGTGCCCGCCTGGCGGGGGGTGCCGATCCTGCCCTGTAACAAGATCCCGGTCAGCGACGGGCACACCACCTCGATCATCGCCGTGCGCACCGGGGAAGAAGACCAGGGCGTGGTCGGGCTGCACCAGATTGGCATCCCCGATGAGGTGGAACCGGGCCTGAACGTGCGGTTCATGGGGATCAACGACAAAGCCGTCATCTCCTACCTGGTCAGCGCCTACTACTCCATCGCCGTCCTGGTCCCCGACGCACTGGGCATCCTCGAACACGTCGAAGTCGCCACCTCCTACAGCTAACCG
>DASXMU010000052.1:0-24262 GCA_036495485.1 Streptosporangiaceae bacterium
TCGGCCATGACGTGCCACCCGACGTCGGCGTCCGGCTTCCTGAGCACGGTGGCGCCGGCGTCGATCAGCTGCTGCGGGTCGGTCACCGTGACATCCCAGTGCACCCGGTTCTTCACCGTCTTGGGCTCGGGCACCGGGACGAAATCCATGGTCAGGATCGGCATGCCGGGCACGTCCTGCACGGTGGAATAGCCGCTGGAGTGGTTCACGAGCCTGCCTCCGTACACCTCCGCCCACCAGCGCGCCTGCGCTTCGGCGTCCACGCTATCCACGACGAGGCTGTGCAGCAGGTCGCCCGGCAGTTCGTTGTGCAGGAAGGCGCAGTACTCGCTGCCCTCGGGGTCGGCCATGACGGTCCAGCCGCGGCCGTCGCCCTCCGGCCTGACGATGCGCGACCCGAGGTCCTGGAGGTCGGCGAGCCGCCCGGCGTAGATGTCGAGGTGAACGCGGTGCTTGACCGTCTTCGGCTCGGGCACCTTGTTGACCCAGATCGTGTGCTGCGGCGTCCGGCCGGTGAGGAACCCGTCGCCGCCGTCCTGCATCTGCCAGGACAGGCCGAGCACCTGGGCCCAGAACGGCCCGATCGCGGCCGGGTCGGCGGCATCGATGCACAAGTCCTTGAAGCGGGCAACAGTCATACCGGGACCCTATCCCGGCGCCGGGATAGGGTCCCGGCGTCGAGGTGGCGGTGACGCATCATGTGAGGATGACGCCAACGACACATCAGGCGGGCAGGAGCCCCGGCCGGTACGAGCGGCTGGGCCGGTCCTACCGGCAGACGCGGCGGCAGGATCCGCGGATCGCGGAGCGGATCTGGGCCGCTCTGGGCGATGCCGCCAGCGTGCTCAACGTCGGCGCGGGCACCGGCTCGTACGAGCCGGCCTGGCTGCGGGTGGCGGCGATCGAGCCGGCCGACACGATGCTCAGGCAGCGACCGGCGACCGCGGCGCCGGCGGTCAAGGCGGTGGCCGAGGCCCTCCCGTTCGGAAAACAAAGCTTTGACGCCGCCATGGCCTTGCTGACCGTGCACCACTGGACCGACCCCGCACGCGGACTTGCCGAGCTTCGCCGGGTGGCGAGCCGGGTGGTCCTGCTGTGCTCGACGACCCTGACCAACGACCTGTGGCTGACCAGGGAGTACTTCCCGGCCATGGCGCGGCAGCGGCGGCCCCAGATCCAGGCCGAGGCTATCGCCGGGCAGTTCGGCGAGCTGGGCTGGCGGGTGCGGATCGAGACGGTGCCGCTCCCCCGCGACTGCCTCGACGGATTCGGCGAGGCGTTCTGGGCCAGGCCCCACGCGTACCTGGATCCCGCCGTGCGCGCCGGGATGTCGGCGTTCGCCCTGCTCACCGACGCGGAGCGGCGGCCGGGCCTGGAACGATTGGCGGCCGACCTCGCGTCCGGCGCGTGGCAGGCCAGGCACGGCAACCTGGCCGACCTCGCCGAGCTTGACTGCGGCCACCGGCTGCTGGTGGCCGACCGGGTGACGCGGAGCGTCAGAGGCGGCGGTACATGACGTGCAGCCCGACGTACCCGTGCACCGGGTGCCTGAAGCCCTCCGGCACGGTGGCCAGGATCTCGAAGCCCACGGACTGCCACAGCCGCACCGCCCGGGTGTTGGTCTCCACCACGGCGTTGAACACCATGGCCCGGTATCCGTCCGCGCGCGCCTGCTCCAGCACGTGCCCGGCCAGCGCGCGGCCGACGCCGCGTCCCGCGCAGCCGGGATCCACCATGAAGCCGGCGCTGGCGATATGCGCTCCAGGTCCGCCGTGGTTGGGCCCGCTCTCCGCGGTGCCCAGCACAGTGCCCTGGTCGACGGCGACCACACAGCGGGCCGGCCGCCCGCGCAGCCAGTACCCGCGGGCGTCCTCCTCCGAGATGCCGGGGTCCCAGGAGAACGTCTCGCCGGCTGCGGCGATGGGTTGCATGAAGGCCCAGATGGCCGGCCAGTCATCGGGAGTAGCGGCCCTGATCAGCACGGGCCGCGAGCCTAGTCAGCCGCGCGGCCAGAGCACAAATGAGTTAGGCGACTCGGATACGCAGCGTGAGGCCGGCGTTACGGGAGCGCAAGTCCGCAGGCGGCGCCGACGGCGCTGCGGAATACTGTGGGCACGTTCCGCCTGCCACCGGGCAAACCCGGCCTGGTCGGCGGCTCAGGAGGGTCAGTGATGCAACTCTCACCGTCCGCGCATGCCGACACGTTCTGCCGGGACAACCTCCCGCCCGACGGCCAGTGGCCCGCGTTCTCCTTCCCGCTGCCGGAGCTGCGCTACCCCGACCGGCTCAACTGCGCCGCCGAGCTGATCGACGCCACGGTCCAGCGGTACGGCGCGGGGCGGCCGTGCCTGCTGTCGTCTTCGGGTGACTGGAGCTACGGCGACCTGCTGATCGCGGCCAACCGGGTGGCCAGGGTGCTGACCGAGGACTTCGGCATCGTGCCGGGCAACCGGGTGCTGCTGCGCGGGCCGAACGCCCCGTGGCTGGTGGCCTGCTGGGCCGGCGTGATCAAGGCGGGCGCGGTCGCGGTGACCACGATGCCACTGCTGCGGGCCGGCGAGATCGCGACGATCGGCGAGATCGCCCGGCCGGTGCTGGCCCTGTGCGACCACCGGTTCACCTGGGATCTGACCAGCGCCGAGGTCCCCGGCATGACGGTCGTGAAGTACGGCACGAGCCAGCCCGACGACCTCATCCAGCTCGCGGGCAGCAAGCCCGGCGACCATACGGCTGTCGCGACGGCCGCCGACGACGTGGCGCTGATCGCCTTCACCTCGGGCACGACCGGCAGGCCGAAGGCGACCATGCACTTCCACCGCGATGTGCTGGCCATCGCCGACACGTTCTCGGCCCGGGTGCTGCGGCCGGCCGCCGACGACGTGTTCACCGGCACGCCGCCGCTCGCCTTCACCTACGGGCTCGGCGGCGCGGTGGTGTTCCCGCTGCGCGCGGGCGCGTCCACGCTGCTGGTAGAGAAGCCCGCCCCCGATGACCTGGCCGCGCAGATCGCCGCGCGGAACGTCACCGTCTGCTTCACCGCGCCGACCGGCTACCGGTCGATGCTCGCGTCCGGGCAGGCCGCCCAGCTGCGCGGGCTGCGGCATGCCGTCTCGGCGGGCGAGCACCTGCCGGCCAGTACCTGGCAGGCGTTCTACGCCGCGACCGGCGTCCGGATCATCGACGGGATCGGCAGCACCGAGATGCTGCACATCTTCATCTCCGCCTCCGGCGACGACATCGTGCCGGGCTCGACCGGCAAGGCGGTGCCCGGGTACACGGCCGCGGTGCTCGACGACAAGGGCGTCCCTGTCCCGGACGGAACGATCGGCAGGCTCGCGGTGAAGGGGCCGACCGGCTGCCGGTACCTGGCCGATGACCGGCAGCGCAGCTACGTCCAGGACGGCTGGAACCTCACCGGCGACACGTACCTGCGCGATCCCCAGGGCTACTACTGGTACCAGGCCCGGTCCGACGACATCATCGTCTCGGCCGGCTACAACATCGCCGGCCCGGAGATTGAGGAGGCGCTGCTGCTGCATCCCGACGTGGCCGAGTGCGGGGTGGTCGGCGTCCCCGACGAGACGCGCGGGCAGGTCGTCACGGCGTACGTGGTGCTGCGCGGCGGGGTCGCGGCCAGCGAATCCACCGCCGCCGAGCTGCAGGACTTCGTCAAGCAGCAGATCGCGCCGTACAAGTACCCCCGGCAGGTCAGGTTCCTGTCCGCGCTGCCGCGGACGACGACCGGGAAGCTGCAGCGGTTCCGGCTGCGCGAGGACGGGGGGCCCGGCAGCACCGGTGCTTGATGACATCGTCCGGTACCTTCGGTGCCCGTATTGCGCCGGCGGCCTGGTCCGCGCCGGGGCGGCGCTGAACTGCCCGGCCGGGCACTCGTTTGACATCGCGCGGCAGGGCTACGCCAGCCTCTTGCCGCCGGGCGCGTCGGGCGGTGCGGCCGGGGCGCGGGGCGCCGGCGGTGACACCGCGGCCATGGTGCAGGCGCGGTCGGACTTCCTGGCCGCGGGGCACTTCGCCGGGCTGGCGGTCAAGGTGGCCGAGGTGGCGGCCGCAGCGGCCGGCGTTGCGGGCGGCGGGACGGCGGACGGCGACATGGGTGACGGTCGAGGTGGCGGCTGCGTGGTCGATTGCGGCGCGGGGACCGGCTACTACCTGGCCCGGCTGCTGGACGCGCGGCCCGGGCAGGCCGGCATCGCGCTGGAGCGGTCCAGGTACGCGCTGCGCCGGGCGGCGCGCGCGCACGAGCGGGCCGGCGCGGTGGCCTGTGACGTGTGGCAGGGCCTGCCGGTCGCGACGGCCGCGGCGGCGGTGGCGATCAACGTGTTCGCCCCGCGCAACGGGGCCGAGCTGCACCGGATCCTGCGGCCTGGCGGGCTGCTGCTGGTCGTCACCCCGGACCAGAACCACCTGCGCGAGCTGACCGCGGCGCTCGGCCTGCTGGCGGTGGACGAGCGCAAGGACGAGCGGATCCGCCGGGAACTGGGCCCGTACTTCGGCCTCGAGACGAGCCGCGGCTACCGGACGACCATGAAGCTGAGCCGCGCGGACGTGCTGGCCGCCGCCCTGATGGGTCCGAGTGCCTGGCACACCGGGGCGAGCGACCTGGCCGCCCGCGCCGCCGAGCTGCCCGAGCCGGTACCCGTCACGCTGTCGGTGACCCTGTCGGCCTTCCGCCGCGGCGGCGCCCGCTGATCCGGGTGGCGCTGGCATGGAACCCGCGCCCTGGTCCGGACAGGATAGGGATGTGGAGCCGGATCAGCGGGACCGGGTGCGTGCCGGGGACACGGCCGCGTTCGAGGCGCTCTTCGAGCGGTATGCCGCAAGCGTCTACAACCATGCGTTCCGGCTGACCGGCAGCTGGTCGACAGCCGAAGAGGTCGTCTCGCTGACGTTCCTCGAGGCGTGGCGGCTGCGGGGGGCGGTGCACGCCGACGGCGGGTCGCTCCAGCCCTGGCTGCTCGGGATCACGGTCAACGTGGCCCGCAACGTCAGGCGGGCGGCCCGCCGGCATCAGGCCGCCATGAGCAGGCTGCCGCCGCCGCCCGCGGTCCCGGACTTCGCGGAGGAGCTGGCCGGCCGTCTTGACGACGAGGCCATGGTGGCGGCGACGCGCACCGCCGTGGCCGGGCTGCGCCCGCGGGAGCGGGAGGTGCTCGCGCTGTGCGTGTGGTCCGGGCTGGACTACGCCACGGCCGCCGAGACGCTGGGCGTGCCGGTGGGCACGGTCCGCTCCCGGCTGTCGCGGGCCCGCAGGAGGCTGCAGAAGCTCGCCGCAGCTTCGACTCCGGCTTCAGCGCCTGGCCAGCCGAAAAGCGCACGGCCGAGGGAGGACAGCTCCGATGAGCAGCAGCAACGATCACCGATCTGAGGTCGCAGAGCTGGCCCGGCTGCTGCCGCCCCCGGCAGAGCGGGATCTGCCGCCCAGTCGTCAGCGGGTCATCGGCGCGCACCTGATGAGCGAGTTCCGCGAGGCGCGGCCGGCGGACAGCACGCGCAGGTCAGGGCTCGTCGTCCTGGCCGCCGCTGCGGCCACCGTGCTGACCGTAATTGCGGGCGTGACGATCGGCAGCGCGGTGACGAGTTCCCCTCCGCCTCTCCCGCGAAAGGCGGTAACTGCACTCCCCGGGGGAAAGCAGCAAAACTCGATCACCGGAGGATCACCGAGCTCGCGGCTCCCGGAGTCCGCGGGCATCACCACGCTGGCGGGTATGACGCGGATCATCGCCGGGACCGCTCCCCTGTGGGGGTTCAAGGAAGGCACCGGCCCGTACTCCGGCCGCAGTCTCGGCCTGCTCGGCTCGCTGCAGCAGTGCTGGGTGCTCACGTCGGCAATCATGAGGCTCGGCCCGCTCACCCACGGGCTGCCGATGCCGCTGCCGCTCTGGTTCGCGACCAGTCACCCCGGCCCGGCCCAGGTCTGCGACGAGGTGTGGGCGTTCGCCAACTCCTGGGCTCCGGTCAAGGTCCTCAGGAATCCGGAGTACACCGGCTCTGGGACGCCGGGCACCATCACGCTGCGGACCGGATCTATTGATCATGGTCTCGCGTGGCAGGTCGACAGCGCCGCCAACGGCGGGATGAGCGAATTCCGCTTCGAGTGGGCTCAGGGCATGCACCTGGCCGACGTCAGCGTGATCGGAGCGGACCTGACCCTGGCCCAGGCCCGCGGGATCGCCCTGAAAGTACGCGCCTGACAAGGAGCGCTACCGGTCGTGGACCAGGTCGGTGCGCTCGTTGTCGCCGGCGGGCGGGCCGCCGACCGGCTCGTGCCACACCCAGGTGCGGTAGCTCCAGAACCTGAACAGCGTCGCGATCATGATCCCGATGAGGTACGCGACGTTGAGCAGGACCTTGTCGGTGACGCCGAAGCCGTACTTGGCGATCGACGCGCAGGCGTACTGGATCAGCGCGCCGACCGCGTTCAGCCCGAAGAAGATGATGGTCTCGCGGGTGGTGCTGTACCCGGCCCGGTGCCGGAAGGTCCAGTACTTGTTGCCGGTGAAGGTGACCACCGCGGCCACCCCGGTGGCCAGGGCGTTGGCGGTGAACAGGCCAACCCCCGCGTTGAAGTGCAGCAGGTTGAAGCCGATCTCGGTCACGATGAAGCCGACCGCGCCGACCACGCCAAACTTCGCCATCTCGTGGATGAGATGCCTGAACCGCGCCACGAGCTTGCGAACCCACGTCATCCAATTGCCTCCGTCACACCTCGACGAGAACTGGGATGATCATGGGTCGACGGCGGTAGTGCTCGTTCACCCAGCGGCCGACGACGCGCCGGACCAGCTGGGTGAGCTGGTGCGCGTCGCTGATCCCCTCGGAGGCCGCGAACGTCAGCGCCTCTTCGACCCGCGGCCGCACGTCGCCGAACGCGGCGTCCTCGATGCCCGAGCCGCGGGCGTGGATCTCCGGCCCGGCGACCAGCTTGCCGCTGGTCGAGTCGACCACGATCACCACTGAGACGAAGCCTTCCTCGCCGAGGATCCGGCGGTCCTTCAGCGAGGCCTCGGTCACCTCGCCGACCGAAAGGCCGTCCACGTAGACGTAGCCGCACGGCACCGACCCGGTGATCGAGGCGTGCCCGTCCACCAGGTCGACCACCACGCCGTCCTCGGCGATCACGATGTTGTCGTCGGGCACCCCGGTGAGCGAGGCGAGCCGCGCGTGCGCGCGCAGGTGCCGCCACTCGCCGTGCACCGGCATGAAGTTGCTCGGCCGCACCAGGTTGAGCACGTAGAGCAGCTCGCCGGCCGACGCGTGCCCGGACACGTGCACCAGCGCGTTGCCCTTGTGCACCACCCGCGCGCCGAGCCGGGTCAGCCCGTTGATCACCCGGTAGACGGCGGTCTCGTTGCCGGGGATCAGCGAGGAGGCGAGGATCACCGTGTCGCCTTCGGCCACCCGGATCGGGTGATCGCGGCCGGCCATCCGGGACAGCGCGGACATCGGCTCGCCCTGCGACCCGGTGGAGACCAGCACCACGTTGCCGGGCGGCATCTGCTCGGCTTCCTTCAGGTCGACGACGAGCCCGCCGGGCACCTGGAGATACCCCAGGTCACGGGCGACGCCCATGGTCCGCACCATGGAGCGGCCGACGAACGCCACCTTGCGGCCGTGCGCCACCGCGACGTCGAGCACCTGCTGCACGCGGTGCACGTGGCTGGAGAAGCAGGCGACGATGATCCGCTGCCGGGCGGTGGCGAAGACGTCGCCGAGCACCGGCGCGATCTCTCGCTCCGCGGTGACGATCCCCGGCACTTCGGCGTTGGTCGAGTCCGACATCAGCAGGTCGACGCCCTCACGGCCAAGCCGCGCGAACCCGCCCAGGTCGGTCAGCCTGCCGTCCAGCGGCAGCTGGTCCATCTTGAAATCGCCGGTGTGCAGCACCACTCCGGCCGGCGTGCGGATGGCCACCGCCAGAGCGTCGGGGATGGAGTGGTTGACCGCGAAAAATTCACAACCGAAGGGTCCGAACGCTTGCTTGGTACCCTCGCTGACCTCCACTGTTACGGGCGTTACCCGATGCTCGGTCAGCTTGCTGCGGATCAGCCCGAGGGTCAGCCTGGACCCCACCAGCGGGATGTCGGATCGTTCCCGCAGCAGGTAAGGCACGCCGCCGATGTGGTCCTCGTGGGCGTGCGTGAGCACGACCGCCTCGACCAGGTCGAGCCGGTCCTCCAGGTACCCGAAGTCCGGCAGGATCAGGTCGATGCCGGGCTGGTCGGGCTCGGGGAAGAGCACGCCGCAGTCGACGATCAGCAGCCGGCCGCCGTACTCGAACACCGTCATGTTGCGGCCGATCTCGCCGAGTCCGCCCAGGCCCACGATGCGCAGGCCGTGCTCGCTCAGCTGGCGGGGGGTGGCCAGCTCCGGGTGCGGGTGGCTCATGCAGCCAGCCCCGGCAGCTTCACGCCGCCTGCCGCGAGGTCATCGTGCAGCCGGGCCACCTCGGCCTCGCTGGCGTTGGCCAGCGGCGGACGCACCGGTCCGCCCGGCAGGCCCAGCAGCCCGAGTGCCGCTTTCGTCATGATCACGCCCTGGTTCCTGAATATGCCGGTGTACACCGGCAGCAGCTCGTAGTGAAGTGCGCGCGCTTGGGCGACATCGCCGGCCGCGTGCGCGTCGATCATCTCGTGCAGCCGGTTCCCCGCGACATGGCCGACGACGCTGACGAAGCCGACGGCGCCGAGGGACAGCAGCGGCAGGTTCAGCATGTCGTCGCCAGAGTAGTAGGCCAGGTCGGTGCGGGACAGCACCGCCGAGGTACCGGCCAGGTCGCCCTTGGCGTCCTTGACCCCGACGATCCGCTCGTGTCCGGCCAGCCGGACCAGCGTTTCGGTCGCGATCGGCACGCCGGTGCGGCCCGGGATGTCGTACATCAGCACCGGCAGGCCGGTCGCGTCAGCCACGGCGGTGAAGTGCGCGAACAGCCCGTCCTGGGGCGGCTTATTGTAGTACGGGGTCACGACGAGCAGGCCGTTAGCACCTCCCCGTTCGGCATCTTGGGCGAGTTTGATCGTATGCGCCGTGTCGTTCGTGCCGACGCCTGCCAGGATGCTGGCCCGGTCCCCCACCGCCTCGATCACCGTTCGCAGCAGGCGGTCCTTCTCCTCGTCCGAGGTGGTCGGCGATTCGCCGGTGGTGCCGCTCACCGCGAGGCCGTCATTGCGCATCTCGTCGACGAGGTAGGTCGCGAGCCGCGCCGCGCCGTCGTAGTCGATCGCCCCGTCGGCCGTCATCGGGGTGACCATGGCCGTCAGCATCCGGCCGAAGGGGGCGTGAAACGTTGTCATGCACCGAACGCTACCCGGCCTGGTCTGTCCGCGTGTAACAGACAGGCCGGGGGCCGTAAAGCCGCCGGGCGCGGTCGGGCCGCCGCCAGGTCGCCGCCGGGGACGTTGAAGACGCGGGTGACATGAGCTCGGGGGTACCCACGTCAACCGCGTCTGACCTGTTATCGGCGGCCGCGCACGATGCGTTACACGCGCGTCACAGTCCGGCAGATCCGGCTGCTCTTGTCCAGCGGCTGCTCTTTAGAAAACCGGGATGATGTCTTCCGGGTCGATGTCGTCCGCCACGTCCACGCCCTCGATGTCGAGCTCGGGGATCGCGGGGAACTCGATGCCCCAGCGCAGCACGATCGCCCGCACCCGTGCCATCGCCACCCGCCAGTTCTCCGCCTGCTCCTCATACGACAGCACGCCGAGGCCGGCCTCGCGGGCGTGGTTCATCAGGACGCGGTGGTTGGCCAGGAAGTAAGGCGGGATGTCCCAGAAGCCGGGCGGCGGCTCCCACAGGATCATCGACAGGAAGATGAACCCGGCCCGGAGCTGGCGGGTGATCAGGCTCTTGGTGTCGTCGGTGAGGCCGGGCCACTCGTTTTCCAGGATCGTCATGCAGATCTGCAGGTGCCGTGACTCGTCCCGGCCGATCCTGGAGAACATTCCGGCGAACACCGGGTGCTTGGTGCCCGACGCCATCCCCCTGAACAGGGTGGACGCCGCCATCTCGCCCATCATGAAGCTGGTAAACAAGACCGGGAGTGAGTACTTGCCGACGGCCTTGCTGTAACCGTTCCAGTAGCGGCCGCCATTATGGTAGAGCCAGCTAATATTGTTGTGCGCGGCCTTTTCCAGGTCGGTGCGCGGATGCCAGTCGAGCGGCCCACCCGGCCATAGCTCGGCAATACTACGCTGACAGCATTCCTCGTGATTCATCTCGTCCCGGGTGATCGAGAAGAAGCACTTGCGGACCGGGTCCTCCTCATGCTGCTCGAACGCATGGATCGTCGCCCGCGCGAACACGGCCGGCCCGGACGCGTCAAAATTGGCCAGCACCGAGAACCAGTACATGATCCCCAGCCGCTGTTCTATCGTGAAGTCCCCGGCCCGCAGCTCGTCCCACGGCAGGTCAGCCGGGTTCCAGGCCATCCGCTTAGACTTCTGGTAGATGTCGGCGAGCTTCTGTGTCTCGACCCGCCACTCCATCGGATAGATGTTCGGCTGGACGATGGCTGGCGCTGGCCAGAACCCCCCTTCGGGGACGATCAGCTCCGCCGCCTCAGCCTCCGGCGCTCCCATGCTGTTATCCGCTGCCGTCACTGTGCCGCTCCATCCACTGTCCACCGTCGGCCCTTTCAGGGCCTGGGCAGGGCCACGCCGCCCCGGTGCACCCGGCGCCTCGCCGACCCCGGACTTATGTGACAGCATACGGCACTTCGTGCAAGATGTGGTTACATCACCTGCCCGGACGGCAGTTACTCTCGGTACGCTTAGGCAGACTGGGACTCGCCAAACCAAAAGAAATCGATATCCGATGAAATCGATATCCAGTCGCATGAATTTCCATCAGCAAATAACTCATTTACCTCAGCTCTTGACATCAGATACAAGGGTTCTGTAACAATCAGATATCAAACCATAACTAAATGCGTTCGTGAAAGGTAACCCGGATGGGCCTGGCATCGGGGCGACCGAACACGCGACTCGGCAGGGGGGACCGGCCGCCGGTAGTTCGCGCCCATACAGTGTGGGGTCTGCGCCCCCACCTGCGTAGCTACGTCATCGTCGTGGACGCCGCTGCCTTGATAGCCATCGGCGTGGCCGCGGCATTCACCCATTGGCGCGCCCGTGATGCGGTGCTGTACGCGCTGCTGACCGGCCTTGGCGCGATCACCGTGGAGGCGAGCCGGCGGCTCCGTGAACCCGCCGGGGCCAGCAAGGACGCCCATGGGCTCTGGCTGCTGGCCATCGCGATCATGCTCCCCCCGTTCTACGTGATGACCGCGCCGATCGTGGCCGCGCTCCTCACCCAGTGGCGGGTGCGGCAAACCCTGCCCCACCGCCGGGTATTCAGCGCGGCCGCCGTCGGTCTCGGCTACGGCGCGGCATCGGTGATCTTCCACGCCGTCTGGGCGCATCCCAGCGAGCTGCTGCCGGACTCGCAGACCGGCCTGCTCGCCTGGGGACTGCTCGGCGCGGCCTGCGCGATCATCGGCTGGCTGGCCAGCACCTTGCTGGTGGCGACCGCGATCAGGCTGGACGACCCGGCGACACGCATCGGCGACCTGCTGGGCGGCCCCGCTTCGCTCGGCAACGACGCCGCCGAGCTGTGCGTCGGCGTGCTCATCGCGTTCTGCGTAGCCATCAGCCCCATCCTGCTGCTGTTCGCGCTGCCGTGCGCGGTACTGCTGCAGCATTCGGCGCGGCAGGCTCAGCTCGGGCACGCCTCGCAGACCGACGCTCTGACCGGCCTGCTGAGCCCGGTCGCCTGGCGGCAGGAAGCGGCCGTCCGGGTGGCCCGGGCCGTCCGCTCCGGCGCACCCCAGGCGGTCGCCCTGGTCCACATCGACCAGCGCACCGGCGGACAGCCGGCCGGCCACAGCCAGATACTGCGCGAGATAGCCAAGACACTGGCCACCGGGACGGGCAGATACGACCTGGCGGGCAGGTTCGGCCGGGAGGAACTGGTCATCCTGCTCGCCCGCACCGGCGGACCCGAAGCGCTGTGCATCGCCGACCTGCTGCGGGCCAGGATCAGTGAGCTGGCCATCCCGGCCAGCCCGCAAGCCGGTCACGATCCGCACGTCACCGTGTCGATCGGCGTCGCCGCCCTCGGCGACACGATCACCGACCTCACCGACCTGCTCACCGCCGCCGACGCCGCGCTCTACTGGGCCAAGCGCTCAGGCTGCAACAGCGTCCGGCTGGCCGGGCGTCCGCCCGCCGGCTTCCAGGGATAAATTTCTTTGGAAAGAAAGAAAATCGACGGACGAATCCATTGAAACCGTCGGTCACCACGCCTGACAGCCCCTGGTAAAGCCAGACGAGATTAAAGGCCGAGACCGCGGCCGATGATCTCCTTCATGATCTCGGTGGTGCCGCCGAAGATGGTCTGTGCCCGGCCGTCGGCGAAGGCACGGGCGACCGCGTACTCCCGCATGTAGCCGTAGCCGCCGTGCAGTTGCAGGCAGCGGTCCACGACCTTGTTGCAGAGCTCGGTGTCCCACCACTTGAGCATCGACGCCTCTTCGGTGCTGAGCTTGCCGGCGTTGTGCTCGGTGACGCAGCGGTCGGTGAAGGCGCGGGCCACGGCGATCTCGGTCGCCATCTCGGCCAGGACGAACCGGTTGTGCTGGAACTTGCCGATCGGGCGGCCGAACGCCTCCCGCTCCTTGCAGTACTCCAGCGTCATCTCGAACATCTTCTCCGCGCCGGCGAGCGCCGAGGTGCCGATGGCGACCCGCTCGCGGGGAAGGTTCTGCATCATGGCGATGAACCCGCCACCCTCGTCACCGAGCCGGTTGGCCGCGGGGACCCGGACGTCGTTGAAGAACAGTTCCGAGGTGTCCTGGGCGTGCATGCCAAGCTTGTCCAGGTTGCGGCCGCGCTCGAAGCCGGCCATGCCACGCTCCACCACCAGCAGGCTGATCCCCCGGTACCCCGCCTCCAGATCGGTCCGCACGGCGACGATCACCAGGTCGCAGAGCTGGCCGTTGGAGATGAAGGTCTTCTGCCCGTTCAGGATGTAGTCATCGCCGTCCCGGACGGCGGTGGTGCGCATCCCCTGCAGGTCGCTGCCCGCGCCCGGCTCGCTCATCGCGATCGCCGTGATGATCTCGCCGGAGCAGTACCCCGGCAGCCACCGCTCGCACTGCCCGGGCGTCGCGAGCCGCTGGAAATACGGGCCGATGATGTCGTTGTGGACGGCGAACCCGGGGCCGTAGGTCCCGGCCCGGGAGAGTTCCTCGCCGAGGATCACGTAGTACCGGTAATCCTGGATGCCGCCGCCGCCATACTTCTCATCGATCTCGATGCCGAGCAGCCCCGCCCGGCCAGCCGCCAGCCAGACCTCCCTGGAGACCATGCCGTCGCGCTCCCACTGCTCGTGGTGGGGGGCGATCTCCTTGGCGATGAACGACCTGGCCAGGTCCCGGAACGCCGCATGTTCCCCGGTAAAGATGTCACGTTCCACGCGGCGCCTCCCACTGCAAACCGAATCGGATTCGGGAACTCAGCTACGAGGCGAACGTAGCACTTCACCTGCTGGCCAGGCTATTGCGCCCGGTGGCACCGGGCGAAGCCCAACCAAGCAGCATTAGCCCCTGAATCCGCCTACGCGGCGCTGGGCTCGGTCAGGTAGGCGTCCCACTGGGGGTCGCCGTCATGGCTGGCGCCGATCAGCCGCCAGTGGACGCCACGGGGAACAGCCGGGACGCACAGCAGGGTCCAGCCGAGTTCCTCGACCAGGCGGTCGGCCTTGCGGTGGTTGCACGTCCGGCAGGAGGCGACGCAGTTCTCCCAGGTGTGACCGCCGCCCCGGCTGCGCGGGATGACGTGGTCGACGGTCTCGGCGCGATGGCCGCAGTATGCGCACAGGTAGTTGTCCCGGCGCATGAGCGCGGCCCTGGTCAGCGGCACCCGGTTGCGGTACGGCACCCGGACGTACCGGCGGAGCCTGATCACCGACGGCGTGGCGAGGCTGACTGAGGCCGCGTGGAGGGTCGCGCCGGCGAGATCGTCGTGCACGATCTCAGCCTTGTCACAAAGCACCAGGCACACGGCACGACGGAGACCAACCGTGGTGAGCGGTTCATATGTGACGTTGAGCAGCAGTACTCGCCGCACCCGCCTTCCACCTCCGCCCTCTACGCCCCCAAGCCAGCATGATCAGGGTACGCCCTGGACATAGTCTGTCGGCTGCGAAGCGGATCCGCCAACATATACCTAACACGGCGCGCGGTGTCGGAGTTCTGCGGCTTGGGCCGAGGGCAGGAACCGGTCGCCGGCCGCGAACGGGGCCGCGACAGCAGGCCCGCGACAGTATCTGACGCGGAGCGCGGACCACCGTACTGTTGGCTTCGTGTATGACCACGATCCGGAAGAAGTAGAAGAAATTGGCTGGGAGGCGTTCATCACCCGCCAATGGGAGTCGATCTTCATCGGCTACACGCGCTGGACCGGCTTGCGGACGATGGGCCGCCGCTGGAGCGACCTGATCGAGATCGGCCTCGGCTGCTCGCAGGACCTGGCCGACTGGCTCGTTCAGGCACTGATCATCCACGGCCCGGATCGTGGCCTGGAGAGCACGCGCGACGCCCAGGCCATCGTGACCAGCATGGTCGGCGTGCTGGCGGACCTGCGCGCCGAGCTGGCCCAGATGGCCGAGTTCGGCCAGCTGGGCCACGAGGATGTGACCGGCCTGCTCGATCAGCATGCCCGGCTGTTCGGGTACGTGCGCGCCAGCGTCGTGTGATGGCCGAAAAGCTGGTGCTGGCCGTCCGGACCGACCTGGGCATGGGGCGCGGCAAGATGGCGGCGCAGGTGGCGCACGCGGCCGTGGCCGCCGCGCTGGCCAGCCTGGGCGGCGACGACTTCGCTGCCTGGGCCGAGGAGGGCCAGCCCAAGGTGGTGGTGCGGGTGCTGACCGGTGAGCAGCTGCAGGAGGTGGCCGACCGGGCCGCGGCGGTGGGCCTGCCGGTGCAGCTCATCCTCGACGCCGGCCGGACTCAGCTCGCGCCGGGCACGGCGACCTGCTGTGCGATCGGCCCCGCCGAGGCTGACCGGATCGACGCTGTCACCGGCGAGCTGTCGCTGCTGTGATCAGGACCGGCTGTGATCAGGACCCGGCTGTGATCAGGGCCCGGCCTCCGGCTGGCGGTGACCTGGCCGCGGAGGGTTAGGGTTCGGCCTCCGGCTGGCGGTGACCGGGCCGCGGGAGGGTTAGGGTTCGGCTTGTGAGCGACTACGAGCTGGTCCGCGAATACGGCACCATCAACCTGTACCGCCGCGGCGCTGCCGCGAAGGTCGAGCTCAACCGCCCCGAGCGGATGAACGCGTGGAACACCCAGTTCGGCTTCGACCTGGTCGATGTCGTGAAGGCCACCGGCGAGGACGCCAGCGTCCGCGCGGTGCTGATCACCGGGGCCGGGCGCGCGTTCTCCAGCGGAGCCGACCTCAAGGACTCGCCGCCGCGCAACGAGGACGGCTCCCCCGACCTGTACAGCGTGCTGACCGAGCGCTACCACCCGATCATCACCGGGATCCGCCGGATGCCCAAGCCGGTCGTCGCCGCGGTCAACGGCGCCGCCGCCGGGATCGGCCTGTCGCTCGCGCTGGCCTGCGACCTGGTGCTCGCGGCCGAGTCCGCGTTCTTCCTGCTCGCCTTCGTCAACATCGGGCTGGTGCCGGACGGTGGCTCGTCGCTGCTCGTCCCGGCCCGGGTCGGCTTCGCCCGGGCCATCGAGATGGCCATGCTGGGGAACCGGATCGAGGCCAGGCAGGCCCTGGACTGGGGCCTGATCAACCGGGTCTGGCCGGATGCGGAACTCGGTGACCGCGCCGGCGAGCTGCTGGAGCAGCTGGCCACTGGCCCGACCCGCTCCTACGCCGGAACCAAGCGCCAGCTCAACAACTGGCTGTTCCAGCAGATGGACGCCCAGCTCGAGTTCGAAGCCGGGATCCAGCAGGAAATGGCCACCTCCGCCGACTTCATCGAGGGCGTCGCCGCCTTCGCCGAGAAACGTCAGCCCCGGTTCAGCGGCAGCTGAGAACCTGCCAGGAACCACAGCAAGCCCGCCGCCTGCGCACTGCGGGCCGCGGTGGCGGCTATGCGGCGCGGCAGGCGAGGGATCCAGCGCGCTGACCGGGCACGGCGCGGCGCCCTGGCTCCGGGCTGGCATCGGCGAGCGCGCCAGCGACCGCCGACCGGGCCCAGCGCATCCGCACGACCGCGGTCTCCGGGCGCTCTCCGTACTCCTGTGCTACCCATGCCGCGCAGCCGCAGGCGCCGAACGCCCTGACGGCGGCGGCGATAGCCTTATCGACCTGCTGTGCGCTGGGTTCATCAGACGGCTGCAGCGCCGATGCGAACAGTGCGTCGGCCCGGCCGGTGCTGATGCTGACCTCGTGAATTGCCGACCGCATCATGGGCCTCCCTTGACTGGGATTGTGCTACCAGATTTACACCTTGGGTCTGACATTCCAGTGACGGATGCGAGCTTCCGGGACGTTGCGGATATCAGCCTGCTGTAAGGGCAGACTCCCCGGCTCCGGAGAACTCATCGGCCGCAGTCTGCGCGATCAGATCATCCGCGCCGAACCCCGCCGCGACCGGTGAGCCCGGCCGCTCACGGTCTCGGTTAAGGTGCCTGACATGGCCGACCTCCAGTACCCGGACGCACACAGGCTCGACATCGCCGAGGAGCTCTTCGGCCACGTGGTGCGGGATCCCTACCGATGGCTCGAAGACCCCGGCTCTGCCGAGACCAAGGACTGGCAGGCGGCTCAGGACGCGCTGTTCGCCCAGCAGGTGACGTCGTTTCCCGGCCGGGACGCGCTGGCCGCCCGGCTCACCGAGCTGATGCGCTCCGGGACCATCACCGCACCCAGCTGGCGGGGCGAGCGCCAGTTCTTCCAGCGCCGCACGCCCGACCAGGACCTTGCCGTGCTTTTCACGGCCGCCCCCGAGCCGGGCGCGGCTCCCGGGGCACCGGCGGTGGAGCGCGTGCTGATCGACCCCATGGCGATCGACCCGGCCGGCATCACCACCCTGGACGCCTGGCAGCCAGACAAGGAAGGGGAGCTGCTGGCCTATCAGCTCTCCGTGGGCGGCAGCGAGGAGTCCATCCTGCGGGTGATGGACGTGGCCACCGGCCAGGAGCTGGACGAGCCGATCGACCGCTGCCGGTATTCCGCCATCGCCTGGCTGCCGGGCACCGGCGCGGACCGGGGGCCGCACGGCAAGGCGTTCTACTACGTGCGCAGGCTGCCCCCGGAGGCCGTTCCCGACGGCGAACAGCAGTACCACCGCCGCGTCTACCTGCACCGGGTTGGCACGCCCTCGTCGGAAGACGTCACGATCTTCGGCGACGGGATGGACAAGACCATCTACTACCGGCCATCGGTGAGCAGGGACGGGCGATGGCTGGTGATCTGGGCCGCGCTCGGCACCGCGCCGCGCAACGACCTGTGGATCGCGGATCTGACCGCATCGGACCCGGCCGCGCCCGGGTTCCGGGTGGTGCAGCGGGATGTGGACGCGCGGACCACGCTGCTGCCCGGCCGGGACGGGAAGCTCTACGTCTTCACCGACGCCGGGACGCCGCGAGGCAGGCTCGCCATCGCCGACCCGGCGGATCCGGCCGTGGATGGCGAGGCCGGCTGGCGCGACCTCATCACCGAACGCCCGGACGCGGTGCTGACCGACATCGCCATCCTGGACGGGGCCGAGCTCGGCACGCCGCTGCTGCTGGCCGGCTGGCGGCGGCACGCGATCGGCGAGATCACCGTGCACGACCTGGCGACGGGTGCCCAGACCGGGACAGTGCCGCTGCCCGGCCTGGGCTCCCTTGGCGGGATCAGCGAGCGCCCCGAGGGCGGCCACGAGGCGTGGTTCAGCTACACCGACAGCACGACCCCGGTGGTCGTCTATCACTACGACGGCCGCACCGGCGAGGTGCGGCAGTGGGCCCGCTCCCCCGGCAGCGTCGAGGTCCCGCGGGTGCGCGCCGAGCAGGTGACCTATGAGTCCAAGGATGGCACCCCGGTCCGGATGCTGGTCATCTCCGGTACCGAGCATCCGCCCGGGACCACCCGCCCGGCCATCCTGTACGGATACGGCGGGTTCGGGGTCAGCATGACTCCCGGCTACTCCGCGAACATCCTCTCCTGGGTGGAAGCCGGCGGGGTGTATGCGATCGCTTCGCTGCGTGGCGGTGCCGAAGAGGGTGAACAGTGGCACCGGGCCGGGATGCGCGAGCACAAGCAGTGCGTCTTCGACGACTTCTACGCGGCAGCCGAGTGGCTGATCTCGGCCGGGTACACCACGCCGCAGCAGCTCGCCATCTGGGGCGGCTCGAACGGCGGGCTCCTGGTCGGCGCGGCGGTCACGCAACGCCCTGACCTGTACGCGGCCGCAATATGTTCAGCGCCGCTGCTTGACATGGTCCGGTACGAGCGGTTCGGCCTCGGCGAGCTGTGGACCGACGAGTTCGGCTCGGCCACCGATCCCGGGCAGCTCGGCTGGCTGCTCGGCTACTCCCCCTACCACCACGTCCAGGACGGAGCTGCCTATCCGGCCGTCCTGTTCACCGTGTTCGACAGCGACTCGCGGGTCGATCCGCTGCACGCACGCAAGATGTGCGCGGCGCTGCAGCATGCGAACTCCACCCCGCCCGTGGACGGGGACGCGCCGCCGGTCCTGATGCGCCGGGAGTCATCGGCGGGCCATGGTGCCAGGGCCGTCAGCCGTTCGGTGTCCCTGGCCGCCGACACCCTGGCCTTCGCCGCCTTCTACACCGGCCACCAGGGAATCAGGCGCTGAGCAGAACCGTGCGGTACTCGCGGACGGCGGGCAGGCTGCCGAACCGCGCGGCGACCGACTCACCGAGCGTCCGGGCGGCGTGCACGACGATCTCGGTACGGTGCTCGCGCGGCAGCTCGTGCAGCATGTCACGGCTAATCCGCAGCGCCTCTTCCGGCTCGTCCGCCTCGAGCTTGCACCTGGCGTGCCCGAGCAGGACCAGGGACCGGTCGAGGAATTCGGTGGGCGCGTACAGCCGCAACGACTCCCCGAACGCCTCCTCGGCGCCCTGGTGGTCGCCAAGCGCGACGAGGGCATCGCCCCGGTGGAACAGGAACTGCCGCTCGGTGTAGCCGAACGCGGTGTCGGAGCGCTGGCTGGCGGACAGCGTATCGAGCCCGTCGGCCGCGCGGTCCAGGGCCGCCCTGGCCCGGTTGAGCCCGCCACGCTTGCCCTGAGCGGCGAGGCGGCTCAGCGCCCGCGCCTCGGCCACCGGGGCCATGACCGTAGCCACGCACTGGCCCCGCCCGGCCAGGTCGGCCCCGGTCCTGGCCAGCTCCACAGCCTCCCTCGGATCGCCGTAGTAGAGCGGGATCAGCGCCTCACGCACCGCGACCCAGGCACGCAGCGCGCGGTCGCCGGTCTCATCGGCCGCGATGCGGGCCGTGCGGAAGAAGGACCGGGCCATCCGCTGGTCGCCGATGTCGATCATCGTCATCCCGGTGAGGGTCGCGAGCTGCGCGGCGAGGCGGCACAGCCGCTCGGCAAACTCGATCGGCTGGCGCTGCTCGCACATCCGGCGCACGTCACCGAGGTCCAGCAGCACGTCACACAGCAGCCGGAGCGGCGGAACCGTCTGGTACTGCCTGCCGTACCCGGCCGAGGTCTCCTCCCACTGATCGAGCATGGTGGCCGACACCGACCCGCGGAACAGGGCGTCGTCCATCCGGCGGCGGACCCGGTCCACTGCCCCGAAGAACCCGCTGTCCAGGCTCACCGGAGCCCCGGCGATCAGCCGCAGCAGCGCCCGCCTGAGTATGTCGTCGTCATCGACGACCCAGAGCGGCGGCTCATCGCCGGGCATCCCCTGGTCATGATCGTAGAAGACGCCGTCCAGCCACGGCTGCGCGCCGTCGCACGGCACGCCCGGCGAACCTGGCGAACCCGGCGCGCTCAGCCGCTCCGGGTGGTGGTGCTGGTGCTGGTGCCTGGCCGCAGGGTCGGGCCTGACCTCGGTCCGGTGGCTGCTCCCGCAGAAGCATGTGCCCTGATAGCCGAGGTCCTGCGGGTCCGCACTGTAGACGGTGCACAGGTAGTGCAGGTACTCGGGGCCGGGGCGTTTCTGCCCGCTCTCGTAGGCGGACAGCAATGTCTCGCTGAACCGTGGCAGCTCGCGCCCCTGGGCTTCATACCAGGCCCTGACCTGCTCGACGACATCGGCCAGGGTGATCCCAAGGGCCAGCCGGTAGGCACGAATCCAGGTGGTACCGAATTCCGGGCCGCACGCGTCCTCGATGACCGAGGCCGTCTGCGCCGGGGAGTGCCCGGAGACAAGCCCGCGCGCTCTCAGCCTGCGCGCGATCACCGACTCACTGTCCGGCTGGCTGCCACCTGCCCCCCGGCCGTGCTGCGACTGACCCCGCCGGTTTGCCGGGGCACCGGTGGGCGGCTCGTGGCGCTGTCCTGACATGCAGACCCTTCTTCCTCAGCCAGACGCTTGCCCGCCCCCGTACGGATGAAGCCCCTGACGCAGAGTAACTTTGATGCAGCCTTCCGCCAATACCGCTAGACGTCACGCTCCACATCCACATTTGCAATTCTCACTTTTCACTTCTCATCTTGCACCTTTTTCCAGCTTCGTGCCGGCTCAGTGCGAAAACTCCGTCACGCAGCGTTCATAGCCATGCCAGTCCTGACGCAAGTGTCCCCGCGCACTCACCGGACTGGCTAGTGTCAGACCGCCTAGCCTCAGGATCGACATCTCCACGCATCCGAAAGGTTCTGGTCATGACCCCGCAAGCGCTCGCCGCCGCCTCCGCCGCGTTGCGAACGCCCGACACACTCACCGGCATATGCGGCCGCGAACCCGGTACCGCCTGCCGCCTCGTCTGGGACGTCACGAACAACGGGACCGCGACCCGGCTGACCAAGGTCTATCTGGCCGGCCCGGTCACCGTAGCGCTCAGGATCGCCTTCGTACTGGTGCTAGCCCTCGCCATCAGGGCCGTCACACATCGGATCATAAGGCGCATTACGGACCGCGCGGGCAGCGGCGGGTCAGATGGCGGCCGCGCACTGCTGCCCGAGCGGACCGGGGAGCGCAGACTCCAGCGCTCCCAGGCCCTCCGGACGATCCTGGGCAACGCCTCGTCGATCGTGATCTTCGGCATCGCCGGGATCATCATCCTGGGAGATCTGGGGGTCAACCTGGCGCCGATCCTGGCCAGCGCCGGCGTCCTCGGGGTAGCGCTCGGCTTCGGCGCGCAAAGCCTGGTGGGCGACTTCCTGGCCGGCATTTCCATCCTGCTCGAGGATCAATATGGCGTCGGGGACGTCATCAACACCACCGTCACCACCGGGACCGTTGAGGCGGTCGGCCTGCGGGTGACCAGGTTGCGCGACGTGAACGGGGTCGTGTGGCACGTCCGGAACGGGTCGGTCCAGCAGGTGGGCAACCAATCCCAGGGCTGGGCACGGGCGGTCATCGACTTCCCGGTCCCCTACAACCAGGACATGTCCGAGATACGCGAGATCATGACCCAGGTGGCGACGACCATGTGGCGGGAGCCACGCTGGGATGGCGTCATCCTGGAGGAGCCGAAGGTCTGGGGGGTTCAGTCGCTGTCGAGCAGCGAGGCCGTCTGGCGGCTGGTAGCGATGACCACGCCGCCCAGGCAATATGAGGTAGAACGGGAACTCCGGGAAAGGATCAAGGTAGAACTCGACGCCAGGGGCATCGCCACCGCTCCCACATTGTTCACCTTGACCGGCACGGACGCACAGGCCGGAGCCGTCCTGACCACAGCGGCCAGCCAGGCACCGGACGAAGGCTCTCCCGGCGCGGAGAGCGGCGACGGCGAACTGGACGATGGCGGGTGATGGCAGGAGGGCGTCCCCACCAGTCGGCGGGTCACCATACTCTTGGTACCGCTATGAGTGACGACCAGAGCAGCTTCTACGCGGCCGTGGGCGGGGAAGAGACCTTCCGCCGCCTGGTGCACGCGTTCTACCAGGGTGTGGCGGGCGACCCCGTGCTCCGGCCGGTCTACCCGGGCAAAGACCTCGGGCCCGCCGAGGAGCACCTGCGGCTGTTCCTCATGCAGTACTGGGGCGGCCCGGGGACCTACAGCGAGCGGCGCGGCCACCCCAGGCTGCGGATGCGGCACGCCAGGTTCACCATCGGGGAAGCCGAACGCGACGCCTGGCTCCGCCACATGCGCACCGCCCTCGACGACCTCGGCCTCGACGAGGCGCTCGACAAGCAGTTCTGGGACTACCTGGTCATGGCCGCACACAGCCTGGTCAACACCGAACCCGCCGGCCAGCGCAACGACCTGGGCCTCGCCCCCGCCTGACCGGCTTGAAGATCAAGATCAAATCCAAAATCATTATGCTCACGGAACAGCTTCGCCAGGCGACACCCGTGGTCTGCTGCACCGAGTGCTGCTAACCCTGGCCAAGCTTCGCCGCAGCCAGCCGCCGGTGAGCCCCGGCCCTTCTAGCCGGTAAGCCCAGCCCTTCTACCGGGCTCTCGGGCACTGGCCTGGTCAGTCCCGGGTGAGCCTGCGGTAGGTGACGCGGTGCGGGCGGGCTGCCTCGGCGCCGAGGCGGCTGATCTTGTTCTTCTCGTAGGACTCGAAGTTCCCCTCGAACCAGAACCAGGAGGAGCCGCCCTCCCAGGCCAGGATGTGGGTGGCGACGCGGTCGAGGAACCACCGGTCGTGGCTGGTGATCACCGCGCAGCCGGGGAAGTCCAGCAGCGCGTTCTCCAGCGAGGACAGCGTTTCCACGTCCAGGTCGTTGGTCGGCTCGTCGAGCAGCAGCAGGTTCCCGCCCTGCTTGAGGGTGAGCGCCAGGTTCATCCGGTTGCGCTCGCCACCGGACATCACGCCGGCCGGCTTCTGCTGGTCCGCTCCTTTGAAGCCGAAGGCGGCCACGTACGCCCGGCTCGGGATCTCGGTGTTGCCGATGCGGATATAGGACTCGCCGTCTGAGATCGCCTCCCAGACGTTCTTGTTCGGGTCGATGCGCGCACGGTTCTGGTCCACGTAGGAAATCTTTACGGTGTCCGCGACGATGATCGTGCCCGCGTCCGGCTTCTCCTCGCCGACGATCATGTTGAACAGCGTGGTCTTACCGACGCCGTTGGGGCCGATCACGCCGACGATGCCGTTGCGCGGGAGCGAGAAGCTCAGGTCCTCGAACAGCTCCCGGTCACCGAAGCCCTTGTCCAGGTGCTCGACCCCGACCACGGTGCTGCCGAGCCGTGGGCCCGGCGGAATCTGGATCTCCTCGAAGTCCAGCTTCCGGTTCTTCTCGGCCTCCGCCGCCATCTCCTCGTAGCGCTGCAGCCGGGCGCGGCTCTTAGCCTGGCGCGCCCGCGGGCTGGAGCGCACCCAGCCGAGCTCGTCCTCCAGCCGCTTGCGCCGCTTGACGTCCTTGGCGCCCTCCACCTTGATCCTGGAAGCCTTGGTCTCAAGATAGGTCGAGTAGTTACCTTCGTACGGGTAGGCATGGCCACGGTCGAGCTCGAGAATCCACTGCGCCACGTCGTCCAGGAAGTACCTGTCGTGGGTGACCGCCACCACGGTGCCCGGGTACTTCTCCAGGTGCTGCTCCAGCCATTGAACGCTCTCCGCGTCCAGGTGGTTGGTCGGCTCGTCCAGCAGCAGCAGATCCGGCTGGGAGAGCAGCAGCCTGCACAGCGCCACCCGGCGGCGCTCGCCACCCGACAGCACGCTGACATCGGCGTCCGGCGGCGGGCAGCGCAGCGCGTCCATGGCCTGTTCGAGCTGGCTGTCGATGTCCCAGGCGTCCCGGTGGTCGAGCTGCTCCTGCAGGCTGCCCATCTCGGTGAGCAGCTCGTCGGAATAGTCGGTCGCCATCTTGGCCGCGACCTCGTTGTAGGCGTCGAGGAGCTGCTTGGTCTCGGCGACACCCTCCTCGACGTTCTCCAGGACGGTCTTGTCCTCGTCGAGCTCGGGCTCCTGTGCCAGCAGGCCGACGGTGAAGCCGGGCATCAGCTTGGCATCGCCGTTCGACGGGTGCTCCTGTCCCGCCATCATTCTGAGCAGGGTCGACTTGCCCATCCCGTTCGGCCCCACGACGCCGATCTTGGCGCCGGGCAGGAAGGCAAGCGTGACGTTGTCGAGGACGACCTTGTCGCCATGCGCCTTGCGCACAGCGCGCATCTGATAGATGAACTCCGGCATACTTCCAAGCCTAG
>DASXMU010000053.1:0-3026 GCA_036495485.1 Streptosporangiaceae bacterium
GAACATCTTGAACCAGGGCGAGCCCGGCTCGTTGAACACCGCGTCGTAGGCCAGCGTGTACTCGACCGACCCCTTGGCCAGCGCCTTGAGCGCGACCACGTCGTAGGGATTCGCCTGCGCGAACGTGGAGTCCACCACGTCCGTCCTGATGGGGCTGTTGCCGAGCTTCGGGTACTCGCGCTGCTGGGTCGGCTCCAGCACCCACTTCACGAACTCCCAGGCACCGGACGCATTGGCCGCGCTGGCCGGGATCACGAAGTCGTCGCCGCCGTCGAATGTGCTGTAGCTGCCGCCGTCCACGGCCGGGAGCGGCGCGTCGGCGAAGCTGGCCTTCTGCTGCGCGGTCTTGAACGCCGCCGCGATCCCGTAGTCGCCGGGCAGGATGCCCACCTTCCCCGCTTCGAAGTCGGCACCCCAGGTGAGACCGTTCTGGGTCTGGTCGGCCAGCGGCACCAGGTGATCAGCCCACATCGTGTGGTAAGCGGCCAGCATCGTCTTCAGCGGCGCGTTACCTGACACGTTATCCGTCTGGTTGCCCAGCGGCCCTTTGATCAGGTGCTGGCCCGCCGCCCACAGCGACGGGAGCATGGTGAAGCCCAGGCAGCCCTGGCAGTTGCCAGCGAACGAGAACCCCGAGATGCCGTGGCCGAGCGCGCTGATCTTCTGCGCGTCGGAGACGATCTGCGCGTAGCTGACCGGCGGGTCGCTGGGATTGAGCCCGGCCCGCTGGAACAGCGACTTGTTGTACCACAGCACCGACAGGTCGGCGAGGTCGGGGACGCCGTAGGTCTGCCCGTTGTAGCCGGCGAGCTGGAGATGACCAGGGCTGAGCGCGCTCTTGTAGGGCAGCGCGTTCACGTACTTGGTAATGTTCATCAGCGCGTTCTCGTGCGAGAACGTGGGCACGTCGATATCGTTCAGCCCGACCAGATCGGGCACGGAGCCGGCCCGGATCGCGGTGGCGAACTGGCTGGTGTCGTCGTTCGGCGGAGTGAGGTGCAGGATCACCTTCAACCCCTTGTGCGTCGCGTTGAACTGCTTGACCAGCGTCGTCGCCAAGCCGCCGGTGTCGGTGGCCTGCCTGGCCCAGAAGTGCACCACCCCGGTCGCGTTGACACCGAAGTCCTTAACGCTGGCCGAGCCGCTGCCCGAGCCGGACCCGGAGCTGCTGCACGCTGTCAGCCCGAGCGCGGTCACCGCCGCAGCCGCGATCAAGACCTGGGTTCCACTGCTTCTCATCATCGCCTCGCTTCAGGATGAGCGCCCCCGGAAAGACGGAAAGCCTTTGCCGTATGAAGCTTAGAAAGCTAGCCTCGGATGGTCAACCCCGTTCACACCTGCTCTTCAGCAAGATGATCGGGTACTCTGACGCCAGGCACAGCCGATGAAAGGGGTTTCTGTGACGGAAACCCGTGCGGTGACCATCGCCGACGTCGCCGCGCTGGCGGGGGTGTCGATCGGCACGGTCTCCAAGGCACTGAACGGCCGGGGGCAGCTCCGGACGCAGACCCGCGACCGGGTGCTCGCGGCTGCGGATCAGCTCGGTTTCAGCCCGAGCCCGCTGGCCCGCAGCCTGCTGTCCGGGCGCAGTTGCACGGTCGGCCTGATCACCACCGACAGCTTCGGCCGGTTCACCATCCCGGTGATGCTGGGCGCCGAGGATGGCCTCGGCAAGGGCGAGATGTCGGTGCTGCTCTGCGACGGCCGGGGGGATGCCATCAGGGAGCAGCACTACATCCGGACGCTGTTGTCCCGCAAGGTCGACGGCATCATCGTGACCGGCCGCCGCACCGACCCCAGGCCGCCCATCGCCGCCGCGCTGCCGGTGCCCGTCGTCTACGTGATGACCCAGTCCGAGAACCCTGACGAGGTGTCCCTGATCCCGGACGACCTGCACGGCGGCGAACTGGCCGCGGCCCACCTGGCCACCAGCGGCCGCACCAGGATCGCGCACGTGACCGGGCCGGAGCGGTTCATGTGCGCGCGGCTGCGGGCCGCCGGGGCGCAGCACGTGCTCGACGAGGCCGGGCTGCCGCTGGCGGCCGGCCGGGTGTACTACGGCGAGTGGAGCGAGGGGTGGGGGCGCCAGGCCGCGCACACGGTGCTGCGCGCCGCCCCGGACACGGACGCGATCTTTTGCGGCAGCGACCAGATCGCCCGGGGCGTGTCCGATGCGCTGCGCGAATCCGGCCGCCGCATCCCCGACGACATCGCGCTGGTCGGCTACGACAACTGGGACGTGTTCGCGACCTCCAGCCGCCCGCCACTGACCACCGTGGACATGTGCCTGACCAAGCTCGGCCAGCTCGCCGCCCGCAAGCTGCTGGCCCAGATCGACGGCGAGAAACTGCACGGCCCCGAGCAGCTACCCTGCCGCCTGGTCATCCGCGAATCCACCGCCACCACCGCCCCCGCCACATAACTGCCCGCTCTGGGCTGACGGTCAATGCGCCACCACCGCCACCACCGGCCCCACCCCATAACTGCCCGGCGCTGGGCTGACGGTCTGTGCGCTCAACACCCCCACCGCCCCGCCACATAACTGCCCGCTCCGCGCTGACGGTCAATGCGCCCCCACCGCCCCACCCCATAACTGCCCACTCCGCGCTGACGGTCAATGCCCTTATTTTCTTTTTTAACGGAAAAGGGCTGGCGCCGGATCTGCAGCCGCTGCCGCGAACGAGTGCACGCGCCGCAGCCAGGGGCCTGATCAGCTTGGCAGCCTGCCGGCCTCCCCCAGCTCGGCGGCAAGTTCAGCCGGCGCGCGCATCTGCCAGGCGTCGGTTACCAGTTCCGCCAGCCGCTCGGTGCCCACCTTCGCCAGCCACAGCATCACCAGCGGCCAGCCGTCGTAGCTGGGCGTGGTGAAGAACAGCTCCGGCTCCCCCAGCAGCAGAGCCTGCTTCTCGGCCTCGTCGCCGACGAACAGCACGGCGATGTCGGCCCGGATCGTCCGCCGCTTACCCGGCTCGCGCTCCGGATACGACCAGACGAACCCCTTGCCGCCGACCCGGAAGTCGAAGCCG
>DASXMU010000054.1:0-18148 GCA_036495485.1 Streptosporangiaceae bacterium
GCAGGACGGGTCCAGCGGTGAGTTCTGGGCCCAGCGGAAGTCAGTACCGGTATCAGGCTCATCAGGAGGCAACCAGCATGGCCGACGACACTGTCAGCGCGACCACGATCATTAACGCCCCCGCGGAGGCCATCTTCGCGGTCCTCGCCGACCCCGCCAGGCACGCCGCGATCGACGGTACCGGCCGGGTCCGCGAAACCCTCGACGGCACGCCGCTGACCGCGGCAGGGCAGGTTTTCCGGATCGCCATGTACCATCCCGGCCACCCAGACGGGAACTACCAGATGGCCAATCTCGTCCAGGTGTTCGACCCGCCGCGCGCCATCTCCTGGAAGCCGGGCTACGACACCGATGATGGCAGCCTGGGGTTCGGCGGCTGGGTCTGGCGCTACGACCTGACCCCGGCCGGGCCGTCCCAGACCAAGGTCACGCTTTCCTATGACTGGTCGGCCGTTCCGGACCCCATCCGCGAGCGCATCGGCTTCCCCCCGTTCGCTCCCGATCATCTGGGCAACTCGCTGGCCCACCTCGCCGAACTGGTCACTGCGTAACCAGCCCGCACGCCCGCTGGATGTGTCCAGGCGGCGGGTCAGCCCGGTATTTGCCTGATGCGCTGGTTGGTTGAACAGTTGAGCCCGGACCGCGAAGTCGCCGTCGCCGTAGTACCCGGAGTCGCCGTACCGGCCCACTGAATCACCATCGGTGTACTTAAGCGCGTCCGCCATAGTTGGGCGTCGCGTGCATTCCAGTGCCGGCCGTTGTCCTGGCAGGCCCGTTCCGGCCGTTCCTTCTTTCTGTCACCCCCCTTGCATCTATTGGCATAGCTCAAGCACGTCCGCGATCGTGTCTGCGATTTCCGTAGCGTGTTCAGTTAGTTCTTCGAATTCGCATTCCCAGTAGATAGCGCCATCGTCTGTCACGCTTACTACACCACGTTCGCGCTTGGCTGGGTTGGTGACCTCGATCAAAGCGTCGACAGTGTAGACTATATTATCTATGAGTACGTTTATCTCCACCCCCAACCCTCTAGCCTTCATCTCATGTGCTACCGCACCTTTCGGCGTGGCTTGCGGATGTGGTTTTGTATGTGGTTCCCCAGGGATGATGGTGTGCGCGCCGAGCAACCGCAGCACCATGCGGCTAATATCAGCCGACCCTATATGGGCATCTTTTGACGGCAAGTATTCCCACACTACATTCCCGCTGAATCCGACCTGAAGCTCACAGCGCCTGAAATTGGCACCGTCGAGATCGAAGACCAGGCTTTCCCATTCCAGGTCACGAACATTGAATCCCCGTCCGGTCAACGTCTCAATCATTGCGCGCATAGGCGCACCAGACTGTGTGTCGTCGATGTCTGTTTCCACCATCACAGCCCTCCCTCCTCTAGCGGCCAATCGCCGGGCTCGCGGGTTGATACCTGATTTCAGAGTGCATGCACGGAGTGTGACGGAACACCGCGCCACTCGCAAAGCGGGATGACCACGACATATCCCCTCTCCTGTTACCAAGGCAAACCTCTCCAGGTCGCAAGTCGGCCAGCTACGCTTGTCTGAGGTGGTCGGCCCAGCGTTTCGCCGTGCTGGTTGCCGTGCTGTTCCAGAGTGCCCATCGCAGCACTCGTTAACAACGAGATGACCGATTCAGCGCGATTCAGGGTCTTGGCAGGAGGTGACAGTGGACGAGGACATCGGGCAAGCTCTGAGAGTCGCCAGAAAGACTGCCGGCCTCTCGATAGCGCAGCTCGCCCGCTCGATCACGTTCTCCGAAAGCCATCTTCGGAGCGTAGAAAACGGGAACCGAAAGATTACGCATGAAGTGGTTGGAGCCTATGATAAAGCTTTGGGGTTGGGAGGAATCCTTGTTGATCTCTTCGTCGCTGGTCAGGACGATGACTTGAAAAGGCGGACAGCGCTTAGCCTGCTCGGCACTATTACTGCTGTTGGAGTATCCGCGCCCCGAGTCATTGCTGAGAGCCTTCGGGAAAGCATCCTTTTTGCGGTTGGCGCTGATGATTGGCAAGATATTACAATTGAATACGGGCGGCGCTTTATGATTGACTCCCCGGAAGTCTTCAGACAGCGCCTAACTGGTGACTTGCTCGTATTGCGCCAGGCGATTTCGACATCGGATTCCAGTAACATCCAACTAGCCGCACCGCGTTTGCTGATGCTCCATGGAATGGTCTCTGCAAACCTTGGTAATATTGATGATGCGGCCCGCTGGTATCGCGCCGCACGGCTTGCAGCGGACAGAACCGGGAATGATCAATTGCGCGGGTGGGTTCGCGGGCGGGAGGCTTTTCGTAGAGGATATGAGGGGGCAGCGCCGAGCGAAGTTCTTCTTATGTCGGCCGATGTTCAGGACGTTGAAGCGAAGCTAGCGACTGCGCAGGCTTACGCTCGGGTCGGAGAACGCACAGAAGCTCTTCGTTCGCTGCGCAACGCCCACCAGATACACGCAATAACGGATCAAAGCGAGACTACGATCTATGCCATGCCGCCATGGCGCATGGCACTATCTGCTGCCTATGTCTATGCGCTTCTGGGTGACGTGAATGACTGCGAATCCCAGCTAGCCACCGTAAGGCCGCCGACCAGTGTCCAGCGTTGGGAACCACAGCTAGAGATTCAGCGCGCTGTTGCTCTTGCTCGGAGTGGGGACATCATTGCAGGAATCCAGTCTGCCGACAAGGTAATGCACGCCACGCCAAAGGATGAGCGTTCGGCTGTTCTAATCGAGATGTACAGGGAAGTAAAGGTGTGCGCCGCGAGATCCTGAGGACAGGAGACGACCTTCTACGTCTTCATAGACGCCGACGATTACGCCAGCTGGGCGGGATGATAAACTAAGACAGTTAGCCAGGCAATTCCCAGATACATGAATCCGAGGATGTGAATCATGGATGCCATCATTGACCATATCGTTCTATGGGTTCAAGATCCGATCGCCTCACTCCGATTCTACGAGCAAACGGTGGGTTTCCCTGGTGTGCGCGTCGAGGAATACAAGGCCGGCGAAGCACCTTTCCTAAGCGTCCGTGTCTCATCAGAGACAATCATCGACCTGATGTCATATTCGTCCGCAGCAGGCACCGAAAAGCTAACAAGAGCACCCGGCAGCGCGGCGCATCCCGTCAACCATCTCTGTCTCGCACTGACCAAGCCGGAATATGATGAACTCGCGATACGGCTTGAAAAGGAATCAGTTGATACACATGCGCGATTGCACCAATCATTCGGCGCTCGTGGTCTCGCACCCGAAACTTTTTACTTTAAGGATCCCGACGGAAATGTAATCGAGGCTCGCTATTATCTGCCTTGAAATCATCCAACTTGGCCTAAATGAGACGCGACCGCCGATGTCCCTTCACCGAGGAATCATGACCCATCCTCGCGTCGGCGGACCGTTTCGAGGCTGCGACCAGTGGCACTACCCCGGGGCAGTTCCCCCGTGACCAGGGTCCGATCCCACGCGCGCGAAGCTGCTCCGTTCCCCTGGAGTCAGACCAAAGTCAGCGTTGCTAGCGGAGACAACCTGGCAAACCGGGACATAATGTGCATCCTGAAGAGCGCGCTCACGTATTCTAAAAAACTGAGTTTAACAAATTCACAGCTGGCCAGAGACGTAGTATTACCGTACTGACATCAGAGGGCTTGACAAATCATCCGCATCTGTTACCTCTGCGGCACCTGTATCGCTAACGTTAGCCAGGGTTGTCAGCGGCCGAGTTTCCTTCCGCTGCTGCCTAAGCCAGCCACCGTGATCGAGGTGGAGGGACGCGGCACCAACCTCATGACATCCGCTTCCCCGCCGTCCCGGCCGGCGCATCCTCCAGGCCACAGCCCCGCTGACGATGGCTCTCCCTGCGAAGACTCCCCACCCGGGCCACCGGATGACCACGGTTACACAAGTCTCACCCGATGGGCTCACTGTCTCGATGAGGCACGCCAGTCCTGCGTCTCCGTGAGGAGTGACGCAACACTCATGGGCCGTCGATGACCTCGCGCAGGGACTCTTCGTCGGTCGGCGGTTCCTCGTCCGGGACGGCCTGGGAGTCGATGATGGCCGCAATGTCCATTCCGGTGTCGCCGGTGTCGTTCTTCTCCTGCTCCAGGGCGTCGCGGACTACGCGGTAGGCCATACCTGGCGGGTAGCCCTTCCGGGCGAGCAGGCCCATGAGGCGGCGGACGCGGGTGTCGAGTGGGCGGCCCCGTGTGGTGGGGAGCTTCGCCATGACCAGGCGGCGGGCGGCTGCCTCCTCCTGCTCGGGGGTCAGCTCAGCGATCGCGTCCTGAACGTCGTCGTCGCCCACGCCGCGCTGCCGCAACTCTGCCGTGAGGGCACGCCGGGCCAGTCCTCTGCTGTGGTGCCTGGACTCCACCCAGGCCCTGGCGAACATGGTGTCGTTGATCAGTCCCGCCCGGGCGAGCCGATCGAGGACGGCGTCGGCGGCCTGCTGCGGCACCTGGCGGCGGCTCAGCGCCTGGTCGAGCTGCGCCCGGGTGCGTGGTGCGGCGGTCAGCAGCCGGAGGCACGTCTCCATTGCCTCAGCCTCCGGGCTGCTATGCCGCTCGTCACCCGGCCCGTCATCGTGGTCGCCAGACGTGTGGCGACGCTGTCCGCTATCCCGCACCGCCAGGCCGCCCGGCGCTGTCGTCGGCCTTGGCACTGGACGCCGCGGCCTTTGCACCGGCCCGGCCGCTGGCGGAGCCAGTCTTGGCACCGAGCGCGGTCACAGTGGCGGTGCCGGTAGCGCTGGGTGCGTCGGCTTCCGCATCGATCCGCGGGCCGATCCCCAGCTTCTCCTTGATCTTCTTCTCGATGCTGTTGGCGATGTCGGGGTTCTCGCGCAGGAAGTTCCGCGCGTTCTCCTTGCCCTGGCCCAGCTGGTCGCCCTCGTAGGTGTACCAGGCGCCGGACTTGCGCACCATCCCCTGCTCCACGCCGAGATCGATCAGGCTGCCCTCACGGCTGATCCCGCCCCCGAAGAGCAGGTCCATCTCGGCCAGGCGGAAGGGCGGTGAAACCTTGTTCTTCACGACCTTCACGCGGATCCGGTTGCCTACCGCCTCGGTGCCATCCTTCAGCGTCTCGATGCGCCGCACATCCAGCCGGACAGACGCGTAGAACTTCAGCGCCCGGCCACCGCTGGTGGTCTCTGGGCTGTTGTGGACCATCACGCCGTCGACGAAGTAGTTGTGCATCCCTTCTACCTCGATATCGAAACGGTTCATCGAGCGGGCCGGGGGCTTCACATGGATGTCCAGGATCCGCGCGGGAACCAGGCGCATGGCGGCGGGCACGAACTGCGGCTCGACACCGAAGCCGCCGCGGAACCGTGGCAGCAGCTTGTAGTCCATGGATGGGTGGATGTAGGGCGCGACGAGCTGCTGGAACTTCCCCGACGCCGCGGTGGTGAACTGCAGCACGCTGATCTGCCGCGCGCCACGGACCGTGAGCTTCGCCTCCAGCTCGTAGGTGTCCCTCAGGTACTGCACGAGCCGATCCCGCGAGCCGGGGCTCATTGCCTCGACGCAGATCTCGATCCGCCCTGTGCCGCCCTTGGTCCGTTCCTGCACGCCTGTCGAGCGGACGGTGAAGCTGCTGTCGTCCATGTACCAGACCGCCAGCGCCAGCGGTGTGAGTGCCTTGAGGTACTCCCAGGTGAGGTGCTTCTTGCCATCGCCGAAATAGACGACCTCGCGTATCTCGGCCAGCTCGGGGAGCGGGGTGAAGTCGGCGAAGACGGCTCCCTTGGCGTTGACCGTCCTGGTGTGCGGGATGTTCTCCAGCAGCGACACCTTCCAGTCCAGGTAGGCGGTCTGCCGGGTACCGTGCCCCAGCCGGAACCTGGTGCCGGACCTGCCCCTCCGGTTCGGCGACAGGCTGCCGTCTCCCATGAGCGCGCCGAGGATGACCTGCACCTGCTGCTCGCCCAGGAGCTGCTTTTCCGTGATCATCACGCGGTCACCGGAGATCAGCTCCCCAGCCTCGCGCCACCCACCCGGCGTCCGGATGAGGTGGTTCTCGGTCGCCGCGAACTGGGCCAGCCCGTTCTTGCCCGACTTCGCGACGCTGAACTGCAGGAACCTCTCCGCCCTGCCGTTGTTGAACCAGTTAACGATCTTGCGCGGCACCATCCGGTCGGTTTCCGGATCGTAGGAGAGGACCTCGACGTCCATCCGCTGATTGACGATCTTGCCGATCTTTTCCTGGGTGCCGTCGGCCAGGGTGACGCGCGTGCCCGAGGACATGCATCCGAACATCACACCGACCTTTTCGCGGAGCTGGTTGATGAAGACTGCGGTGGTCTTCGTCTGGTTGATCGCTCCGGTCAGCTTTCTCAGGGCCTGGGACATCAGCCTGGCTTGCAGGCCGACGTGGCTGTCCCCCATCTCGCCCTCGATCTCCGCGCGCGGGACGAGGGCCGCGACGGAGTCGATGACGACGATGTCGATCGCGCCGGAGCGGATCAGCATGTCGGTGATCTCGAGCGCCTGCTCTCCCGTGTCTGGCTGGGAGACGAGCAGCGCGTCGGTGTTGACGCCGAGCTTCTTGGCGTAGTCGGGGTCGAGCGCGTGCTCGGCGTCGACGAACGCCGCGATCCCTCCGCCCGCCTGCGCGTTCGCGATCGCGTGCAAGGCGAGCGAGGTCTTCCCGCTGGACTCCGGGCCGTATATCTCGACAACGCGGCCGCGCGGCAGGCCGCCGATGCCCAATGCCACATCGAGCGCGATCGACCCGGTCGGGATCACCTCAACGGGTGCCCTGACCTCGTCGCCGAGCCGCATGACTGATCCCTTACCGAACTGCCGCTCGATCTGGACGAGCGCGGCTTCCAGGGCCTTCTCCCGGTCCCCGGACTTGTCGATGCCCGTCCTGTCGATGCCTGCCATATGGACTCCCTGTCGGGGTGAAGGGCCTGCGCCGGCGCCAACTGCCGCCGGTGCCGGCCACGCCGGCGAGCCCGCTGTTGTCTCTGGTATTCCGGGCTGCCTGTGACTGTCGGCACCGACCGTATGCGGCACCACCGACAGTTTCGCCAGGCGTGCATCCGGCGTGGCGTTTTCGCCGGATTGCGTGCCGCCAGACGGTGTCAAGCCCATGCCCATACTCTAGGCGAACAACTGTTCGATCATGAAGGAGACACGCCGATTGATGCCCATCAGATCGTTACGGGCCCAGCGGATGACCGATATGCGGGCGCTAGCGGAGATTCCCCGGCACGTCGAAGGCGTCGCAGACGGCCTGCCAGATGACCTTCACGTCCTCGCCATCGGTCATCGCCTGGTTGACGGTGCGCCCGCCGATACCGGCGAGCACATAATCTTTGGCCACGCTGGCCGCATAGGCCTCACCGAACTGGACGTTCATCCGATCCCAGAACATGGTCAGCCGCACCGGCCCAGGTTACCCACCCCCAACGAGGCCCAAGAACGCCTGCCAGATCGGCGTTCGAGGCCACGAAGCATGGCAATCGGTGTTTTCATAGCAGGGATCGCGCCCCGCCAGCGCTATCCCATAGTTACAGGAAATTAGGTCATGACATTCCCTCCTGATGACCAGGGCGAGCGGCCTGGGGGTCCCTGGTCACAGCAGCCGCAGTACCCGCCGTCCCGCCGGCGGGCCAGCCGCCCCCACAATCCTGACCAGCCCGGTTACGACGAGCCCGGCTACCCGCAACCCGCCGGGCCCGGCTATGACGAACACGGTTACGACGAGCCCGGCGACCCGCAACCCGCCGGGCCCGGCTACGGCGATCACGGGTACCGCGATCCCGGCTACGACGAACACGGCTATGAGGAGTCTGGCTACCCGCCGTCTGAGCAGCCTGGCTACCCGCCGTCCCGGCAGCCCGGCTACCCGGACCCGGAGTACCCAGACACCGGGCAGTACCGGTACCCAGCAGACCGGTACCCGGAAGACCAATACCCAGACGCCGGGGACCCCGGCTATCCAGACACCGATCGCCCCAGCAGAACCTCCAGGTTCTCCAGGACCACCAAAACCTCAAGAGCCCCGGAAAGCACACAGCCTTCCCGCCTCCGGAGGACGGCGGGCCCGCGCAACACGTCCGCCTTCACCGGCCTGGTCCTTGGCATCCTCGGCCTGCTCGCCAGCTTCCTCGCGCCGATCCTGGCGATCGTCTTCGGCATCACTGGGCTCGTCCGGATCCGGCGGGCAGGCCAGCGCGGCGGTGCGATGGCCCTCACCGGCATCCTGCTCGGCGTGATGTGGATCGTGCTGACCGCGCTGTTCGCCGTGCTCGTCATCCGCAACGAGGAATACGGGAGCATCGCGTCGCTGCGCGCGGGCAACTGCTTCGACAACGCCCAGCCGGGGCACGTGGCGGTACGGGTCCGCCTTCTTTCGTCCTGCACCCAGCCACACAACGGCGAGGTCGTCGGCACCTTCGCGCTTCCCGGCACGGCCTGGCCCGGCCAGCAGGCGGTGACCCGCGAAGCGGCGACCGGGTGTGCGGAGCTGCTGACCAGCGTGCTCGGCCAGCAGACGCTGAGCAGCGGCGTGCGCGGGATGAACTACTCCCCCAGCCAGCAGGCCTGGTCGACGGGCACCCGGGCGGTCTCCTGCGTGCTGCTCGACCCGAACGCCACCCACACCGGCTCAATGCTCGGCGGCAACTGACCGCAGCGCGTCCGATAGAGAGCTGAAATTTTCCTGGTCATTTACCGGGCAGTCTCCGGTAATTTGGGCTGCGCTCTTAGCGTCAGCATCCAGGATCATTCCCCACGCAATGTGCCATATCAGGCAGGAGGGGTTCATGAGCGGACAACAAGGCCGTTGGACGCGACCGCGATTGACAGCACTCGCGGGAGCCATATCCCTGGCGGGCGGGCTCGCGGTTGCCGTCGCGGCGCCCGGCAGCGCCACCGCCGGGCAGCGGCCAGCCCAGCACCGGGTCACCACAGCCAGCAAAACCACAGCCAGCAAGACCGGCTGCCAGCTCGGCAACGGGGTCAAGCACGTCATCCAGTTCACGTTCGACAACATCCACTTCTTCCGCGACAACCCGAACGTCCCCTCCGATCTGCAGATGATGCCCAACCTGCTGCACTTCTTCGAGCAGAACGGGACGTTCCTCAGCAACAACCACACCCCGCTGATCGCGCACACCGGCGATGACATCCTGACCACCCTGACCGGCCTGTACGGCGACCGCCAGGGCATGCCGGTGGCCAACGGCTTCCATGCGTACAACAAGGACGGCACGACGGATCCGGCGAGCACGTTCACGTACTGGACGGACCCGATCGACGACACGGCGTCCACGCCCAACCCGGGTCACGACACCAACCCGAACATGGTCTACTCGCCGACACCGCCGGCCACGACCTTCCCCAAGCCCAAGCCGAACACGGTCACCCCGGCCCCCTGGGTTCCGTTCACCCGGGCCGGCTGTGATGTCGGCGCCGTGGGGACCGCGAACGTAGAGCTGGAGAACCCCAGCCCCGACATCCCCAAGGTGTTCGGCAAGAACTCTCCCGAGGCCAAGCAGCTCGCCGACGACACGGACTCGTTCAAGGACGCGGAGACGGCCGACTACGTGGGCGTCGCGGTGCACTGCGGCCAGGGCGGCACCCAGGGCGCGCTCTGCGCGAACGCGGAGGCGGTCAAGTTCCACCAGACCAAGCCGAGCCACACCGCGGTGGCCGACAAGCTGCCCCAGGAGCCCGGCGGCTACACCGGCTTCCAGGCTCTGTTCGGCCACCGGTACGTCGCGCCGCAGCTCGGCGCCGGCACGCCGAACCTCATGCGGCACGGCTTCAAGGTCACCAACGCCGCCGGCAACCTGGTTGACGAGAACGGGAACGAGCTCGACGGCGCGTTCCTGACCGGCCACCCCGGCTTCCCCGGCTTCGGCAGCATCAACGCCTCGCAGACCCTGGCCTACCTGGCTGACATGCAGGAGTCCGGCGTGCCGGTGACCGACGGCTACATATCCGACCTGCACGGCAACGAGCACATCCCCGCCCTGAACTCGGTCTGCGGCAACGCGCCGGCCGCGCTCGGCAGCGGCTCCGCCTGCTATGTCGCGCAGGCGCAGTACTACAACGCGGCCTGGGGCAACTTCTTCAAGCGCCTGGCCGCCGACGGCATCACGGCGAAGAACACGCTGTTCGTCGTCAGCTCGGACGAGGGCGACCACCAGGCCGGGGCCAACGTCGGCCGGGCCATCAAGCCGACCCCGGCGAACTGCGACGGCGCGAAGGTGTCCGGCAACACGGTCACCCCAGCCACGCTGTGCACCTACCCGTCAGGCTCGTTCGGTGAGCTCGACGGCGACGTCAACGGCCTGCTCGCCACCCAGACGAAGAACACCACCCCGTTCAGCCTGGAGGACGACACGGCGCCGGAGTTCTACGTGACCGGCCAGCCGGGCGCCAGCACAACGCAGGTGCGCGGCCTCGAACACGCCGTCGCCAGCCTGACCAACGTCAACCCGTACGCAGGTACCGCGCCTCAGCAGATCGCGAACTACATCGCCGATCCGGCCGAGGAGGGCATCCTGCACATGGTGAACGCGGATCCGAGACGGACGCCCACGTTCGCGATGTTCGCCAGGCCCGACTACTTCCTGACGACCGGCTCCAGCACCTGCACCACGTCCTGCGTGACCCAGAACACCGGATTCGCCTGGGACCACGGTGACTACGCCGCCGAGATCGACACCAACTACGCTGGCTTCGCCGGCCCCGGGGTGAAGCGCCTCGGCCTCGACGGTTCGGGCGCCGCCAGCGGCCCGAGCTCGGCAGGAGCGAACAGCGGCCAGATCACCGTTCCCAACGAGGGCACCAAGGGTCCGTGGGTGGACGAAGCTGACCTCCGGCCAACCTTGATGTACCTGACCGGCGTCAAGGACGACTACGAGCACGACGGCCGGGTCATTACCCAGATTCTCGCCAAGCCGAACTCCGCGCTCAGCGCTCCCGGCGTCACCAAGCTCGGCGAGTGCTTCAAGCAGATGAACTCGAGCGTCGGCGACTTCGGCACGGACACGCTCCAGGCAGCCACCGCGGCCGTCGAGAGCACGACCTCCGGCGACAAGGAATACAAGAGGACCGACGCCATCCTGACCGGCCTGGAATTCGTCCGGGACCGCCTCGCCGAGGCGATCAAGGGCGAGCTGGAAGCGGCCGCATTCCAGAACACGCCGCTCAAGCAGGTCCAAGGCCAGACGATCGCCTGCAACCTGATCATCGACGCCGCGTCCCAGCTACTGCACCACCTGCCGTAGCAGCACTCCAGCGCACGCAGGAGCCCGCCCAGCCACCAGCTGGGCGGGCTCCGCCCATTCAGTGCGTCACGCGGGTCCCACAGAGGCCAGCAGCTCCTGCCGCATTTCGGCTACCGCGGCGAGGATTGCGCCGCGCAGCACCGGCCCACTGCTCAGTTCCGTCGGTACGACCCGTGGTGTAGCCGGGCAGATCCGGCCTACCTCGGCGGCGACCCGGCTGGCCAGCTCGGTCCCCCCGGCCAGGCCGACGCCGCCGCCCAGGACCACCAGCCCGGGGTCCAGCACCACGCAGATCGACGCGACCCCCAGGGCTACCCGGCTGGCCAGCTCGTCGAGGAAGCGGTTTCCGCGTTCGCCGCCCGCGGCCACGTCCGCCGCTGCTGCCTCCACCATTTTGGCAGCGACCGCCCCGTCGGACCCGGAGCCGCCGGAGAAGCCGAAGTCGGCGGCGAGGCGGCGGACCATGTTGGCACCGGCCAGCGACTGGAAGGAGCCGGTGACGGGGCTGCGGCGGACGTCATCGGGCAGGCCCACGCCGGGCACCGGAAGGTAGCCGATCTCACCGGCGGCGCCCGCGACGCCCTTGTGCGGTTTCCCGCCGAGCATGGCCGCGAGGCCAAGGCCGGTGCTGAGCCAGACCAGCGCGAAGTCGTCCACGTGCCTGGCGGCGCCGATCGCGTGCTCGGCCATGGCCGCGAGGTTGGCGTCGTTTTCGATGATGACGGTCCGGCCCAGGTCGCTGCGGAGGGCGTCGAGCACGCCCTCGTGCCACTCGGGCATGTTGACCGCGAGCCGGATGTCGCCGGTCTGGGGGTCCACCACGCCCGGGCTGCCGATCACGAAGGCGCGCAGCAGGTCCACGTCGATGCCAGCCGAGTTGCACGCCGCCGACACAGCCTTGTGCACCAGGGCCACCGGGTCCAGGCCGCCGTTCGGGTCGATGGCCACCATGGTGATCACCCGGCCGGTGATGTCCGCTATGCCGGCGCCCACCACCTCGGCCTCGACGTGCAGTCCGGCCACGTAGGCGCTGGACGGCACCACGGCGTACACGGCCGCGTTCGGTCCGCGACCGCCTGACTGCGTGCCGGTGACCTGGACCAGGCCGCGGTCCTCCAGTCTGGCCAGCAACTGGGCGGCGGTCACCTTGGACAGCCCGGTATGCTCCCCGACCTGGGCTCTTGTCATCGGGCCACGGGTGAGCAGCAACTCCAGGGCGGTCCGGTCGTTCAGTTCACGCAGCAGACTCGGTGTCGCCGGGCGTGGCTCCATTGGCTTCCCCTTGGGGTGGTAACGCCCCGTAAACGTGTAGTTTCATGTAGTTTCTATCTCGATCTAGCAACGGGGTCTATCTTAATAGGAAACTTTCCTGTTAGTTTCACCTCCGAGGGCCAGAAGCTGGCCGCCAAGCCGCTTCAGGCCAACCGGGACGGTACCCGGAAGGCCGCGAGCGGACTGGCGAAGCGGGTCGGCCCCGACGGAGCAAGGCCCGTTCATGGGCAGAACATCCGGTCCGTCGCCACGGAACGCGCACCGCTCCGCGGAAACGAACCCGGGAAGGGAGATCCAGCAGTGCGATTCAGGACATCAGCCCTCGCGATCGGCGCAGCAATTGCGCTCGCCGGGGCCGTTGCGGGATGCGGGTCAAGCAGCCCGTCATCCGGCACATCATCATCAGTACCCACCTCGCTCACAGTCTGGCGGATGGGTCCCTCCGCCGCGACAGAAGTCACCTGGATGAACGGCGTTGTCAAGCAGTTCCACCAGCTTTACCCCAAGTATGCCAAGACCAAGATCAACGTCCAATGGATCCCGTGGGCAGACCGTACAACCGATTGGCAGAAGGCACTGGCCAGCGGCAAGAACGCGCCCGACGTGACCGAGCTGGGCAACACCGACACCCCGACCGAGGCCTCGATCGGCATGCTGGCTAACATCGCGCCGCAGGTCAGCGCCTGGTCGAACAAGTCTGACCTGGTGGCGGGCATGCTGGCCAACGACACGCAGGGCTCGACCGTCGCCGCGGTGCCGTGGTTCGGCGGCGTGCGCGGCATCTGGTACCGCACGAACCAGTTCAAGGCAGCGGGCATCTCCGCACCGCCCACCAGCTGGGCGCAGTTGCTCAGCGACGCCAAGGCGCTGATGAAGAAGTACCCCGGCAGCTTCGGTCTCGGCGCGCCGAGCAACTACGACTACGCTCTGGCCAGCTTCATCTGGGGCGCCGGCGGCCAGGTGGCCGTGCAGCAGGGCGGCAAGTGGGCCGGCCAGCTGACCACCCCGCAGGCCGAGGCCGGCATCAAGTTCTACGTGGATCTGACGACGGTCGACAAGGTGTCGCCGGCCAAGTACATCGGCCAGACCGAGCTTGGCAACCCGGGCGCCACGTCCGGCGGGTCCAACGAGGACTTCGGGCTCGGCAGGCTCGGCATGTACATCGACGGCCCGTGGGCGCAAGCCGAGTTCCCGGCGAACTCCGTGGACAAAACCGGCTTCGCCTCCTTCCCGATCCCCAGCGAAAACGGCCCGAACCCGGCTCCCGCCTTCGCCGGCGGCTCCGACCTGGGCATCTTCGCGACCAGCAAGTTCAAGACCGAGGACTGGGCCCTGATCCAGACCATGGACAGCGAGACCAACTCGACCTCGTTCGCCAACCTGCAGGGGTTCTTCCCGCCGTACACCTCCAAGCTCACCGGCGGCGCGTACTCCAGCAGCCAGCTCATGTCCGGCTTCGCCAAGGCGGCATCGGTCACCGACATCGCCCCGTTCAACGCCAAGAACTGGGCAGTCGTCGACACCACCGACGAGATCCTGCCGACCATGACGAAGGCGCTGGAGCAGGGCGCGAACTTTGCTTCCACCGTCAGCAAGGCCAACACTGAAATGACCAACGTGCTGAACACGGGCAAGGAGTAACCCTCCGGCCCCGATCCGCCTGCCCGGCCGCCGCAGCGGCGGCCGGGTGGGCACGCCGCGAAGCCCGGCGTGACCCGGCCGCCTACAGGACACGGAGATTGCTGAGGAGATGGTTGACACCGTAGGAGACCGGCAGGCCACAACGGCCGCCGGCAGCGGGCACTCGTTCCGCAGCCGTGCCAGACCGTCGGCCGCGCCGGGGCGGCCGGCCTTCAACGCCTTCATCCGGCGCCACAAGCTCGCGCCCTACCTGCTGCTGCTGCCGGCGCTCATCGCGATCGGGCTGGTCCTCATCTGGCCCACGCTGCAGGTGGGGCTGTACTCGCTGCAGAACTTCGGCGAGGCGCAGATCGTCGGCACCCAGCCGGCCACCTGGGCCGGGTTCGGCAACTTCACCACGACGCTGCGCGACCCCGAGTTCTGGCTGTCGCTGCGCACCACGGTGATCTTCGCCGCCGTCCTGGTGTCGCTGACCATGCTCATCGGAACGCTGGTGGGGCTGCTGCTGAACCGGCTCGGCAAGCGGATGGCGGCGTTTGTCAGCGGGGCCGCGCTGGTCGCCTGGGCGACCCCGGCGGTGTCCGCCTCGGTCATCTTCGTCTGGTTCTTCAGCCCGGACGGCGGCGTCGTGAACTGGGCGCTGACCAAGCTGCCGCACTGGCTGGGCGGCGGCGCGCACTGGGCACAGTACAACTGGGCGACGACCGGGGCGCTGCCCGCCTACACGATCGCCACGATCCTGGTCGTCTGGCAGTCATTCCCGTTCATCGCGGTCACCGTGCTCGCCGGGCTCAAGTCGATCCCGATGGAACTCTACGAATCCGCCCGGGTGGACGGAGCCGGGCCGTGGCAGAGCTTCCGGAAGATCACCTACCCGATGCTCAAGCCGATCTTCCTGATCCTGGGGCTGCTCTCGGTCATCTGGGACTTCAACGTCTTCACCCAGTCCTACCTGATCACCGGGGAGCTCGGGAACAGAGACGAGTACAACCTCGCGCTCTACTCCTATAGCCAGGCGTTCCAGGTACCACCGCAGGTCGGGCTAGGTTCCGCGATCGCGCTGATCCTCACCGTCATCCTGCTGATCATCACGGTCGGCTACGTCAGAGCGAACATCAAGCAGGGAGCGCTCGCATGATCGGCATGTCCGCCCGGGTGGGCCCGGCCAGGCCATACTCGGCCAGGGCTTCGCACCGGGCCAAGACGACGCGCAAGATCGCGCTGAACGGGACCGGCCTCATCGTCGCGCTGCTGGTGCTGTTCCCGATCTTCTGGATGGTCACCACGGCGTTCAAGCCGGCTACCGAGATCGACTCGCTGACCCCGCACCCGCTGCCCGCGCACCCAACGATCGGCAACTTCCACCAGGTGATCAACGGTGGGGCGGCCGGCATAGGCCTGTCGTTCTGGACGTTCGCCCGCAACAGCCTGCTCGTGACGCTCAGCGCCGTGGTGCTGGCCGCCGCGCTGTCCCTGCTGGCGGCGGTGGCGGTGGCGAGGTTCAAGTTCCGGCTGCGCACCTCGTTCCTGATCATGCTGCTGATCGTGCAGATGGTCCCGGGCAACGCGCTGGTCATCCCGCTGTTCCTCGACTACCGGTCGCTGAACCTGCTGGACAGCCTGTCCGGCCTGATCCTGCTGTATGCCGGGCTGGCACTGCCGGTCTCGATCTGGCTGCTGAGAAACTTCGTGGCCACCGTGCCGAAGGAACTGGAGGAGGCGGCCGCGCTGGACGGCGCCGGGCCAGCCCGCATCTTCTGGCGGATCCTGTTCCCGCTCGTCTGGCCGGGGCTGGTGGCCGTCAGCACGCTGGCGTTCATCACCGCGTGGAACGAGTTCGTCTTCGCCCTGACGTTCCTGGCCACGCAGGCCCACTACACGCTTCCGCTCTACGTCGGCTACTTCGTCGGCCGGGGTCAGACTGACTGGGGCTCGATCATGGCGGCCTCGACTCTGTACACGATCCCGCCCGTGGTGTTCTTCCTGATTGTGCAACGTCGGATGGTCGGCGGCCTGGTCGCCGGGTCAGTGAAGGGATGAGCGAGGACGTGTCTGTGGATCCATCCCTGCGCCGCCTCGCCGAGGCGGTCCTGTTTCCCCCATTCCCCGGCAGCACCGTCCCGGACTGGCTGCTCGCCGCTCTCGACCGCGGTCTCGCCGGTGTCACCCTGTACGGCAAGAACGTCGTCGATCCCGATCAGGTGGCGGCGCTGACCGCCCGGCTCAGGGGCGCGGCCGACGAGCCCGTCATCGCCATCGACGAGGAGGGCGGTGACGTCACCAGGATCGCGCACCAGACCGGCAGCCCCTACCCTGGCAACGCCGCCCTGGGCGCGGTCGATGACCCCGAGCTGACCAGGGAGATCTACCGCGAGCTCGGGCACGACCTGGCAGCCGTGGGGATCAACGTGAACCTGGCGCCGATCGTGGACGTCAACTCGGCGACCGACAACCCGATCATCGGCACCCGCGCGTTCGGCGCCGACACCCAACTGGTGGCCAGGCACGCCGCGGCCGCGGTCACCGGGCTGCAGTCGGCCGGGGTCGCCGCGTGCGCCAAGCACTTCCCCGGTCATGGCAGCACCCGCGACGACAGCCACCTCCTGATCGCCATGGTCGATGGCGACCTGGACGAGCTGCGGCGGCGGGACCTGCCGCCGTTCATCGCCGCCATCGCGGCCGGCGTCCGGGCGATCATGCCCGGCCACCTGCTGGTTCCAGGTCTCACCGGTGGGCTGCCCGCGACCTGGTCGGCCGCGGCGGTAACCGGGCTGCTGCGCGGCGAGCTCGGCTTCACCGGGGCGATCATCACCGACGCGCTGGAGATGCGCGCGGTGAGCGACCCGCACGGCGTCCCCGAGGCGGCGGTCCGCACCGTCGCGGCCGGCGCCGACCTGCTCTGTCTCGGCCGCGACCAGGACGAGCAGGAGTACCTGGCGGTACGGGACACGCTCGCGGCGGCCGTCGCCGAGGGCAGGCTGCCCGCCGGGCGGCTGGAAGAGGCCGGCTGCCGGGTCGCCGGGCTGCGCGCCTGGCTCAGGGCGCGCCGCACCACGGCCGCCATGAACGGCACCGGGAACGGGCACAACGGCGGGCAGGCCGGGCTGAGTGTGGCCAGGCGGGCGCTGCGCGTCTTCGGGCTGAGCAGCCCGCTGGCCGACCCGGTCGTGGTGGAGCTCACGCCGGAGCGGAACATCGCCGTCGGGGCGGTGCCCTGGGGCCTGGGGCCGTGGCTGGACGACAACGTCGTGCGGCTCGACGTCGGGCAGGACGGGACCGATCGCGCCAGCACGATCGCGAGTGTGCTGGCCCGCGCCGTGGGCCGCCCGCTGGTGGTCGTGGTCCGCGACGCGCACCGGCACCTGACCGCCCAGGAGGTCACCACAGAGCTGCTCAGCGCCCGCCCGGACGCGGTCGTGGTGGAGATGGGCCTGCCGGTCTGGCGGCCAGCCAGCGGCGGCTACGTCGCCACCTACGGCGCGGCCAGGCCGAACGGCCGCGCCGCGGCTGAGGTTCTCGGCCTCGCCTAAGGTGGTTGCCCTGTCCGTGTTTCTGTCCCTGTCCCTGTCTCCGTCTCTGTCCGCTGTGAGATTTTCTTTATTTTATGAAAAAGAAATTCACCGGCCGGACCCATCGCGGACAGCGGCCAGGAGGTGCGGATGGGATCACCGGGCGGACGCGGCCGGGCTTGCCGCTGAAATCGGCCTGGGTGCGGATGGGATCACCGGGCGGACGCGGCCGGGCTTGCCGCGGACAGCGGCCTGGGTGCGGATGGGATCACCGGGCGGACGCGGGCGGGCCCATCGCGGACAGCGGCCTGGGTACCGATGGGAACACCGGGCGGACGCGGGCGGGCCTGTCGCTGACACCGGGCTGGGTGCGGATGGGCTAGTCAGCGGGCGCGGTGATTGCGGCATAGTGAGAGCCTGCCCGCTCTGGGCACGATCGGCTCAGGGTTCCGGCGACGCACTGGAG
>DASXMU010000055.1:0-5854 GCA_036495485.1 Streptosporangiaceae bacterium
TCGGTGGTGGTCGCGGAGTTGCGCGCAGCGGGCTATCTGGAGTCGACGATCGGCCAGTATGCGAGGACGATCAAGGTGCTTGCCCGGTTCGCGGCCGCGCGGGGCAGCGACTACAGCCCGGAACTGGGGGCTGAGTTCGCAGCCGGGCCAGCTCGGCCCGCTCGGACTCACCCAGCGGGGCATCCGGGGACTTCCCGGACTCCGCGGCATCTCGTGCCACTCTCACCCACTTGCTAAGAGTCATCGCGTGGACGCCGATATTACGGGCGACCTCGGCAACCGGGCGGCCGCCGTCAATGACAAAAGCTACCGAATGCGCCTTGTACTCCGGTGTATATGAGCGGCGTGTCGAACCCATTTCTCGCTCTCCCGACGAATCGGGCAGCTAAGCCGGGTGTCCACCAAAGCGGGTACGGTCCAAAGTACGCCTGGGGAATCGTGGAGGAGAGAAATTAACTCCCGCGGATAGCAATTCCATCACTCTGGCAACATCAGGCCCTCAAGCTCGCTTTCAATACAAGGCCAGCCCGCACCCGCCGATAGACCGGCTCTTGGCGGGTGCGGGCTGGGGCGGTGGCAGGACGGACCCGGCTGCCCGGGGCGCCGGGCTGGCCGTCTGCCACCGGGCCGCGTGGCGCGCTTGGCCCTACAGGGCGGCCAGCGCCGCGAGTGCCCAAAGCCAGAACCGCTTGCGGCGCGACAAGGGCGCGGGGGCAGGCACGGTCGTAGCTGTGGCCATCTGGATGTCACCTCCCTTCGGCTGTGGGGCATGTCCCGGACCGGTGGTCACCGGGCCGGGAAGGGTCTGCGATGGGGTTCATGCGTCCTGGTCATCAGGAACGGTGCCGTGCGGGGGCTGCTTGCTGGTGGCGGTGGCCAGTTGGGTGGCGATGGCGCTGGTCCGGATCCGGGCGGGGTGGTCTTCGGGGAGGCTGAGCTGGAGCTGGAGTGCGGTGGCTTCCTGGAGGCAGGCGCTGGCCTGGCCGGTGTCTGCGGCCCGGGTGTGTGCGTCGGCTAGTGCGGTGAGCAGGTCGGCCTGGCTGAAGGGGTGATCTTCGCCCTGCATCATTGGGCGGGCCTGCTCCAGCAGGATGGTCGCTTCCTCGATGTCCCTGGTTCCGGGGCTATTGGCCAGGTGGGTGGTGGCGATCACGTACAGGGTGCGGGCGGTGTGGTAGTGCTCGTTCAGCTCGGTGAAGATGGCCAGCGCGGTATTGAGGTGGGCGGTGGCTTGCTGGTGGTCGCCGAGCCCGGCGTAGGCGCGGCCGAGCAGGCGTTCCAGCAGGGCTTCGGGGCGGCGGTGGCTGGTGATGTGCCGCCAGCAGGCCAGGCCGCGGGTGCACTGATCGATCGCGTCGGAGTAGTTGCCGGTGGCCAGGGCGCACATCGCGGCGTGCTCGCGGGCGCTGCCTTCCCCGGCCCGGTCGCCGCTGGCCCGGGCGGTCTGGAGCGCCTGGGCGATGAGCGTGGCTGCGGCGGGGACGTCGCCGCAGGCGAGCCGGCACGAGGCTAGCCGGACGGTGGCCAGGACTTCGGCGCGGGCATCCTCACACGTGTGGGCTGACTCGATGGCGGTCTGGCATACCGATTCCCAGGCCAGGTAGTTGTGCCGGTGGGTGCACCAGCCCCACAGCGTGTCGGCGAATTGCCAGGCCAGGGTGTCCAGCCCTTGGCTGGGGGCGGTTTGCTGGGCGTGCAGCAGGTTGGTGTGCTCGGTGTCGCACCAGGCCAGCGCCGCAGCGGGGCTGGTATGCGCGGGCCGGTTGAGGGCGGGCAGCCCGAACGCGGCGGCGATCCGCAGTCGGCCGGGGTTGACTATCAGGTCGGCGGCGGCCGAGGCACGCAGGTGGTGGTCGATGCCCCGGGCAATCGCTGCGGCTCGCTCCTCAGGCGCGTCATGAGTGCTGGCCATGTCGCGCGCGTGCTGGCCGGTCAGGCCGGGGAAATGCCATCGGCCTGGCGCGGTCTGGGCCAGCCGACCCTCCTGGGCCAGGTCGGCGATCAGTTCCTCGGCGGCACTGGCATCGGTGTCCAGGAGCGCTGCAGCGGCGTCGAGGGTGAAGTCAGGCCCGGTGTGCAAGGACAGCACCCGGTAGGTGCGGGCGGTGCTGGGATCGAGGTTGCCGTAGCTGGGTTGCATAGCGTTGTCAGGGACCTTCCTCGTTAGAAACGTTAAGAGGCTGTGCCGGACGGTGGTGTGGCCCGGTCCACCCTCATCTGGGCGAGTTGCTGTTTCTCACTCTTCAAAGGGCGGTGCAGATACCGGGTGTGAATACGGGGGCGCCCGGTGCCGGTGGGGCCGCGGTCCCAGAGGGCTCATCAGGGCAGTCCGGGTGGGGGTGCCCGGAAAGAGGAGCAGCCTCTGGGACCGCGACGTGCGGGCCCTCGCGATGCCGGGGTGATGCGCCAGCCATCACGAGGATGATCTGCTTGCCCGCGCTACCACCGGCTGGGGAAGGCTGGAAGCCGATCATCGCGGTCATTGAATTCCTCAAGTTCGTGGAATCAGTCAGATTGTGCTGGCGGATGGTTTTTGAGCCTGGCAGATGGGCGCCTGGAGACGGCTCCCACAATTGGGAAACAGATCGTTCCCAGGATGATTCTGCTTTGGCCTCAGCCGGTTTCCGGCGAGGTTAGGGGTGCTTTCCCTGATGGCACCGGCATTCCGGTATCCGTGCGTGCTTTGTGGCCGCGCCGCTCCGTGTCACGGTTAGGTTGAACGCACTGGGCACAGGAGCCGATAGAGTTGTCTCCTGCTGGGCGCAGGAATTGGCGAACTGGAAAGGGTGACCCCGGGGTGAAGGAGCGTTATCGCAGCATTGTGGATGTCTATGTCCTCATGCAGCGGCGTGACGGGCTGATCCTTCTGCTCGAACGGGTTAATACCGGATACGCGGACGGGCAGCTCTGCCCGCCCTCTGGCCACCTGGAGGCGGGAGAGTCAGTCGTCGCCGGAGCCATCCGTGAAGCCCGCGAAGAGACCGGTGTCCTTATCGATCCCGGTGACCTGGCCTTCGGGCACGTGGTCCATCACCGTAACCCCCACGGCCAGGGCCGGATTGGCTTCTTCTTCACTGCCACCCGGTGGCGTGGTGAGCCGGTGAATCTGGAGCCACGCAAATGCGCCGGGCTGCACTGGGTCGATCCACACCGGCCGCCGGCCAGCACCGTGCCCTATACCGCCGCCGCGCTCACACAGATCGGCCAGTGCATCCCGTTCTCTCTCGATGGCTGGCCGTAGCGGGGTGCTGCCCTTCGGCTGGATCAGGCATGGCATCCTGGTCTCTCCGGGCGGCTGGCAGCAGGTTTATGCCCGACGCCGGCCCACCACAGCCGGGAGGACTCATCGTCGGCCATGGTGGCATCTTCCGCGCACCACACTCCTGCCCCGGTGACCTCGGGCCTGGCCCCTTGGTAAGGAGGCACCAGGTCGAGCCCGGCGAAGAAGGTCTCGACCTCGGCGCGGGTACGCAAGGTTAGCTGGCCGGCGGCGCCCTGGTATGCCCCGATGCAGGCTGCCGCCACGCGGGGAGACAGGTGGTCGCCGGTCATGTGCGAGACCGCCACATAGCTGCCGGGCGCGAGCGCGGCAACCAGCCGGGCCAGGCACTGCCCAGGGTCGCTTGCCTGGCCGGTGAACTGCAGGACCGCGGTCACCAGCAACCCGGCGGGTTCGGCGAGTTCGATCAGCCCGTCCAGGTGCAAGATGGTCAGCAGGCCCGCTGGATCGCGCAGGTCGGCCAGGGTGACCGCGGTGCTGTCGTCGGCTGGGGTCAGTGCCTTGACCACGCTGATCACCTCAGGATCGTGGTCCACGTACGCCACCCGGGCGGCCGGGAGAATTCTCCGCACGGCCTCGTGGGTGGTTTCCCGCGCAGGAATTCCGCATCCTATGTCAATGAATTGTGAAATGCCCTGGCGTGCCATCCAGAGGGCGGCCCGCTGATGGAAACTGCGGTTGGCCCACGCTGCGGCGGGAAACCCGGGCAAGACCGCGCAGATTTTCGCCACCGCCTCACGATCGGCGGTGAAGTTGTCCATTCCGCCCAGGGCGTGATTGTACATTCTGGCGGCGGTAGGGCGACCGTCATGAGGATCCCCGCGATCCACTGATCCGGCCGGTGGCCCATTCATAGGCTGATAGCCGGATCAGCGGTAATGGTGATGGTGATGTACACGGTCTTTCCTGGGCCGTCATGATCGGCCTTGACTCCCCGCACACCGCCGTGCAGGCCGAGCAGGCCATCGAGCAGGACCAGGCCCCGGCCGGTCTCGTCGTCGCTGGTGACCTCCTGCCGGGCCGGCCGCCCAGCACCGTTGTCGTGGACTTCGACGCCCAGGTCGCCGTCGTGGTAGGACAGGCGGGCGGTGATCGGGCCGCTGCCATAGCGCAAGGCATTGGTAACCAGCTCGCTGAGGATGAGTTCGGCCAGGTCAGCATGCGCATCCAGACCCCAGCCGCACAGCGTCCTGCGCGCTTGCCTGCGTACCTGGCCGATCTGGGCCAGGTCATGATCGAGATGCAGGACAGCCGACAGCTCCGATGCAGCCAGCTCCGGTGCGACCGTCAGGGGCACGGATCGCTCCTGGGGCCGGCAGCGAGCGTTCGTGCCCGCAGCGGGAGAGGGGGACAGGGGCTCCGCACAGTCCAGGCAGACGGCGGTACCGTTGAAGGCAGGCGGGTCAATGGAGGTCACGTCCTCATGAGCCGGAGCGCAGCGTGGAGGAATGGGCTACTCACGTTCGCAAACCCCGACCGCCTCACCACTCCCTGTACTGGGATTGATGTGGTTCCCACCATTCAGCCGCTGTGAGCTGCGGAAACCTCCCCCAGTGAAGCCCCGGCGCGGTCCCGGTCGTGACGCAACGTAGGTGCGGTGTGTGCCACAGGTCGGCCAGTGATCGCGATGGCAGCAACCGGGCCAAGTCACCTCCAGCCGAAAGCAGGTAAGCATGGCAGAAGCCAGCACCAGCCTGCTGGCCAGGCAGGATGCCGTGCGCGCGGAACTGCGCGTGCTGGGGCTTGATCGCGGGATCACCGCGATCCAGTCGCTGCCAGGCGGGTATGTGGCCGATGTCTGGCTGATCACCTACGCCGACGGCAGGCGCCTGGCGGCCAAGACGATGCCGGACGCGCCCGCAGACCTGTTCCAGGCGGAGGCCGAGGGCCTGGCCACACTGCGCGCCACCGGCCATCTGCGCACCCCCGGCGTCCTCGCGGTAACAGACCGGGTGCTCCTCCTGGAGGCGTTGCCAGCCCGCAACGACACCCCCGCCGCGTGGGAGGCATTCGCGCACGACCTGGCCGCCCTGCACCGCAGCACGGTGCATGACCGGTTCGGCTGGGACCACGATGGCTACCTGGGCCGGGTCGCCCAGCGCAACCTATGGACCACCAACGGCCACGAGTTCTTCGCCGAGCACCGCCTGCTGCGCTACCTGGAAGAACCACTCGTCCAGCAGCTGCTCACCCCCGCCGACCAGCGAGCCCTGGAACGCTTCTGCGACCGGCTGCCCGAACTCATCCCACCCATGCCCGCCGTCTTGACCCACGGCGACCTATGGTCAGGCAACCTGCTCAGCCGCGACGACGGCCACATCACCGCCATCGACCCCGCCATCTCCTGCACCTGGGCCGAAGTCGACCTGTCCATGCTGTGGGGCTGCCAGCGCCCCCCGGCAGCAGAGCGCTTCTTCCATCGCTACCAGGAACTCAATCCCTCACCGCCAGGCTGGGTAGAACGTATGCCGCTGCTCCACATTCGCGAGCTGCTGAGCAGCATCCCCCACACGGGCGACTCCGACGGCGGCGTTCGGCGCCTTCGCCGCACCCTCGCCCCTTTCTACGCTCGCT
>DASXMU010000056.1:0-3862 GCA_036495485.1 Streptosporangiaceae bacterium
TAAGTGTTACCTCACCTCGACGCCCATTACTTTAGCCATGCCTATATATTTAGGTTTACCTAAGCATCCGGAAGGCAAGCAACTACACAGGGAGCTTCGACATGAGCCTTCGACTAGGCGTATCCTCCGGCCAGAAGGCCACCGAGGAACGGGTAGACGGAGAACTGTTCGGCCTGGTCACACGGCTCACGAACGAGATCGACTGGTACATGCGCGAGCGCAAGCTCACCCGCGTCGACCTTGCCCACCGGATGGGCGTGTCCCCGGGGCGGATCAGCCAGATCCTCTCTGGCGGCGAGAACCTGACGCTGCGGACGCTGGCCGGCGTCGCGACCGCTCTCGATGCACACTTCGACATAGAGCTCAAGCCCAGCCAAGCGGTGACCGAGACCCAGCAGGTCACACAAACCCCGGCTGCTGTCCAGGCGAGCGCTCCAGCGTCGCGTGAGATCCGCACTCCCCGCCGGGTATCCACGCACTGAGCTAACTCTCAGCCGTATGGCCCTTGGTCGGCCGTCCCCAGGTCAGGTTTGCTGCTACCTGCATGTGCAGGATGCCGTCGACGGCCCACGGGGCCGTGATGTCCACGATGGCGCGGTCGAAGGCGGCGGTTTCGGCGGGTGGCATCAGCTCCCTGGCGAGTGACGCCGTGGAGTGGAAGTGCTCGACGTAAGAAGCCACCGGCTGGCGGAAGGCCACCGGGTTAGTGATGGCGCAGCCGGCGACGTCGAAGAGCCCGTCATCGCGCAGCGCGTCCGCCAGGCTGAAGCTGGGATTGTAGCCGGGGCTGCGGGAATGGCGGACGATCAATTCGGTCAGCTCGGCGCGCCAGGGGACCTCGTGGTGACCGTGGCCGACGATCGCCAGGTAGGCGCCCGCAGCCATCACCCGGGACAGCCTGGCCAGCGTCTGGGGCAATGACATCCAGTGCAGGCTGGCCCCGGCGGTCACCAGGGCGTAGGGCCCGTCCAGCGGGGCGGTCTCCACGGAGCCAGCGATCCAGCGCAGGTTCGGCCGGTCGCCACCAGGCCGCCGGCGGCCCTCGGCGACCATCGCCGCTGAGACCTCCACCGCGTCCAGATGGTCGACCCGTTCCGCGAGCGGACGCGCGAGCGAGCCTTCCCCGGCACCGATGTCCAGCACATCGCGCGGGCGGTCGGTGATCAGCCCGTCCAGGATGGCGAACACCTCGTCCGGATACGGCGGCCGGTGCCGGTAAGCAGCGGCAACACCCTCGTAACCGAAGACTGCGGCGAGTTCGTCATGAGCCAGCGGACGGAAGTCCATGATCGCGATGCCCTCCCTAACGATCACCCGTAAGCTGTCCGTCTTACGGAGTGAGCCACCCGGCTTCTGAACTGCCCCCGCGCGCCGGAGTAAGCCAGCTCCCCCATTCATTCCACCCGGGAGAACGTGAATTTTCGAGATGAGCAAGGCACTTGGGGACCTGCAAGAGCAGTCATTCGCGCGCGCGACCCGGGCGACCGTCGACTCCTATCCGCCGCATCGCCGGCTCACCGGCGAGCAACTGGCTGGCTATCTGGACCGTCGCGTCTTCGCGGTGATCGGCACCACTCGGCCCGACGGCCGGCCGCACGCCGCGATGTCCTCCTATCTGCGGCGCGGGACCGCGTTCTGGCTACCCACGGTCGCCGGATCTGTGCGCGAGCGCAACCTGCGCCAGCAGCCCTGGCTGACCATGACGGTCACCGAAGGCGACCGCGATGAACACATCGTCGTGCTGCTCGAGGGACCGGCCAGCGTGGTCCCGGCCGCCGAGGTTCCCGACGACGTCAGGTCGGCGGCGACCGGCGACTGGATCTCCACCTGGATCCGGCTGGCACCGGAGCGCCTGCTTTCCTATGCGGCCGAGGGCGCGGCGGGATAGGTGATCCCGCAGGGTAGCGCCTCCCCGTGGGGTGGCGCTACCCTGACTGCAGCCGGCCTGCGTCAGCGGCCGAAGCGGCGATGACGCCGGGTGTAGGACCTGAGGGCGCGCAGGAAGTCGATCTTCCTGAAATCGGGCCAGTTGCATTCGCAAAAGTACATCTCGGCGTAGGCCGATTCCCAGAGCATGAACCCTGACAATCGCTGCTCACCGCTGGTACGGATAATGAGGTCAATGTTAGGCTGCGACGCCGTGTAGGTATGCTGCGAGATCAGCTGGGCGTCGAACGCATCGACAAGTTCATCCAGTGTGGATCCACGGGCCAGGAGCTCGGCGATCGCGGACCGTACGGCATCGGCTATCTCGCGTTGCCCGCCGTATCCAATGGCTACATTGATGCGGGCCCCCTCGTGCCTTCCGGCCGTCTGGGCGGCGTGCTCCTTCAGTTGTGTCGCCGCCTGCATGGGGATCAGGTCGAGATCGCCGATGAGGTTGAGTTCCCAGGGGTTGCCCTCTTTCGCGAGGCCGGCGACAACCTCGCCAATTATCTTCACCAGCGTGTCGAGCTCTTCAGGTGCCCGGTTAAGGTTGTCATCGGAGAGCATATAAATGGTTACTCTCTCGATCCCGAGGTCATCGCACCAGCGGAGGAATCTCTCCACCCTCGCGCCGCCGACCCGGTGGCCGTCGCTCGGATCGAACCCGGCCGCCCTGGCCCACCGGCGGTTACCGTCGATCAGGATCCCAACATGCTTGGGCATCTGGTCCGGATCGATCTCGGAAGCCAGCTTTTTCACGTACACGGAGTCGATAACGCTACGCAATCTCCCGAGCACCTGGTTGTCCCCTCGTGGAATTGTCGAGTTAGCGTCCTGTCGTTGTCCGATGATCGCCGCCATGCGGGCAGAGCGTCACCTGCCTGGCGCCGAGCACCATCACAGGCTCTGATCGCCCGGCTGGCAGTTCCCGCGCGACCGCGCAGGAACCAAACCCCACCGTCACGAGGGCCCGTCTCGTCACATTGTGCCAAGAAGCTCGCGGTCTGACACCCAAGCTCCCAGGATGTCTTGCAGGCTGGACGCTGGTACAACAGGTCTTTGCCTGCCGTCAATCGTATGTGATCACCTGGACCAGGCTGGCTTGACCAAAGCTTTGCAAGCCGCCAGCTAGGCGGTCACGCACAGTAGGTCAGCGGGGTGCCGGGCTCCGGCGGGGCGCCGACCCTTTCGTGGCGCGTTCGTTGCGCGGCTGGGCCAGATGCGGGGCAAGCTAACGGGCGCTGCCGAAGCGGCGGTTTCGCTGAGCGAAAAGCTCGCATGCCTGCCAGAGGTGGCGCCGGTCGAAGCTGGGCCACAGGAGGTCCATGTAAATCATCTCGGCATACGAGCTTTGCCAGAGCAGAAAGTTGGACAGCCGCTGCTCACCAGAGGGCCGCAGGAACAGGTCAACCGACGGCACTTCGGGATGATAGAGATACTTGGCGAACAGCTTTTCGTTCACCCGGTCCGGGCTGATCCGCCCGGCGGCAGCGTCGCGGGCGATCGCCGCGGCCGCATCGGCGATTTCGGCCTGGCCGCCATAATTCACGCAGAACTGCAGGACCAGCTTCGAGTTGTGCCGGCTCATTTCCTCGGCAATCTCGAGCTCCCTGATGACCGACTTCCACAGCCGCCCCCGGCGCCCCGACCATACGACGCGCACCCCTAGTTCTGTCAGCTGGTCCCGGCGGTCGTGTATCACCCGCCGGTTGAAACCCATCAGGAAACGCACCTCTTCCGGCGAACGCGTCCAGTTCTCGGTGGAGAACGCGTACGCCGAAAGGTAGGGAATCCCGAGCTCCAGAGCCCCTTCTATGGTGTCGAACAGCGCGAACTCACCGCGCTCATGGCCCTCGGTGCGGGGCAGGCCGCGCTGCTTCGCCCAGCGGCCGTTGCCGTCCATCACGATGGCCACGTGCCTGGGCACCAGCTCAGC
>DASXMU010000057.1:0-6340 GCA_036495485.1 Streptosporangiaceae bacterium
GGCAGGGACAACCAGACCGGCCAGGCCGAGACGTTCTTCGGTGCCACCCAGCCGCCCGGGTCGGAGTTCCTGCTGTATGAGGCGCCGGGCGCGCTCACCAACACCGGCCCGCCGGTGCTGCTGGTGATGGGCGCCAACGACAGCGTCGACCGGGAGTACGCCGACCCGGCGCTGGGCGGGGCCGGCACCTGCGGCGTGCTGGACTGCCCCAGCACCGGGCTGATGCAGTACCTGTCCGGGCTGGGCTACCGGGTGTTCGCGGTGGACTTCGCCAACGTCCAGGGCGACAACTACGAATGGGCGCAGACGATCTCCGACGCGCTCTCGGTGGTGACCTCGGACACCGGCGTGGCCAAGCCCGACCTGCTCGCCTGGAGCAAGGGGGCCTTCGCCGCGCGGATGTACCTGTCCAGCGTGGCGCCCTCCTGGGGCCGCGGCTACCAGGGCAACGTGGCGAAGCTCCTCCTGCTTGGCAACCCGAACGGCGGCCTCGACTACACGTTCGCACACGGCACCGAGGGCAACCCGGAGATCTACCCGCAGTGCGGCGGGTCGCTCAACGGGCCCTCGCCCAGCCAGTCGTACGTGTGCTTCGCCGTCCTCTACTCCGAGCCGAACCTGTCCATCGACTCCAGTTACTTCACCGGCCAGCGGCAGATGCTGGCCCGCTGGGACAGCCAGTACGGGATCGACGAGACGCAGGACGACTGGGACACCACGTACTACGGCGGGACCGGCTTCGTCAGCACGAGCAACGGCATCCAGTACGCCATCGGCCACGGCTCGCTGGTCAGTACGATCCTGACGGCTGGCACCCCGGCCGCGGTGCCGGTCTACCTGCTCTGCGGCGGCGCGCCGACCATCCCCGGGTTCTACAACGAGAACCGCGGGCCGTCCGACGGCGTGGTGTTCGAGGCCTCCTGCGAACAGACCACGGGCATCGGTGACGTCGGCGCGGTGGACCTGATCGGCGGCGACAACCACCTGATGCTCGGCTGGGAGCCGGCCGCGGAGTCCGTCATCTCGTCCTGGCTATCCTGAGCCATCACGAGCAGCCCGAGTCACCCGGGGGGACCAGTGACCCATGCGCAACACGCACCGGACGTGCCCAGACGCACCGGGCCCAAGCCCGGCCGCGGCGAGCACACCAGACTCCGCCTGCTGGCCGCGGCCGAGGCGGTGTTCGCCGACCTCGGGTACCACGAGGCGTCCATCGTGCGCATCACCGAGGTGGCCGGCGTCGCTCAGGGCACGTTCTACCTCTACTTCGTCAGCAAACAGCAGATCTTCGAGGAGGTCGTGGCGGACCTCAACCACCGGGTCCGCCGCGCCATGACCAGCGCCGGCGCCGGGGCGGCCAGCCGGCTGGAAGCCGAGCGGAAGGGGTTCGCGGCGTTCTTCCGGTTCACCGCCGAGCACCCCGCCCTCTACCGGGTGATCCGGCAGGCGGAGTTCGTCTCGCCGAAGGCGATGCGGGATCACTACGGGCGTATCGTCGCCGGCTATGTGCCGCGCCTCGAGGCCGGCATGGCCGACGGCGAGGTGGCGCCCATGGACCCCACCGTGCTGGCCTGGGCGCTGATGGCGGTGGGTGAGATGGCCGGGCTGCGCTGGATCCTCTGGGACGACGCGCGGTCCATGCCGGACGACGTGTTCGAGCAGGTGATGACCGTGGTCGGCCGGATGCTCGCGGGCCAGCCCAGCGAGCAGCAGCCGGGCAGGAGGAGCGAATGACCATTCTGGAGTCCCGGTACCTCGGCGAAGGCGAGGGCAGGCTGCACGTCCTCACCGGTGGCGGCGGGCCGGGTGGCGAGCCCGGGCCGGCCGTCTGCCTGGTGCACGGCAACCTGAGCACCGCCCGGTTCTTCGCCGCCACGGCGGAGTCACTGCCGCCGTCGTGGCGGGTGGCCGTTCCGGATCTGCGCGGCTTCGGGCTGTCCGGCCCGGCGCCGGTGGATGCCACCAGGGGCGTCCGGGACTACGCCGGTGACCTGGACCGGGTGCTGTCGGCCGGCCTGCTCCCCGATCGCCCGGTGCACCTGGCCGGCTGGTCGCTGGGCGGCGGCGCGGTCATGCAGTACGCCATCGACCATCCCGGCCGGGTCGCGTCGGTCACGCTGATCGCCCCGGTCTCGCCGTTCGGCTACAGCGGCACCAAGGGCGCCGACGGGACGCTGTGTTACGAAGACGGCGCGGGCACCGGGGCTGGGGCCATCAACCCGGAGCTGGTCAGCCGGATCCGGGACAAGGACTGGGGGGACGAGAGCCCGGTGTCGCCGCGCTCGCTGGTGCGCACGCTGTACGTGCGGCCGCCACTGCGGCTTCAGGCCGACGTCGAGGACCTGTTCGTGGGCGAGATCCTGGCCACCGCGCTGGGCGAGGGCAACTACCCCGGTGACTCCCGGCCCAGCCCGAACTGGCCCGGCTCGGCGCCCGGCACCCGCGGGGTCGCCAACAGCCTGTCGCCTATCTACTGCGACCTGTCTGGGTTCGCCCGGGTCGCGGCCCACCGGCCGGTCCTGTGGGTGCGCGGCGACAGCGACCAGATCGTCTCCGACGCCTCACCGCTGGACATCGGCTACCTCGGCTCGATCGGCGTGATCCCCGGCTGGCCGGGCGAGCAGGAGTACCCGGCGCAGCCGATGGTCTCGCAGACCCGGGCTGTGCTCCAGCAGGCCGTGGCCATGGGCGGCACGTTCACCGAAGAGGTGTTCGCCGACTGCGGCCATTCACCCCACCTGGAACAGCCGGACAGGTTCCGCGAGCTGTTCACCGGCTTCGTCACCTCGGCCGAGGCGGCGCTGGGTTGACCGCACCGGCCGGGCAACTCGCCTCGCCCAGCCAACGGCTATAAGCTTCCGTCCGCAAGGGGGCGGCCATGCGGGTCTACATTTCATACGCACACACGGATCGTGAGATCGCTCGGCGCCTCACAGAAGAGCTTCGGAACAACGGCATCGAGGTATCGCACGACGAGGACTCGATACGTCCCGGCTCGAAGTGGCAGCGGGAGCTTCTCGGGGCGATCCGGTCGGCCGACGCCGTGCTGGTGCTGGTGACGAATGCGAGCCTCTCATCGTCACAGTTCCTGCTTGAGATCGAATCTTTGAGCTACGGTGCCCGTGAAGATCTCCTCCTCATGCCGATCTTCGTCGATGAAACAACACCCGATCTGCGTATCCCGTATGACCTCGTTTCACGCCAGGGTGTACGGCTCGATTCTTCGTCACCGGCATCCTTCGCCGGAACCGCGCACCTGATCACGAAAGCGCTTGACCGCCGTCTCCCATTGGCTTCCGCGTTGCTGGCTGACGACCGCGTGGAAGGTCGGCTGAGCAACGAGGAAATACGCGACACCGCGAGATTGGTTATCGAGGCCTTCGCCGTCGCCGGGCGGTCACTGCGCATGACGGAGGAGCCCGAACTGCTCGCACCCGAGCCGGTGTGGGTGTCAGCAGAGGTTTCCCCAGGGGCGGCTGAAGTCGAACGCTTCTCCCGGTGGTTGCGGACCGGGCATCTCGGCTACTTCGTCTACCTGGGTGAGCTGCGCCGCGATGCGGAAATTGTCCTGGACCAGATGCGGGTGGGCGGCAAGACTGTCATCACCTTGCCGGTGCGCGCGCTCCGGGCGGCGCACGCGGATGGCCGGATCGAGGTTTTCCTCACCGAGCTCGAACGGGATTACGGGACCAAAGACAATCTGTTCGACACGAAGAACGCGCTGATCGACGAACGCTTTCTGTTCGGCCGGGACGTCATGCTCAACACGATCGGAAGCTCGATCAACCGCGACGAGCACGTGCTGGTCACCGGACTGCGGAAGGTGGGCAAGACCAGCCTGCTGAACGTGCTGCGTCAGCGCCTGGTCGATCAGCCGGTATGCATGGTCGATCTGCAGCGCTTCGATCGCCACTATGAAGAGTGGCCATCGCCGCTGTTTCAGCTCATCGTCGCCGCCTTCGACCGGTGGGGGAAGGCCGAACGCCCGCAATGGCCGTTCACACCGGCGTCCCCGGAGACCACCACAGAGCTGGAGCGTGAACTCCGGCAACGGTTCGACCACCTGGGCCCGGCCGGGGCGGGAAAGCGTGTGGTGGTCATTCTCGATGAGATCGAGCGGGTGTTCCCGGGACCGGGGGAGCCGGAAGCGGCCCGCCGGTGGATCCGGGCCAGCGGCGCGCTCCGCGCCCTTTCCCAGGGAGAGCGCCGCTATGTCGTCGTCGTCGGCGCCGACCTCCGGCCGGTCGCCAACCGCAGCAACGACCTCGGCCCGGCCGGCACCAACCCGTTCTTCAGCCTCTTCCAGGAAAGACCCATGCCCCTGCTCGACGAGCGCGCCCTGGGTGACATGGTCGAGTCGCTGGCCAGGGCCATGGGAGTGGACGTCGTCACCACCGGGTTCATCGCTGGGTTGTCCGCGATGACCGGAGGCCATCCTTCGCTGGCCCGGTCGATTGCGGGCGAGGCGTACCGCCAGCGGCAGCAGCGGCATCGGCTAACCGACGACGACCTCGTCAGCGGTCTGAGTCAGCTGGACGACGACGGGGGCATTTCTTTCTTTTTGCGCAACAATCTTTGGCAGCTCATGACACAAGCCGAACGGGAGGTCATGGTCCACCTCGCACACGACCGTGTGCCGTCGCCCTCTGGCCCCGCCGGAATCGGCCGCATAGCGCTGGATGAGGCGCATTCCACGCTCCGTGCCCAGGGGCTCGTCGATGGTGGGAAGGTGCGGATCGGGCTGTTCGGGCAGTGGATACGCGATCACGCCGGGGACGGCTGACCCGTGGCACAGGACGAGCAGCCCGGCGGCATGAACCCGCTGTTGTCGCCTGCCCTGTTCGTGGGGCGGGACCAGCAGTCGGCCCGGCTGACCCAGCTCTTGCATCACGGGCAGTCCACCGTGCTCATCGGCGGGAGGCGAGCCGGGAAGACCACGCTGGCCAGGCATCTGACGAGCGACGGGATCGACCGGGCGCTCGTCTACACCGATGCAAGCGGCTGGGATCTCAAAGACGAGCCGACCGCGCTCGGCGGGCTGCTGAGCGCTGTGAAGGGCCAGCCAGAGACCGCCTGGGATCAGGCCACACGCAGCGATGTTACGACCGCGCTCGCGGCCGTCAAGCCCGTCGCCCTGGCCATCGACGAGGCGGACCGGATCCTGCTGGCCCCCTGGGCCGGCAGCTTCTTCTCTTTCCTGCGCTGGCTGGACGACACGTACCTGCGGACCGACCTGGCGATCGTGCTCATCGGCGGGCCGGTGCTAATGCTGTTCAAGGATCCCGACGACCGTGGGTCCCCGCCGCTGAATACTGCCGAGCCGACGTTCATGGATTCCCTTGATCAGGCTGCGGTCGAGCAGCTCGCGAACCTTGCCGGGCAGGTGGACCAGGACGAAGTCATGCTGCTTGGCGGCGGCCAGGCCTGGCTCACCATCCGGTTGCTCGCGGAGGTGTGGAACGGGACATCGCTCGATGACGCGGCCGACACGGTGTTCGATGGCTCCATCGCCACGTTCCGGATCTGGGAACGGCAGCTCGGCAGCGACGGCCGGGAGCTGTTCCGGAAAATTCCGCCTGACGGGCTTCTTCGCCGCGCACTGCGGCAGGCGGGCTGGTCGCGGCATCGCGAGGCGGCAAGGCTCGGCCGCAGTGTTGGCGCACTGCGGCTCCAGGGCGACCGCTTGTGCCGTGGCCCGCAGTTGTTCACCGACTGGTTCACCAGCCAGAGCCCAGCCGAATTCATCTGGGACATCGCCATCTCCTATGCCTCCGAGGACTTGAGCATGGCCAGGGAAATCAGTCAGCAGCTCCACGGTGAATTCAAGGTTTTCTTCGCCCCGGCCGAGGACGCGCCGCTGTGGGGGACCGACCTGAGCCGGGTGCTGCCCAACACCTATGGCGTGCAGAGCCGTTACGTCCTTGTCCTGTCCACGCCCCATTACGTGACCAAGTACTGGACCCGGATGGAATATGACGCGGTCGCCGCCCGGTCCCCTGACCGGATCCTGCTGCTCGACCTGGGCGAGCTACCGCCCAATCTTCCCCAGGGCCTTGTCTATCGTGGCAGCAGCAAGGCTGAGCTCATCGGGCTAGTCGGCGCCCTGCGCACCAAGCTCGGCGCCTGATGCGAGGCGCTCCACCAGGGTGGCCCGGCCGGGGAGTGGGGCGGGCGGGATCTCGATGAGCTGGCCCCCCTCAACGTACCTGGGCATGGCTGGCTTCTTTCTGTTATTTATCGGCATCAAATGAAATTGCATGCGGCATGGCGGTCATAGCGAAGCGATGCGAGCAGGTTTCGCCTAATCTGCTGTGGTGGCCAGCCCACTCGCTGACATCCT
>DASXMU010000058.1:0-5507 GCA_036495485.1 Streptosporangiaceae bacterium
TGGACGTGCTCGCCGCGCCACACCTCCACCTCACCGATCGGGATCTTGTCGTAGGTGACCGGCGGGATGAGGTCGGCGCCGCCGAAGCCCTCGCCGAGGCCCCGGCCGCCCATGACCAGGCTGTAGTAGGGCCAGGCGAGCACCTGGCCGGCATCGGCCGCGCTGCCCAGCGCGGTGCCCGGCAGGAACCGTGTCTCCTCGGCGGGATCGAGCTTGCTGAAATCCGCCAGCGTGCAGTTGAGCCTGATCCGCTCGGGTGTCGCGGACTCGACGAGGTCGAGCGGGACGAGACGGCTGATGTCCTCCAGCGCCTTGGGCTCGACCACCAGGTGGGTCACCGCCTTGGCGATCGGGTCGATCACCACGCGGGTCACCTTGCCGCACTCCTCGTCGCCGCAGGTGACCTCGGCGCCGATGGTGAACTCCGTCGTGTCTGCCACGACCGCCTCCTCGTCTGGTCAGTCAGTACCTGACCGGAGGGTAGCCCGGTAAACCCCGCTGCGGGGGTTTACCGGGGCCCGGCGTTTCGTTGGTGCGGTTTTCCCTGGCTAGCGGTAGCGCCGCCCGTGCAGCAGGGTGACCAGCGACACGATCTTGTCCAGATCCTTGTCGGTGCGGGTGAACGAGCTCAGGTTCACCATCGGCTTGAACCGCTGCCTGGTGATCCCCTTGGCCCGGGCGAACTCCTTCAGGCCGTCCGGGCCGTGGATCCGGCCGAAGCCGGACTCGCCCACCCCGCCGAACGGCAGCGTGGGCACGGCCGCGAACGCCAGCACTGCGTTGATGGCGGTCATCCCGGTGCGCAGCGACCGGGCCACCTCGACCGCCCGCTTCTTGCTCTTGGTGAACACCGCCGAGCCGAGCCCGTAGGACCCGGCGTTGGCCAGCCGCACTCCCTCAGCCAGGTCGCTTACCCTGGTCACCGTCACCGTCGGCCCGAACGTCTCCTCGGTAACCGCCCGGCTTTCCTCCGGCACATCGGTGAGGATGATCGGCTCGACGTAGGGGGCGCGGATGCTGTTCAGCCCGCCGGTGACCGGGTTGCCGTTCCTGGCCAGCGCGTCGGCCACGTGCCCCTCGATGACGTCGAGCTGGCTGGCCATGGTCATCGGCCCGTAGCTGGCCTGCCTGTCCTCACCCGGCCGGAGCGCGGACACCTGCTCGCGCAGCTTGTCCAGGAACGTGTGGTAAACGCTGTCCACGACGTAGACCCGCTCGATCCCGATGCAGGTCTGGCCGGCATTGGACATGGCGCCCCAGGCGGCGGCCTCGGCGGCCGCGTCCAGATCGGCGTCGGAGTCCACCAGCATGGCGTCCTTGCCGCCGCATTCGGCGACGATCGGGGTCAGGTTCTCCGCTGCGGCGGCCATCACCTTGCGCGCCGTGGCCGCCGACCCGGTGAAAGCGATCTTGTTGACCCCGCTGCGGGCCAGCGCCGCCCCGGTCTCCCCCATGCCGGTGAGGAGCTGAAGCACGGGCTGTTCGGGCACGATCTCGTTCAGCGAACTGACCAGCCAGCCGCCTACGGCGGGAGTGAGCTCGCTCGGCTTGAAGATGACCGCGTTGCCTGCGGCGAGGGCGTAGGCGATCGATCCCATCGGGGTGAAGACCGGATAGTTCCACGGACCTATCACCGCGACCACGCCCAGTGGCTGATACTCAAGAATGGCCGCCTGGTTGATGGAGACCAGCCCGGGCCGCACCCGGCGCGGACCGAGGATGCGCCCGGCGTTCTTGGCCGCCCAGTCGAGGTGCACGATCGCTAGCAGGATCTCCAGCTTGGCGTCGGGGACCGGCTTGCCCGTCTCCTCGTGCACCAGCTCGGCCAGCCTGGCCATATACCTGGTGATGTGCGACTTCCAGGCCAGCAACCGCAGCCGCCGCTCCTTCCAGCCGAGGTCGGCCCACCAGGTGGCGGCCTGCCGCGCCCGGTCCAGCGCCGCCTCCACGTCGGCGGTACCGTGCACCGGGAAGCTGGCTATCACCTCTCCGGTAGCCGGGTTCATCGTGTCGAACGTGTCCGCTGGCCGAACCCCTGAGACCCTGGAACTCGTCGTTACCATTGCCCTCACCACCGTCGCTGCGCTTATTTTGCCGGAAACACGCTCTACGGCGCTTTCTTCGCCGGAGACACGCCCTACGGCATATTGCCTGCCTGCAAGTAAATCATCGGCCAATCCAGGAAACTACTGCTGGGTAGGTAAGGAGTCCCGCTCGTGACCCAACGTCCGTACGTGCTGGTGAGCTGCGCTGCGTCGGTCGACGGGCACATCGACGACGCGAGCGCGACCAGGCTCATTCTGTCCAGCGACGAGGACCTGGACCGGGTGGACGAACTGCGGGCCAGCTGTGATGCCATTCTGGTCGGCGCCGCCACCGTCCGCCGCGACAACCCACGCCTGCTGATCCGGTCGCCAGCACGGCGCGCTGACCGGGTGGCCAACGGCCTGCCCGAGGGCCCGGCCAAGGTCACCGTCACCCTCGGCGGGGACCTCTCGCCTGCGGCACAGTTTTTCACGGCAGGCTCCTCGGCGCGGCTGGTCTACTGCGCCCGCGCGGGCTTGGCCATGGCGCGCGCGAGGCTGTCCAATGTGGCCGAGGTGATCGACGCCGGGGACATCCCAGCGCCCGCCCTTATCCTGACCGACCTGGCCCGGCGGGGAGTAGCAAGGGTTCTGCTCGAAGGCGGCGGCCAGCTGGCGACGGCCTTCCTCACCGCTGGCCTGGCCGATGAGCTGCACCTGGTCGTCGCCCCGTTCTTCGTCGGCGACGAGGCCGCGCCGAGGTTCGCCGGCCCTGGCAGCTACCCGAACGACCCGGCCCACCGCATGCAACTGGCCGAGGTCCGCCCGCTCGGCGACGTCGTCCTGCTCCGCTATCTGCTGGCAACCCGGCCGCTTCCAGCCACCCTCGCTCCAGGGCAGGCCCAGCACACCCGGGACCCCGAGGCGCTCGCCGAGCACATCCGCTGGCTGCGCCAGACCATAAGACTTCTGGGGGATGACGACTCGTCAGTGCCCGAGCTGCCCGGACAGCCCGTCTCCGGGTCCAACGGCCTGGCAGCGGACACTCAGTACCCCGGCCCCGGCCAGCCGGGCCCGGCGGAGACCTCACCCACCGATCCCTGGTACGACGCTCCGGCAGAGACCTCAGCCAGCGGACCCGGCGAACCTCAGGACCCCGGCCCGGCTCCGGTAGACATCTACTGGCTGCGCGAGACAATCGAGCTGGCCAAGCGCTGCCCACCGTCCGCCACGGCGTTCTCGGTCGGCGTGGCCATCGTGGCCGCCGACGGTACCCTGCTGGCGACTGGCTTCTCCCGGGAACGGGACCTGCGCGACCACGCCGAGGAGGTCGCCCTGGCCAAGCTCCAGCCGGGTGACCCCAGACTGGCCGGTGCCACGATCTACAGCTCACTCGAGCCCTGCGGCGTCCGGGCCTCCAGGCCGCGGCCCTGCGCGGACCTGATCCTCGCCGCCGGCATCCCCCGCGTCGTCTACGCCTGGCACGAACCCCCCATCCTGGCCGTCGGCGGCGGCACCGAGATGCTCCGCGCGGCAGGAGTCATGGTCATCGAAGCCCCCGAGCTAGCCCCCGAGGCCCGCGCGGTCAACGCCCACCTCACCTCTTCCGCGTAACCCCGGCCCGATTGACCCCTGAACGATCAAGAGTGATGCACGTCGAGGCAGACCAGACCCCAGGGGCGGTCGTTCACCCTGGTCATGACCAGGGTGACGCGGCGGGTGCCGGAGAGCCTGAGCTGCTTGTGCAGGCGCTCGACGTCCCCGGCCAGGCCCCGGCGCCGGATGTCCACCGCGCCGACATCGAGGGCGCGCAGCCGGGCGGGCAGGCGCTTCTGGTCCCATGGCGCCGAATCGATGACCTGCAGCGTCCGGGCGAACGGGGTTGCCACCGGCACATCGGCGGACAGAAACGCGATCTGGCCGTCGATCTGCCAGGCACCGATCATCAGCGCGAGATCCTTGACCAGGCCCGCGCGGGTGACGGCCGGATTCGGGTCGAACAGGAACTCCCCCGGCGCCCGCACCTGTATGGGCTCTGCATCGGGGCTGGCCCGGTGGGTCGCTGCGGCGCCATCCGGATAAGCCCGCATCGCCTGCGGCCGGGTGAGCGTGTGCCCTCCGGGCAGGATCGTTGACCGCCGGGCGGCCGTCGCCAGCGCCGGTGACCAGAGGACCGCCTCCTTCAGCTCCCGGCCCACGGCCACGAACTCGAGCTCCCAGCCAGGGGGGACGATCTCGTGCGCCAGCCCGGGCGCTGCCTTGATCCCCACCGGGGCAACCTGGTCTGCCAGGCTGAGGCACCAGCCGAGCGGGGGTTCGCTGCTCCCAGTCCGCAGCCGTCCCCTCTCGGTCCGTCGCGCGGGATCGATGAACACTGCCTGGATGCCAGTCAGACCGGCATCCCGCACGTCGGCCTGGGCAGTGGTGAGACCGGCCGCAACACCGTGCACCCCGGCGTTGGCCCGGGCCATCCGCAGGTGCAGCGGGTCGCGGTCCACGGCCAGCACGTCGTGCCCACCGGCCAGGGCGATCAGGTCCCCGCCGATGCCACAGCAGAGGTCGGCCACCTGGCCATGCCCGGCATACCGGCCGGCCCGGTGCCGGGCCACCGGCTCGGACGAGGCCTGCTCAAGCCCGGCCCGGGTGAAGAACATCTCGTCCGCCCGGCCAAACTTCGCCCGCGCCAGCATCCGCAGCTCATGCTGGGCAAGCGCGTCCACCACCAGGTCCGCCGGGTATCTAGCGCGCAGCTCCGCGCTCACCCGCAGCTCGTCGTCTCGCCCGAACCCGTCACCCAGCCGGCTCAGCCAGCCGAGCAGCTCCTGACCCTGCGGGGAAAGCAGCCTCTCGAACCGGACCACAGCATCGGGCGTCTCGGCCACCAGCGTCAGCTAGAACAGCGTGTCTTCGGCTTCGACGCCGCGCAGGGCGTCGTAGTCCAGGATTACGCAGCGGATGCCCCGGTCTTCGGCTAGCACTCTGGCCTGGGGCTTTATCTCCTGTGCCGCGAAGACGCCGCGTACCGGGGCGAGCAGTGGATCCCGGTTGAGCAGCTCCAGGTAGCGGGTGAGCTGCTCAACGCCATCGATTTCGCCCCGGCGTTTGATCTCGACGGCGACGCTTATCCCGTCGCCGTCGCGGCACATGAGGTCGACGGGGCCGATTGCCGTCGGGAACTCGCGGCGGACCAGCCGCCAGCCCTCGCCCAGCACGCCGAGCTGCTTGGCCAGTTTCTCCTGGAGCTGCGATTCGACCCCGTCCTTCTGCAGGCCGGGGTCGATGCCGAGCTCGAACGATGAGTCGCTCAGGGTCTCCTCGATGTAAACCGTCAGGGTCTCCCCCGACTTGCCCGTCACGATCCACCGATCAGGCTGCTCGACTACTCTGCAGGGCGGGGACATCCAGTTCAGCGGCTTGTAGGAGCCGCCGTCGGAGTGCACGAGCACGGAGCCGTCGGCCTTGACGATGAGCAGCCTGGTGGCC
>DASXMU010000059.1:0-32802 GCA_036495485.1 Streptosporangiaceae bacterium
GGGTACTTGGTGGCCGACAGGCGGGCCTTAGCGTGCTCGATGAGCTCCTCCGGGGTCGCGCTCGCGCCGGGGCGCAGGGCGGCGAAGGCGACCACCTCCTCGCCGAGCCGCGGGTCGGGGCGGCCCACGACCCCGGCCTGGGCGACGGCCGGATGGGCCAGCAGCACGTCCTCGACGTCCCGTGGGTAGACGTTGAACCCGCCGCGGATGATCAGGTCCTTCTTCCGGTCCACCACGTACAGGTAGCCGTCGGCGTCCAGGTGGCCGATGTCGCCGGTGTGCAGCCAGCCGTCGCTGAGCGCCGCCGCGGTCGCGTCCGGGGCATGCCAGTACCCGGACAGCACGCCGGGCGACCTGGCGCAGATCTCTCCGTCCTGGCCGGCCGGCAGCTCGTTCCCGGTGTCGTCCAGGATGATCACCTCGCAGCCGGGGACTGGCAGGCCCACGCTGCCCACCCGGCGAGCGCCCAGCGGGTTGGACGAGATGATCGACGCCGACTCGGTGCATCCGTAGCCCTCGTAGACGATCGCGCCCGGCACCCGCCGCTCGAACTCCTCCCTGACCTCGGCGGCGAGCGGGGCCGCTCCCGAGGACACCGCGGCGAGCGCGGACAGGTCGGCCTCTTCCAGCGGCTGCGCCAGCAGCATCTGGATCATCGACGGCACCAGCGTGCTGCGCTGTGCCCGGTGCTGCTGGGCCAGGTCCAGCCAGCCGGCCGGGTCGAACCAGCGCATCAGGATCGACGTGCCCGGCTCGGTCTCGTGCATGCCGATGCAGGTGACCAGCAGCCCGTAGGCGTGAGCGAGCGGCAGCGGCATCAGCGTGCTGGTGAGGCCGGAGCCCTCGGACGCCTGCCGGGTAGACGACCCGCACCAGTACAAGTTGGCGTGGGTGAGCGGGACGCCCTTGGACCGGCCGGTGGTCCCGCCGGTGTACAGGAGCGCCGCCAGATCCCCGTCGGCCCGGTCCACGATCGATCCTGGCCCGGCCGCCTCGACCTCGTCGAAGCCAAGCACCCGCAGCCCGTTCTGGCCGGGTGCTGCCGGGGCGGCGCCGGTCACCACGACGAACCGGACGCCGTCCACACCGCTGGCCGCGGCCTGCACCTTGGGCAGGAACTCGGCCGTGGTCACGACGCCGACCGCTCCGGAGTTGGCCAGGGCGTGCCGCAGCTCGTCCTCGCTGACCAGGAAGATCAGCGGTGTCACCACGGCCCCGGCGCGCCAGAGCGCGTTATAAGTGATGAGAACCTCTGGGCAGTTGGCCATCAGCACGACCACCCGGTCACCCGGCCGCACCCCCAGCCCGGCCAGCCCGGTGGCGAAGCGCGACGCCCGGTCGGCCATCCCGCCCCGGGTGAACCACTCCCCCTCGAAGAACAGCGACTTCCCATCGCCATGCAGTTCGAGGTGACGCTCTGCTTGCCTGGCCAGGTTCTGCGTACCCATCTCCGCCTCTATCCGCCGCTATCCGCACGGTACATGTGGGGAATTGCCGTGAGTCATCCGCTCCGGAGGATCCTAAGCCCAGCCAGGTCACGTCCGGCCAGCACGACCTGACCCGACGTCGTCGCCCAGGAGAGCCTGGTACCCGGTCAGCGCGGCGTCGAGGGCGTCCTGCTGGGAGGGGAGCGCGTGGGCCTGTTTGACCGCTGCCTCGCCGAGCCTGGTGGCCAGGGCGGGGTCGTCCAGAACCGAGGTGACCGCCACGGCCAGGGCCGCAGCGTCGCCTGGCGGCACGAGCAGGGCGGCGTCCTCTCCGGTGAGGCCGGGGATGCCGCCGACCCGGGAGGCCACCAGCGGCAAGCCCGCCCGCAGCGCCTCCTGCGCGGCCAGCGGCTGGCCTTCCCAGACGCTCGGCAGCACGAAGACGTCCGAAATGGCCATCAGGGCGGGCACGTCGCGGCGGTGGCCGAGGAAGCGCACCGTCACCCTAGCGACCGCGGCGCGCCGGGTCAGCCCGGCCTCCAGCGGTCCCACACCGACGATGACCAGGAGCGGTGCCGGGTCGCGGTCGCGCCACCTGGCCGCGGCGTCGATCAGTGTGTCCAGCCCCTTCTGCGGGGCCAGCCTGGCCACGCTGAGCACGATCGGTGGACGGGTCTCGCCGCCGATGCCGAGCTCGGCCCGCAGCCGGATGAGCGTGTCAACGGAAACCTCTGCCGGAGCGGGTGGCGCGGGCACGAGGGCGCGGGCGACCCGCCGTGCGTGCAGGCCGCGCATCCGCGACTCCAGGTCGCTGGACACGCACAGCACCTGGTCGGCCCGGCGGGCTACGAGGTATTCCAGCAGCCGGTACACCGCCCCTGCCGAGCCGCCGGACGGGGCGGCGTTATGCACGGTGACGACCAGCCGGGGCCGGGATCCAAGGCTGGCCACCGCGAGCGCGGCCAGGGCACCCGCCCGCATCCCGTGCGCGTGCACCACGTCGGGGTGTGAATGGGAGAGAAGTGTGCGCAGCCGCCGCACCGCGACCAGATCACGGGACGGCCTGGGCCGGTCCGCGATCTCGACCGCCACGAAGCCTGGGACACCAGGCGTGCCTGCGGTGTCAGGTTCGTCTGAGGTGTCAGGTTCGTCTGAGGTGTCAGGTGTGCCTAGCACATTTGAGGTGCTGGATGTGTTTGGTGCACCTGAGGTGCTGGATGTGTTTGGTGCACCTGAGGTGCTGGGTGTGCCTGGGCCTCCTGCTGAGGCCCAGGTTTCAGGCGGGCCGTAGATGCTGACGGTGACACCTCGACGGGCCAGGCCGTCGGCCAGCATGAGGACGTGGCGCGCGGTGCCGCCTGAGGAAGTGCCGAGGACGTAGGCGACCTTCACCGGGCCAGCCTCGCTCTGGCCTGGGTCAGGAGTGAACGCATTTCGCCTCCATCGAGGGCGAGGGTAACGAGGGCGAAGGCCAGGGTGGCGCAGACGCAGGCCAGCAGCACGACGGCGACGTTGGGCAGGAAGCCGTAGACACGCAGCGCGGCCGACAGGCCGACGCCGGCGGCAGCACCCGCCAGGGCGCCCACGAGCCCGGCCCCGCAGGCCCGGGGGACGCCGCGCAGCGCGGCGGGGCCACGGGCCCGGTGGACGGCGGCGAGCAGGGCGGCACCGGCCACGGTGAGGCCGATGGTGTTGCCGAGCCCGAGGGCGGGGACGACCCAGGAACGCGAGACCAGCGGGACGATGACCAGATCGGCGGCGATCACCAGGATCCAGCCTCCAGTGATGGCGGCGGCCGCGATCCTGGTCCGGCGGCAGGCGAACAGCACCCGGGACAGGTTGGCAGCCAGGCCGAACCCGGCGAGGCCGGGCGCGAACGCGGCCAGCGCCCAGGCCAGCTCGGTCGCCGGCCCACGGTCGGCCACCGTGTTGTGGGACAGGAACACCCGGGCCGCCGGCACGCACGCGCCTATCAGCAGGGCGGCACCGAGCCAGGATGCGAGCGTGGCCGCCCGGGTGGATGAGGCGACGGCGCTGTCGAACTCCGTGGAAGCTGCCCGGCGGCCCGCCGCGCTCCCCCCTCCACCCGACGAGGCAACAGCACCATCAAAGTCCGTGGAAGTCGCCGGGCGGCCCGCCGCGCTCCCCCCTCCACCCGACGAGGCGACGGCGCTGTCGAACTCCGTGGAAGTCGCCGGGCGGCCCGCCGCGCTCCCCCCTCCACCCGACGAGGCAACGGCGCTGTCGAACTCCGTGGAAGTCGCCGGGCGGCCCGCCGCGCTCCCCCCTCCACCCGACGAGGCAACGGCACCATCAAAGTCTGGAGGGCTGGCCGATACGCTCCCCGTCCCGCTGGATGCGGTGGCATCCGAGTCTGGGCCTGCTGCCGCGGCCCCGGCCGGGCCGGGCACTGGCGGGGGGGCCTGCTGGCTTTCTGGCGCCGTGGTGCCCACGTTCGCGGCGGATGCGGACAGGACCGGGAACGCGCTGGTCGCAATGGGTACGGCTAGTACGGCATAGGGGACGAAGAAGACCTGCCAGCCGTAGTTGTACAGGACCAGGGCACCGGAGCCGCCATGCACGTTGGCGAGCACGATGACCACGGCGGTGCTCACGTTCTGTGCGACCACGGCCGCGACTCCGGCGACGGCCAGGGCCCGCACCCGGGCCGCGACGCCGGGCGGGAAGTGCAGGGTGGGCCGCAGGCCGAGCCGGAGGCGGCGCACCGGGACCAGGGCGGTGACGGCCAGCGCGGCCACCCCGGCGGTGGTGCCGATCGACAGCATCAGCTCCGCCGCACGCGGCAGGGCGGTGATCGGCTGCCCGTGGTCCAGCGGCACGAAGGCGAAGTAGGCCGAGGCCACCACGATGCTCGACAGCACCGGGGCCAGCGCGGGCGCGGCGAACCTGCGGTGCGCCTGCAGGATGCCGTAACCGACGACGGCCAAGCCGTACAGCGCGATCTGCGGGGCGAAGACGGCCAGCATCCGGGAGCCGGTGGCGAGCATGCTCGCGTCCGCGCCGCGCGAGGCCGGGTGACCCAGCAGCAGCGAGACTACCGGGTGCGCCACCGCCGCGACGGCCACGCTGACCGGGACGAGCAGCAGCAGCGTCCAGGTGATCAGCGCCGACGAGGTCTGCCTGGTGTCAGTCTTCACCCCGGCCAGCGCCGGGCCTGCCAGGACCGGCACCACCATGCCGGTGAGCGCGCCGCCCAGCACGATCGCGTAGATGATGTTCGGCACCTGGTTCGCGGTCGCGTAGGCGGTGCCCAGCGAGGTGGCGCCCACCGTGTGCGCGAACACGAGCTGCCTGCCGAAGCCGACGACGTTCGCCACACCGGTGATCACGCCGATGAGCAGTGCGGGACGGCCGATCCCGCCGCCGCTCAGGCCCCCTTGTTTCAAGGTCCCCTGGTCGGTAGCCGGGGCGGTCACGGCAAGTCGGCGGCTGCCTGCTCCGGGATGACCACGGGGGGCCATGCGCCGTCGTCCTGGCTCTGCCCGTCCGGCGCGGCGGCCGGCGTCGCGGCGGGCGCGGCCACGGGACGGCGGCCCAGCATGTCGAGCCAGCGCAGCGGCGGCGTCCGCTCGATGACCTTGGTGAAGCTGACGACCTCGCTGGCGGCGGTCAGCCCGGCGATCCCGGCGAGCACCGCGATCCGGGCCGGCCGGGGCAGGGTGATCGCGGCGGCCGCACCGAGCATGCCGCCGAGCGCGTTGGCGCCAGCGTCGCCGAGCATGGCCCGCTCGCCCAGATCCTCGGGCAGCATCGCCAGCGCGGCGCCCACCGGGGCCGCCAGGGTGCGGGCCGCGGTCCCCCGCGAGCGTCCCGGTGCACCGGCCGCCAGGAGTGTCCCGCTGAGCAGCGCCACCTTGATCGCCCGGCCCGGGCGCAGGTCGAAGAGGTTGAGCAGGTTCGCTCCCCCGGCGGTCAGCGCCGAGTTGATGGCGACATCCACCGGCGAGCCGCCGAGCAGCGCTCCCGTGGTCACCCCGGCGGCGCCGATGCCCAGGATCTTCACCGCGCCGGTGGTCACCTCACCGTGAGCGAGCGCCCCCAGATGGCCGCGGAAACCCCGCCGGTCGCCGCTGCCGGCCAGGTCGTCGTAGCAGCCGAACGCCGCCGCCCCCAGCCCAGCGGCCGACAGCGCCGCCCTGGTGCGCCCGGGCAGGCCCGGGGTGATGGCTGCGGCCGCAGCGGCGGCCACCGCCGCGGCGGGCCCTTCGGCCAGGGTGAGCTCGTCGCCCCGGTGGTTGGTCCGCATCCAGGTGGCCCGGCCACCGGGTGGCCAGCGGTTGAAGGCTGCGTAAGCGGCCCGGGCGGCCACGGCCGAAATCGCGGCACCGGCGAGTGCGGTACCTCCCCGGCCGGAACTCCGGCCTGCGGTACTTTTCTGGCCGGAATTCCACCCTACGGCACTTTTCTGGCCGGAACTCCGGCCTGCGGCGTCACTGGCTGCGGCCGGCCGGGTGCGGGTCCTGGTGATCCTGCGGCTGCTCATGTCTTTCCTTTTGATGACTTCTTGCCTGAGCTTGTGGTCCCCCGGGAATGGGTCGTCGCGCCGGTCACCTGTGTGCTGGAGGTTGGGGACGGGGTGGGGGCTGGGCTTGGCCCGGCGCCGCTGGCACCGGGCCCGTCGCCGTAGCTGCCGGGCTTGTGGCCGGTCAGCTCCTGAGCCAGGGTTTGCACGGCCACGATCTGGCCGATCACCGTGTCGGTGTCGTCCACGCTCGAGATCTGCGTCCCGGCGCTGCTCGACCGGAGCGCGTTGATCGCGCTGCCGGTCACCGACCCGGAGATCGAGCTGGTCACCACCGTGCCGAGGCCCGCCGTGTCCAGCTCCTGGGCCAGGGTGATCAGGCCCTGGTTCACTGGGTCGGAATCGCCGCCCGCCGGCGCGGCGGCCGGGGTGACCACGACCGCCAGGGTCGCCGGGGCGGCCGTCTGACCGGTGACGCTGAGCGGGCCGCTGACGCTGAGCAGCCCGGCCTGGCCGTAGCTGGACAGGACGTCCTGCCGGATGGTGGATGACTCACCGGAGCCAGTATTGCTGGACGGGTCGTTCTTGGTCAGGATCGCACCGCCGAGCAACTGTGCGGCCTGCTGCAGCGGGGTCCCGTTGCTTGGCGCCGCGGCCGATGAGGCCAGCGTCTGGACCAGCGTGCTGAGGAACTGCTGGTTGCTCTCGCTCGCGTCGAGCAGCTTGGGCTGCAGGTTGACCTGGCCGGTCATCGTGGCGCCTGCCTGGCGCAGCGCCGCCGTGAGGCCGTTGATCACCACCCCGGGCGCCCCGGGCGCGTCGACCAGCACCACGCGCTGGTTGTCCAGCAGGCCACTCAGCAGCCGGGCCATGTCCGCCTGCCCGAACCCCTGGTCCCCGGTCACCTGCTGCTGCAGCGTGTGGTTCTGCGCGTGAGCCGCGTTGAGCTCGTTGGCCAGGTCGCTGGACGTGCTGTTGAGCGCGTCCAGCGCCTTGCCGCGCAGTTCGGTCGCGCCCAGCACAATGCCGACCGCCAGGGCGAGGAACACGGCGACGATGGAGACAACATGAAAACGAAAATTGATCACTAGAACAATCCGGTTAGCCAGTAGATGAATTCATCCCACTTCGATCCGAGATACCGGAGCAAGATGGGTCCGGCCGGGGAGAACACGATGGCCACCGCGATGGTCACCACCGCGGCGAGCACGAGCAGAACCAGCGACCAGCCGGATATGCGGCTGCGGTAGAGCTGGCTGACGCCCTTGGGCTCGACCAGTGTGCCGCCCACCCGCAGCCGGGTGAGGAACGTGCTGGCGGCCCCCGACCGCCCCTTGTCGAGGAACTCCACCAGCGAGAACCTGGTGCCCACCGCGACGATGAGGCTCGCGCCCTTCTCGTAGGCGAGCAGCAGGGCCACATCCTCGCTGGTCCCTGCGGCGGGGAACTGCGTGCTCGTCATGCCCAGAGCCTGAACCCGGGCCAACCCCGGCGCCCGGCCGTCAGGGTAGGCGTGCACGACGAGCTCGGCACCGCAGCCGAGTGCCTTGTCGGAGATCGAGTCCATGTCGCCGACGATGATGTCGGGATGGTGGCCGGCTTCGAGCAGGGCATCCGCGCCGCCGTCCACACCGATCATGGCCGGCTTGTACTCGCGGATATAGCCCCGCAGCACAGCCAGATCCTCGCGGTAGTGGTAGCCGCGGACCACGACGAGCACGTGCCTGCCGTGCAGCTTCGTGCGCAGCTCGGGGACCCCGGCGCCCTCGATGAGCAGTTCCCGCTCGCGCTTGAGGTACTCCATCGTGTTCGCGACGAAGGCCTCGAGCTGGGTGGACAAGCCCGCCTTGGCTTCGGTCTCAGCCTGGGCCACCGACTCCGGGGACTGCACAACGCCCTTGGCGATGATCTCGTCGGCCAGGTACAGTGCGTCGCCGTCCAGCCAGACCGTCTGGCCCTCCGACACCCGGGCGAACACGTCCGGGCCCACGTTGTCGATCAGCGGAATGCGGGCCTCGACCAGCATGTGCGGCCCCATGTTGGGATAACGGCCGCTGATGCTGGGCGATGCGTTGATCACGGCCGCGACCTGGCAGCTGATCAGCGCGTCGGCGCTCACCCGGTCCAGGTCGCGGTGGTCGATGATCGCGATGTCGCCCGGGCCCAGCCGCTTGGTCAGGTTCTTCGTCATGCGGTCCAGGCGCGCGGTGCCGATCACCCCGGGCAGGTCCTCCGACCTGCCCCGGCGTGCCCAGGGAAGAAGGCGGGACGGGGGTTTCATCGCGTTACCATCCTGCCAGACACGGCGAGCGCGAGCGGCCACTCGCGTCATCACGGCGTGTTACATCGTCGGCGCTACTGGTGACATACCGTGAATACGCGAACCCGACGCTGGCCCACTTTGTCCGAGGGTCCGGATAGCGTGTCTTCGTGTGGGGCGTCGTTCCCCTGAACTGCAGGGGGTTGCGGCGCGTGTAACTGGGGTAGAAACGGCGATCAGACGCCGCGACCAGAACGGAGCATCCGCGCCTGACCAGCGAGGGGAACTATCGCACCCCGGTTGGCCCTGCGGCCATCCGGGGATCGGCGGCTTGGATGCCACCGCACCGTGGCACGGCGGCTCTGGCTGCCGATGGCCCTGGAGCGCCCGGCGGCGCGCCATTGTCCGAGGAGGACGCGGAGGCGCACGTCCATGGGATCTGCTTCAAGACCGGCCCTCCAGGCCGGGTGGGCGTAGAACTCGAATGGCTGGTCAGCGACCATCGCGACCCGGCGCTCCGCGTTCATGCGGACCGGGTGATGGGGGCCGTGGCCAGCCTCACCACCGGGAACCCCCACGCGGCCCTTCCCGGTGGTGGGAAGCTCAGTACCGAACCAGGCGGCCAGCTGGAGCTCAGCTCCGCGCCCGCCACTAGCCTCGGCGGCTGTGTCGCAGCCGCCGGTGCCGACCTGGCCACGTTGCGGGATGCCGCCCGTGCGGCTGGCCTGCGGCTCTCTGGCCATGGCCTTGACCCGATCCGCCCGCCCCGGCGCGTGCTGGACCTGCCGCGCTACGCGGCCATGGAGAAGTTCTTCGACCGGCACGGGCCCTGGGGCCGGGTGATGATGTGCAACACCGCGTCCGTCCAGGTGTGCCTGGACGCCGGCCACGACGGTCACGGCACGGGCAGTTACCGGTCCCGCTGGCGGCTGGTGCACGCCCTCGGGCCGGTGCTGGTGGCCGCGTTCGCCAACTCGCCGTTGCGCGGTGGCCGCGCCTCGGGGTGGCGGTGCGCCAGGCAGGCCGTATGGGCGCGGCTGGATCCAGTCCGGACCAAAGCACCCAAGGGCGCCGAGCCCGCTATGAATGGCCGGGGCAACGGCGAAGACCACGATCCCCGCGATGCCTGGGCCGGGTTCGCGCTGGACGCCGAGCTGATGTGCATCCGGCGCAACGGGCAGGCCGGCTGGACCGCGCCGCCCGGGCTGACCTTCCGCGACTGGCTGCGCGGGGCGGGTGAGCGCAGGCCCACCGCCGACGACCTGACCTATCACCTGTCCACCCTGTTCCCGCCGGTCCGGCCGCAGGGGCACCTGGAACTGCGCATGATCGACGCGCAGCCGGAGGACGGCTGGATCGTCCCCACGGCGGTCGTCACGGCGCTGCTGGATGACCCGAAGGCGGCCGATGCCGCGATGGCCGCCACGGAGCCAATCTGGGCCAGCCGGGCCACCGTTCGTGGTGCCAATCCAAAAAATCCGGATACGAGCCCATGGCTGCGGGCGGCGCGGCACGGGCCCACGGACGCCGGCATCGGCCGCGCCAGCAAGGCCTGCTTCGAAGCCGCGGACGCCGCGCTGGGCCGGGCCAGTGTGCCGACCGGGATCCGGGACGCGGTCGCCGCGTTCGCCGAACGTTACGTCCTGCACAATCGATGCCCCGCTGACGACAGGCTGAAGGAGAGCGGATGACAGCGCATGCGGAGCCTTCTTCGCCGGAGCCACGCCCTGCGGCGGAGCTTTCTTCGCCGGAAAGAAATCCTGCGGTGCTTTCTTCGCCGGAAAGAAACCCTACGGAGCCTTCTTCGCCGGAACCACACCCTACGGCAGCAGTGCGCGAGCTAGACGGACAAGCACTGCGGGACCTGATCGCGGCCGAGCTGACCGCCGCCAGGGCACGCACCCTCGGGCTGACCGGCTGTGTGGGCGACGCTGACCTGGTCCGCCAGCATTCACCGCTGATGTCCCCGCTGGTCTGGGACCTCGCGCACATCGCCAACCAGGAGGAGATGTGGCTGCTGCGCGCGGTCGGCGGGCAGCAGCCGATGCACCCGGAGATCGACCCGCTCTACGACGCGTTCGAGCATCCCCGGTCGAAGCGGCCGAGCCTGCCGCTGCTCCCGCCGGCGGACGCCAGGCGATACGCGAAACAGGTGCGCGGGCGGGCGCTTGACCTGCTCGAAGCGGCACCGCTCACCGGTTCCAGGCTGGTCACGAGCGGGTTCGCGTTCGGCATGATCGTCCAGCACGAGCAGCAGCACGACGAGACGATGCTGATCACCCATCAGCTCAGGACGGGCGGGCCGGCGCTGTCCGCGCCGCCGCCAGGTCCGCTGCCACCGGACGCGCTCAGCCTGCCGCCGGAGGTGCTGGTGCCCGGCGGCCCGTTCACCATGGGCACGTCCAGCGAGGCCTGGGCCCTGGACAACGAGCGCCCGGCGCACACGGTGCAGGTGGCGCCGTTCTTCCTGGACACCGTGCCGGTGACCAACGCCGCCTATGCGGAGTTCATCGCCGACGGCGGCTATGACCAGCAGCGCTGGTGGAGCCCGGCCGGCTGGGAGCACCGGCAGCGGGCGGGCCTGTCCGCGCCGCTGTTCTGGCGCTGGGACGGCCAGTGGGTGCGGACCAGGTTCGGCGTGACCGAGCCGGTGCCACCGGCCGAGCCGGTGATGCACGTCTGCTGGTATGAGGCCGACGCCTATGCCCGGTGGGCCGGGCGCAGGCTGCCGACCGAGGCCGAATGGGAGAAGGCAGCCAGGTCCGACCCGGCGACCGGGCTGTCCCGCCGCTACCCCTGGGGGGGCACCTCGCCCGGGCCGGAGCACGCCAACCTGGGGCAGCGGCACCTGCAGTCGGCTCCGGCCGGCTCGTACCCGGCGGGAGCGGCCCCCTGCGGGGCCCGCCAGCTCATCGGTGACGTCTGGGAGTGGACGGCCAGCGACTTCCTGCCCTACCCGGGGTTCTCCGCCTGGCCGTACCGTGAGTACTCCGAGGTGTTCTTCGGCACCGGGTACAAGGTGCTGCGCGGCGGGGCGTTCGGGGTGAACGCGGTGGCCTGCCGTGGCACGTTCCGCAACTGGGACTACCCGATCCGGCGCCAGATCTTCGCCGGGTTCAGGACCGCCCGCGACGGCGAGGCAGCGCACCAGCGCGGGGAACCCCAGGCACCGAGGGGGGTGGGGGCATGACGGGCCTGCGGATCGACCGGCTGCTGCCGCCGGACTTTCTCGCCTCCGCGCTGCGCGAAGACGCCAGGGCGGGGCTGACCGCTACGCCGAAGTCGCTGCCGCCCAAGTGGTTCTACGACGCCACCGGCAGCGCGCTCTTCGACAAGATCACCGAGTTGCCCGAGTACTACCCGACCAACGCCGAGCGGGCGATCCTGCGCTCGGCCGCCGGCCAGATCGCGGTGGCCAGCCAGGCGCGCACCCTGGTCGAACTCGGGTCCGGCTCGTCCGACAAGACCCGGCTGCTGCTCGACGCGCTGCGCCAGGCAGGCACGCTGCACAGCTACATCCCGGTGGACGTCAGCGAGGCCGCCCTGGCGGCCGCCGCCCGCGGCCTGCTGGCCGAGTACCCCGGCCTGTCCGTGCACGCGCTGGTGTCCGACTTCGACCGGCGGCTGGGCCTGCCCGCGGCTGACGAGGCGGACGCGCCGCGCATGCTCGCCTTCCTGGGCAGCACCATCGGCAACATGGTGCCGGCCGAGCGGGCGGAGTTCCTGGCCAGGATCCGGGCGGAGCTGGGCGACGGCGACACGCTGCTGCTCGGTACCGACCTGGTCAAGGACCCGGCCACGCTGGTCGCTGCCTACGACGACCCGGCCGGGGTCACCGCGGCGTTCAACAAGAACGTGCTCGCGGTGCTCAACGCCGAACTGGGCGCCGACTTCGACCTGGACGCCTTCGAGCACGTCGCGCTGTGGGATCCGCGGGCCGAATGGATCGAGATGCGGCTGCGCTCGGCCTTCGCCCAGCAGGTGCGGCTGCCCGCCATCGGCCTGACCGTGGAGTTCGGCGCCGGGGAGGAGATGCGGACCGAGATCTCGGCCAAGTTCCGGCGCGAGGGCGCCGAGGCCGAGCTGGCCGCTGCCGGGTTCGCGCTGCGGTCCTGGTGGACGGACCCGAAGGGGCTGTTCGGCCTGTCGCTGTCCGTCCCGGCCTAGCCCGAAGTTGCTGTAACTCTTTGTAGCGGCGCTGCTGACCAGGGGAAACTCTGCCGAGACAACCGGGTTTCCATGCTTGCAGCCAGAAAGATCTTCCACTCACAACGCTGTGACCAGGGCGGATACGCTTCGTCCAGGAAGATCACGTAACTCCAGCCTAGCCTCGCTGGCCGGCCCGGCCAGCGGGCACCCGGCCGGCGCCGGCAGCGGTCTGGCCGGGGCTGGTCTGGCCGGGGCTGGTCTGGCCGGGGCTGGTCTGGCCGTTGGGTGCCTGGGTGCTAGTGGGCTGGGGACGGCGGGCTCTGAGTGTCTCGATGCCGAGGAGGTCGTCGGCGAGGGCGTCGGGCACGGCCGCGTCGAAATAGCGCAGCGTCCTGGTGCGCCAGGCGCCGAGCACGACGAGGATCAGCCCGGCGGCGCAGATGACGTAGAGCAGGCCGATCGCCCGGCCTTGGCCGCCACCGAAGACGGTGCGGACGGCGTCACCCAGCGGGCCGCTGGCGGTCATGACCGGGCGGAGCAGCCGCGTGCCGTACGGTCCCACGACGGCAAACCCGATGGGTGCGGTGGCGCCTGCCACCGTCAGGTTGATGGCGAATAGGCGGCCCTGCAGCCGCTGCGGGACCTTGGTCTGGACGATGGTCATGACCGTGCCGTTGGCGAGGCCCAGCGAGAACGCCATGCCGAAGGCGCCCAGCATCGTCAGGATCAGCTCCGGCCGCAGGCCGGTCAGCACGGCGAACAGGGCCAGCAGCAGTTCGCTGACGCAGACCCCGGCCATGCGGCGCACCTTCGGCCCGCCCCAGACGCTCATGACCAGCCCGGCCACGACGCCCCCCACCGGCGCGGCCACGCTGACGGCCGCGACCTGCGGAAGCCGCGCGAACGACAGCACCAGCGGCGGCAGCAGGATGAAGAAGGGGGTGAGCAGCAGGTTGCTGGCCGCGAAGAAGATCAGCATCGCCCGGAAGCTGCGTTTGCCAAGGGCAAACCTGAAGCCGTTGACGATCTCGGCCAGCAGCGACTCGGCGCGCTGCAGAGCCATCAGTGGCGGGAACTTGACGAACGCGATGACGCCGACGGCGATCGCGTAGCTGGCCACGTCCACCGACAGGATCCCGCGCAGGCCGATCGCGGCGAGCAGCCCGACACCGACCAGCGGCGCGACGAGCTGGCCGGCCCCGAGCCCGGTCTGCACCATGCCGTTGGCGTGGCCGAGGTACCGCTTTGGCACGATCTGCGGTATGGCCGACGCGTACGCCGTACGCTGGAAGATCACGGCGACCGACAGCAGGCCGGTCAGCAGGTAGATGTTCCAGAGCTGAAGGCCGCTGACCCAGGCGAGGACGAGCAGCACAGCCTCGGTGGCGCCGGCCGCGAGATCGCTGCCGATCAGGATCCGGCGCCGGTCGCCGCGGTCGACCACGGCCCCGGCGAGTGGCCCGAGGAGCAGGCCGGGCAGGAGGCCGACGGCCGCGAGGAGGCCGAAGCTTTGCAGCGAGCCGGTGCGCAGGTAGACCCACAGCGGGAGGGCGAACTCCGTCAGGGCCGATCCGGTGATCGACACCAGCTGGCCGAGCGCGACTGCGACGAACCGCCCCAGCCCGGGGGGCTGGCTGCCGGGGGTAGCGGCCGCGCCTGGGCGGGTGGAGGCAGGGGCGGCCACTGTGCCAGGAGTGGCGACTGTACCGGAGACGTCGGCTGCGTCGGAAGTTGTGATTGCGTCTGGAGTGCTGGTTGTCTCCACAGTGCTAGCTGTGCTCGAAGTGCTGATTGTGCTCGAAGTGCTGATTGTGACCGAAGTGCTAGCTGTGCCCGGCGCGCTGGCCGTACCGGGAATGCTGGCTGTGCCGGGGATGGCAGCTCTACCGGCAGGGCTGGCTGGAGTGGGAATGGAGGCCGGCTGAGTGGCGGCTTGATCTGCGCCGGGCCCGCCGGCGAGCGTGACGCTGCCGTGCAGCCACCAGGTTGCGCCGGGACCACGCTCGTTCCTGGTGAGGGGGGCGGTCCTGCCCGCCGCGATCGCCTGGTGCACCTGGGTCACGATCCCGGCGAGTTCGGCTGCCCGGTGCCCGGTGAAGAAGTGGCCGGCCTCATCCAGCACCACGGCGGAGACCGAGTTCGACAGGAAGCCCCACTCCCGGAAGCGTTCCTGGTAGTACTCCGTTCCCGGATCCCTGCTGCCGACCACCGAGATCACCGGTGCCCGAAGCCTGCGGGTACCGGTGGCCAGCAGGTCAGTGAAGTAGGACAGCGCGAGCCGTGCGTCCCGGCGCATAGCGCGGATCATGAACCGGAGCTGGCCGGGCTCCAGGTTCGCGAGGTCGCCGCCCATGCCGAGCAGCCAGTTCGCGTTGCTGCGGTCGCCGTGCAGCCGCTCGGAGTCGAGCAGACGGCTCAGCAGGCCCAAAACCCGCCCGGCCGGGCGGGCGTAGGGGAACACGGCGCCCAGGTACAGCGCCTCGATCGGGCGCCCGGCGGCTTCGAGCCGCCGGGCGATGGAGACTGCGAGTGCCCCACCGGGCCCGCAGTGGCCATAGAGCACCAGTGGCCCGTGGACCTGGTCCAGGATCGCGGCCACGCACTCCCCGGCCACCTGGTCGACCGGCAGGTGCTCACCGCCGAGTGCGGCGTCGTGGCCGGGCACCTCGATGGCGTACAGCGAGCAGCCGGCCGGCAGCGCGGTGGCCAGCGGCTGGAACACGCTGGCGTTGGCGCCGCCGTAGGGGGCGCACACCAGGGACAGCGTCCGCTCTCCCGCGGCGGCCGGCGGCGTGAGCTCGTACAGCAGCCGGCGCCCGGCGGGCTCGTCGTGCTTCCCGGTGAGCAGCACCGCGAGCCCGGCCACCGTCGGGTGGGTGAACATGTCCATGACGCTGACCGGCCGCGCGGCGCCGTCGAAGGCCTTGCGCAGCGCTCCGGTTACCCGGGTGGCGAGCAGCGAATGCCCGCCTGCCTCGAAGAAGTTGTCATGCACTCCCACCCGGTCGATCCCGAGCACCTGCCGCCAGATGCCGGCGATCGTCTCCTCCACGGCGGTCCGCGGCGGGGCGGAGTCCTGCGCCGCGTAGTCCGGGACTGGCAGCGCCTGCCGGTCCACCTTCCCGCTCACGGTCAGCGGGAACTCCGGCAGCACCACGATGGCCGAGGGCACCATGTAGTCCGGCAGCACCGCAGCCACCGCCGCCCGCAGCCCCGTCCCGTCCAGAGCTGCGCCGTCCGTAGCTGTGCCGCGCATATCCGTGCCGCCAGGCGCGGGGACCACGTAGCCGGCCAGACGCTTGTCCCCCGGCCGGTCCTCCCGGGCCAGCACTGCCGCCTGGCCCACTCCCGGCAGCCGGGCGAGCACTGCCTCCACCTCACCGAGCTCGATCCTGAAGCCGCGTACCTTCACCTGGTCGTCGGCCCGCCCGGCGAATTCGAGCTGCCCGTCGGCCCGCCAGCGCACCAGGTCCCCGGTGCGGTACATCCGCGCACCGGCCGGGCCGAACGGGCAGGCCAGGAACCGTCCCGCGGTCAGATCCGGGCGGCCCAGGTATGCCCGGGCCAGTCCCGGCCCGGCTATGTACAGCTCACCCACCACACCGGGCGGCACCACCTGGAGCCGGCCGCCGAGCACGTACGCCCGGCTGTTGGCGACCGGGCGCCCGATCGGCGGATCCGAGGCGGCGCCGCCTGCCAGCGGTTCGCTCATCAGGCAGGTGACGGTCGTCTCGGTCGGGCCGTAGCTGTTGAGCATGACCCGGCCGGGCGACCACTGGCCCACCAGCGTGGCCGGGCAGGCTTCGGCGCCGGCGTTGAGCACACGCAAGCTGGGCAGCCGGCGCCGCGGCAGGCTGGCCAGCACCGAGGGCGAGATCTCCAGGTGGGTGATGGCCTGCTCGTGGAGGCAGTCGGCCAGCTCGCTGCCGGCGATGACATCGGGCGGCGGGATCACCAGCGTCGCTCCCGCCCCGAACGCGGTGAGCAAATCCTCGGTTGCGACATCGAAGCTGAGCGAGGCGAGCTGCAGGATGCGGGCGTCCCTGCTGACCTGGGACGTGGTGAGCTGGCTGGCGATCAGGCTGGCCAGGCCGGTGTGGGTGACGACCACGCCCTTGGGGGTGCCGGTGGAGCCGGAGGTGTAGATGACGTAGGCGGGATGCGCCGGCCGCAGCGGAGCCGTCCGGTCCGTGTCGGCCAGGTCCCGGCCGGGGCGGCCCGCCAGGGCCGCCACCGTCCCCGGGGCATCGATCAGCAGCCGGGGCGGTCCGGCACCGGGCAGCAGGCCAGCGGTTGCCGCGTCGGTCACCAGCAGCACCGGAGCGGCGTCGGCCAGCATGAGCCCGATCCGGGCGGCCGGGAGCCGGATGTCGGCCGGCAGATAGGCCGCGCCGCTCTTGACCACCGCCAGCATCGCCACGATCGCTGGCTCACCTCGCGGCAGCGCCAGCGCCACCACGCGCTCCGGGCCAGCGCCCAGGGCCACCAGGTGATGGGCCAGCCGGTTCGCGCGTTCGCTGAGCTGCGCATAGGTCAGCTCTCCGGCCACCGAGGCCAGCGCCGTCGCGCCCGGCGTCAGGCTCACCTGCGCCTCGAACAGGCCGGGGAACGTGAGCGGCGGGACCGCCAGCGCCGTGTCGTTCCATTGTTCGAGGACCTGTTGCCGCTCACCTGGCGCGTAGATGTCCACCTGGCTGACCCGGACCGCCGGGTCGCCCGCCACCGCTTCGAGCACGCGGACCAGCCGGGCGGCGATCGACTCGGCGGTGACCCGGTCGAACACGTTCGCCGCGAATTCCACCTCCCCAGCCATCCCACCAGGGGAGCCATCGGCGGCCCGCATCTCGGTCAGGTCGAACGAGAGGTCGAACTTCGCGATGCCGAGGCCGACCGGTTCCGCCGTGCACCGCAGCCCGGGCAGCGGGGCGGCCGGGCCGGTGGCCTCGCCGAGCGCGACCATGACCTGGAAGAGGGGGTTGCGGGCCAGCGAACGGGCCGGGTTCAGCACTTCCACCAGACGCTCGAATGGCAGGTCCTGGTGCGCGAACGCGGCCAGATCCACCGCCCGCACCCGCTCCAGCAGCTCACCGAACCGGGGATCTCCCGACAGATCCATCCGCAGCACCAGCGTGTTCACGAAGAACCCGACCAGCTCGTCCAGCGCCGCATCGTCCCGGCCCGCCACCGGCGACCCCAGCGGAAGATCCGCCCCCGCCCCCAGCCGCGTCAGCACAACCCCCACCGCCGCCTGCACCACCATGAACATCGTCACCTGAGAGCGCCGGGCCAGCTCCGCCAGCTCACCGTGCAGCCCGGCCCCTACCGCAAACCGCACCCGGTCACCCCGGTACGACGCCACCGCCGACCGCGGCCGGTCGAACGGCAGCGCCAGCTCCCCCGGCGCCCCCGCCAAGGTCTCGCGCCAGAACGCCAGCTGGCCCGCGGCCAGGCCGTCAGGGTCCGCCTCGTCGCCCAGCAGCTCCCGCTGCCAGAGCGCGTAGTCCGCGTACTGCACCGGCAGGGGATCCCACCCGGGTGCCCGCCCGCCGCACCGCGCTCCATACGCCGCCGCCAGATCCCGTCCCAGCGGCCCCATCGACCAGCCGTCCCCGGCGATGTGGTGCATCACCAGCAGCAGCACATGCTTCGCCGGGGACAGCGCGAACAGCCACACCCGCAGCGGCGGCTCGGCGGTCAGGTCGAACCGGTACCCCGCTGCCTCGGCCACGGCCGCCGCCAGCTCCGCTTCTCCGCCGGCTTCCACCACCTCGACCGCTGCCTGGCGCTCCACCACCCGCTGCCGTGGCACCCCATCGGCCTCGGGAAATACCGTCCGCAAGGTCTCATGCCGCCCGGCCACATCGGCCAGCGCCAGCTGCAGTGCCGCCCGATCCAACGCCCCGGCCAGCCGCACCGCCACCGGGATGTTGTATGTCGCCGCACCGCCTTCCAGCCGGCTCAGGAACCACAGCCGCTGCTGCGCGAACGACAGCGGAACCCGCTCAGGGCGCGACCTGGCGGCCAGCGGCAGCCGGGCCTGCCCAGCGCCCGCCGCCAGCCTGGCCAGCCCGGCCACGGTCGGTGCCTCGAACAGCGACCGGATCCCGAGTTCTGCGCCCAGCACGGCCCGGATCCGGCTGACCAGCTTGGCCGCCAGCAGCGAGTGACCCCCCAGGGCGAAGAAGCTGTCATCGATCCCGACCTGCCCGACCCCCAGCACCCCGGCGAACAGCTGGGCCAGGATTTCCTCGGCCGGGGTGCGCGGCGCCACGTACTCCCCGGCCGCACCCGACCCGTAATCCGGCTCGGGCAGAGCGGCCCGGTCCAGTTTCCCGTTCACCGTCAGGGGCAGCGCGGCCAGCACCATCACCGCCGCCGGCACCATGTATTCCGGCAGCCGCGCGGCCACCCACTGCCGCAGCCCACTGCTATCCAGCCCATGCCCACCCGCAGAACCCCCAGCGGCGGGAACCACATACCCCACCAGCCGCTTGTCCCCCGGCCGGTCCTCTCGCAGCACCACGGCCGCCTGGCCCACCCCCGGCGCCTGCCGCAGCACCGCTGTGATCTCTCCCGGCTCCACCCGGAAGCCCCGGAGCTTCACCTGGTCATCGGCGCGGCCCAGGAAGTCCAGCTGCCCGTCCGCCCGCCAGCGCACCAGGTCCCCGGTCCGGTACATCCGCGCCCCGGCCAGGAACGGGCAGGCCACAAACCGCCCGGCAGTCAGCCCGGAACGGCCAAGGTACCCGCGGGCCAGCCCCGGCCCGGCCACGTATGCCTCGCCCACCACTCCTGGTGGCACCGCGCTCAGCCGCTCATCCAGCACAAACACCTGTGCGTTGGCGACTGGCTCACCGATTGGCGGGGCCGTGCCATCGCTCACCGGCCGCAGCCTGGCCCAGGTCGCGAACACCGTCACCTCGGCGGGCCCGTAGATGTTGATCATCTGCCGGCCCGCAGACCACGTCTCCGCCAGCTCGGCCGGGCACGCTTCGCCCCCCACTACCAGGCACTCCAGTCCCGGGGCGGCTCCGGCCGGCAGTCCGGCCACCACTCCAGGCTGCGTGAACGTGTGGGTGATCCGCAGCTCATTCAGCACCTTGGCCAGCTCTTCGCCGGCCAGCCGCCCCGGCCCAGGCACGGCCAGGCACCCCCCGGCCGCCCAGACCGTCAGCAGCTCCACAACGGCCGAGTCGAAATTCAGCGTCGAGATCTGCCCGACCCTGATAGACGGCTCCATCCGGAGCCGCTGCCGCAGCGCACCTACCAGGCTGGCCAGGCCGGTGTGAGTGATGACGACGCCCTTGGGGGTGCCGGTGGAGCCCGAGGTGTAGATGACGAAGGCCGGATGCGCCGGCCGCAGGATGGCGCCACGATCGGCGTTGGTCACGTCCCGGCCGGGAGTGGCCGCCAGGGCTGCCACCGTCACCGGATCGTCGGCCAGCAGCAGCGGCGGGCCATCATCGGGCAGCGCGGCTGAGGTCGCCGTGTCGGTCACGACCAGGACCGGCGCGGCGTCGGCCAGCATGAACCCGATCCGGGCGGCTGGCAGCTCCGGGTCGATCGCCAGGTAGGCCGCCCCGGTCTTCATCGCGGCCAGCAGTGCCGTTTCCACCAGCTCACCGCGTGGCAGTGCCAGCCCCACCACGCGCTCCGGTCCCGCACCCAGGCTCAGCAGGTGATGGGCCAGCCGGTTCGCGCGTTCGTTCAGCTCCGCATAGGTCAGCTCCCCGGCCGCCGACGCCACCGCCACCGCACCGGGAGCCCGGGCCACCTGTGCCTCGAACAGCCCGGCGAACGTCTGCGGCTGGACCGCTAGCGCCGTGTCGTTCCACTCGAACAGGACCCGGTGCCGCTCCCCCGGCGCGAACACATCCACCTGGCTCACCCGCGCGGCCGGGTCAGTGGCCACGACCTCAAGCACCCGGATCAGCCTGGCGGCGACCGCCTCGGCGGTGGCCCGGCCGAACACGTCCGCCGCAAACTCCACCACCCCGGCCATCCCGCCGGGCGAACCATCGGCGGCCCGTGTCTCGGCCAGATCAAAGGTGAGGTCGAACTTGGCGATGGGGAGCTCCACCGGCTCGGCCGAGCAGGCCAGGCCGGGCAGCGCCAGCGGCACCCCGGGCGCCTCCCGCACGACGACCATGACCTGGAACAGCGGATTGCGGGCCAGCGACCGGGCTGGGTTCACCGCCTCCACCAAGCGTTCGAACGGCAGGTCCTGGTGCGCGAACGCAGCCAGATCCGCCGCCCGCACCCGCTCCAGCAGCTCACCGAACCCAGGGTCTCCCGACGTGTCGGTGCGCAGCACCAGCGTGTTCACGAAGAACCCGACCAGCTCGTCCAGCGCCGCATCGTCCCGGCCCGCCACCGGCGACCCCAGCGGGAGATCTGCCCCCGCCCCCAGCCGCGTCAGCAATACCGCCACCGCCGCCTGCACCACCATGAACACCGTCGCCTGATGCCGCCGGGCCAGCCCGGCCAGCCGTCCGTGCAAGTCCGCCGCCACGGTGAACGGCACCCGCCCGCCCCGGTAGGACGCCACCGCCGGGCGCGGCCGGTCGAACGGCAGCACCACCTCCTGCGGGACTCCGGCCAGGGCCTCCCGCCAGAACGCCAGCTGCTCGGCGGCCAGGCTCCCCGGATCTGCTTCGTCGCCCAGCAGCTCCCGCTGCCACAGCGCGTAGTCCGCGTACTGCACCGGCAACGGGTCCCAATCCGGTTCCCTTCCTCTGCACCGCGCCGCGTAGGCCGCCGCCAGATCCCGCCCCAGCGGCCCTACCGACCAGCCATCCGCGGCGATGTGATGGATCACCAGCAGCAGCACATGCTCCGCCGGGGAGAGCGCGAACAGCCACAACCGCAGCGGTGGCCCGGCCGTCAGGTCGAACCGGCAGGCAGCCGCCCCGGCCACCGCCGCCGCCAGCTCCGCCTCCCCGTCAGCCGCCACGACCTCCATGACCGGCACGCCCGCCGCGCCTTCCACCACCCGCTGCCGCGGCGCCCCGTCCGCCTCCGGGAACACCGTCCGCAAACTCTCATGCCGGCCCACCACATCACCCAGTGCCTGCTGCAGCGCCGCCCGGTCCAGCGCCCCACCCAGCCGCACTCCCACCGGGATGTTGTACGTCGCCCCCGCGCCCTCCAGCCGGTTCAGAAACCACAACCGCAACTGCCCGAACGACAACGGGACCATCAAGTCGCGCCCCCCGGGCGGCGCATCTGCCGCAAGGCCGGCCGGGCCCGCCGGCTGCCGCGCCCAGCTAGCCGCGCGGTCAGCCGGGCTACCGTCGGCGCTTCGAACACGTCCTGGATCGAGGCTTCCAGCCCCAGCACCGCCCGGATCTGGCTGACCAGCCTGGTGGCCAGCAGCGAATGGCCGCCCAGATCAAAGAAACTGCCGTCCATGCTGATCCTGGCTACCCCGAGCACCTCGGCCCACACTCCGGCCATCGCCCGCTCGGCCTCGGTGCGCGGGGCGACGTACCCGACGGCCTGGTAGTCCGGCTTGGGCAGCGCGGCCCGGTCCAGCTTCCCGTTCACTGTCAGCGGCAGCCCATCCAGCACCACCATCGACGGCACCATGTAGTCCGGCAGCCGCTCCGCCGCCCACTCCCGCAGCCCACCCGCATCCACCCCCCGCTCTGCATCAGCCGGGACCACGTAACCGACCAGCCGCCGGTCTCCCGGCCGGTCCTCCCGCACCACCACCACCGCCTGAGCCACCTCCGGCGCCCCCATCAGTACCGCCGCCACCTCACCCGGTTCCACCCGGAACCCCCGCAGCTTCACCTGGTCATCGGCCCGGCCCACGAACTCCAGCACCCCATCAGCCCGCCACCGCACCAGATCCCCGGTCCGGTACATCCGCCCGCCCGGCGTCCCGGCCGGGCAGGCCACAAACCGGCCGGCCGTCAAACCCGCCCGGCCCAGATACCCGCGCGCCACCCCCGCACCCGCCACATACAGCTCACCCACCACCCCGGGCGGCAGCACACCCAGCCAGTCGTCCAGCACGAACACCTGGACGTTGCCGATCGGCCGGCCGATCGGCAGCACGCCGGGCCTGGTGGCATCCTCGGGCCGCACCGGGTAGAGCGTGGCCGCCACCGTGCTCTCCGTCGGGCCGTAGCCGACCATCAGCCGGCGCCCCCCGGCCCACGGATCGGCCAGCGGCGCCGCGACCGCCTCACCGCCCACGTTCATCGTCACCACGCTGGCCAGCCGCCCCGGGGCCATCCCGGCCAGCACGGCCGGCGGCACCCAGGTATGGGTGATCGCGTGGTCGTCCACGAGCTGGGCCAGTTGCTCGCTGTCCAGCGGCCCCGGCGGCGGGATGACCAGCGTTGCCCCGGCGCCAAGCGCCCGCCAGATCTCCCCCGACGAGGTATCGAAGCTCAGCGACGCGACCTGCAGCAGCCTGCTGTCAGGGCCGAGGTCCATCGCCGCGATGTGCGCGGCCGCCAGGTTGACCAGGCTGGCCTGGGTGACCACCACGGCCTTGGGCGTGCCGGTTGAGCCGGAGGTGTAGATGACATAGGCCGGATGGGCCGGCCGCAGCGGGACCACCCGGTCCGCATCGGTCACGTCACCGGCCCGGTGCGCCGGCGCCAGCACGGCCGGATCGTCCAGGACCAGCCGCGGCGGGCCGCCGGCGGGCAGCCCAGCCGAGGTCGCCATGTCGGTCAGCACCAGCACGGGCCCGGCGTCGGCCAGCATGAAAGCGATCCGGGCCGACGGCAGCCGCGGGTCGGCCGGCAGATATGCCGCCCCGCTCTTGGCAACCGCCAGCAGCGCCACCACCATGGATTCGCCCCGCGGCAGCGCCAGCCCGACCACCCGCTCCGGCCCCGCGCCGAGACCGATGAGACGGTGCGCCAGCCGGTTTGCCCGCTCGTTCAGCTCCCGGTAGGTCAGCTCCCCACCCGCCCATGCCAGCGCCACCGCGCCAGGAGCCCGGCTCACCTGCGCCTCGAACAGCCCGGGCAGCGTCAGCGCCCGCACGGCCAGCGCCGTCTCGTTCCACTGCCCGGTGATCCGCCGCCGTTCCTCCGGTGCGAGCACATCCACCTGGCTGACCGCCGCTCCCGGATCGGCGACAACCGCCGCAACGACCCGCACCAGCCTGGCGGCGATCGACTCTGCCGTTGCCTGGTCGAACACGTCGATGGCGAACCGCAGCTCCCCGGTGAGCCCGTCTGGCGGGCCGCCTAGCACGCAGTCCCCGCCGAGGTCGAAGACCAGGTCCATGTTCACTGGGCCGGCCGCCACCGGCACGGCCGCGCAGCCGAGGCCGGGCAATCCCAGCGCGGCGCCCCTGCCCGCACTTACGCCCGCGGTCAGCATCACCTGGAACAGCGGGTTGCGGGCCAGTGACCGGGCCGGGTTCAGGGCCTCGACCAGCCGCTCGAACGGCAGATCCTGGTGACCGAACGCGGCCAGATCCACCTCCCGCACCCGGTCGAGCAGCTCGCCGAACGCCGGATCACCTGAGGTATCGGTCCGCAGCACCAGCGTGTTCACGAAGAACCCGACCAGGTCGTCCAGTGCGTCGTCGGGCCGTCCGGCCACGACCGTGCCGATCGGCACGTCCACCCCCGCGCCCAGCCGGGTCAGCAGCACCGCCACGGCCGCATGCATCACCATGAAGGCCGTCACACCGTGCCGTCCGGCCACGTCCAGCAGCCCGGCGTGCAGCGGGGCTGGCAGCGCGAACCGCACGGCCCCACCGCGGTAGGAGGCCACCGCCGGCCGCGGCCGGTCGACCGGCAGCACCAGCGCCTCCGGCGCTCCGGCCAGTACCTTCGTCCAGTAGGCGAGCTGCCCGGCGGCCAGGCCGTCAGGATCGTCCTCGTCGCCGAGCAGGCCCTGCTGCCACAGCGCGTAGTCCGCGTACTGTACCGGCAGTGGATCCCAGTCCGGGGCACGCCCGCCGCACCGTGCCGCATACGCGGTGCCCAGGTCCCGGCACAGCGGCTCTATCGACCAGTCGTCCCCGGCGACGTGGTGGATCACCAGCAGCAGCACATGCTCCGCCGGGGACAGTGCGAACAGCCAGGCCCGCAGCGGCAGCTCGGCCGTCAGGTCGAACGGGCTGCTCACCGCCGCGGCCAGTTCCCCGGCCAGCCCGCCGGGATCAGCCCGGGTCACCTGGAGCACGGGCGCCCCGGCCGCACCGTCCAGCACCCGCTGCCACGGCACCCCACCGTCCTCGGGGAACATCGTCCGCAGGCTCTCATGCCGACCTGCCACGTCGCCCAACGCCAGCTCGAGCGCCGCCCGGTCCAAACCCCCGGTCAGCCGCGCCGCCACCGCGATGTTGTAGGCCGCTACCCGCTCCTGCAGCCGGTTCAGGAACCACAGCCGCTGCTGGGCGGACGACAGCGGCACCCGCTCCGGCCGGTCACCGGCCACCAGGGGCGGCCGCACCTGGCGGCCCGCCCGGCTGGCCAGCATCGCTGCCAGCCCGGCCACTGTCGGCGCCTGGAACACTTCCCGCATGGTCAGCTCGGCCGCCAGCGCCGCCCGCACCCGCCCGATCAGCCGGGTCACCAGCAGCGAGTGACCACCCAGGTCGAAGAAGCTGTCATCGATCCCGGCCCGCTCGACGCCCAGCACCCCGGCGAACAACTGGGCCAGGATCTCCTCGTGCCGCGTCCGTGGCGCCAGGTACTGCGGTGCCACGCCCGCCGCATAGTCCGGCGCGGGCAGCGCGGCCCGGTCCAGCTTGCCGTTGACCGTCACCGGCAGTTCCGCCAGCACCACCACCGCGGCCGGCACCATGTACTCCGGCAGCCGCGCGGCCAGCGCGTCGCGCAGCACGCCGCCCGTCAGCCCAGCCACCGTGCTGCCGTCCGGGCTGACATAGCCGGTCAGCCGCTGGTCACCGGGCCGGTCCTCCCGCACGATCACCGCCGCCTGCGCCACCCCTGGGCAGGCCACCAGGGCCGCCTCCACCTCACCGGGCTCCACCCGGAACCCGCGGATCTTCACCTGCGCATCGGCCCGGCCCGCGAACACCAGCACCCCATCGGCTGTCCACCGGCCCAGATCCCCGGTCCGGTACATCCGCTCCCCTGGCCCGCCAGAGGGGCAGGCCACGAACCGCTCCGCGGTCAGGCCCGGCCGGTTCAGATACCCCCGCGCCAGCCCCGGCCCAGCGATGTACAACTCCCCCAGCGCCCCAGGCGGCAGCGGCTGCAACTGCTTACCCAGCACATACAGCCGGGAGTTCGCGGCAGGACGGCCGACCGGCACCACGCCGTCAGGGATGGCGTCTTCCGGCCTGATCCAGTAGCCGGTGCAGCCCACGGTGGCTTCGGTCGGGCCGTACTCGTTGATGATCGCGACGTCAGGGTGACCGCGCCGCCACCCGGCGAGCATCTCACCCGTAAGCTGCTCACCCCCGACCACCAGGTCCCCCGAGGGGATGGCCAGCGCCATGGTGCTGAGCGGGGCGAGGTGACTGGGGGTCACCTTGAGGAAAAGCGGGGAATCGCCGTCGAGGCCGCAGTGCGCCTGTTCGTCGGTGAACGCGCCGACATGGACGCAACCGCCCACTGTCAGCGGCGTGAACAACGCGGTCACGGTGAGATCGAACGATACCGGCGAGTGCAGCCAGGAACGTTCCCTGGTGCTCGGGTAGGCATCCGCGGCGTACCTGACGTAGTTCGCGACGGACCGGTGCTCCACCGCAACGCCTTTGGGCACTCCGGTCGACCCCGAGGTATACATCACATACGCCAGATCCGCTGGCCGCACCCGCGCCGCCAGCCCGGCCAGCCCATCACCCGGGCACGCCGCCACCGCCCCGGCCACCACCGGATCATCCACCACCACCCGCCGCACCCCGCTCGCGGCCGGCACCCGGCCAGCCGTCGCCACGCTGCACACCGCCGCCGCCGCCCCCGCATCCGCCAGCACAAACCCCACCCGCTCCACCGGATACCCCGGCTCAACCGGCACGTACGCCGCCCTCGCAAGCAGCACCCCCAGCACCGCCACCACCGCGTCCACCGACCGCTCCAGCACCACCGCCACCCGCGCACCCGGCCTTATCCCCTCCCCCACCAGGTACCGCGCCAGCCGCGCCGCCGCCGCTCCCAGCTCCGCATAGGTCAGCACCGTGCCGCCAGAGGCCACCGCCACCGCGCCAGGGGTCCGGGCCACTTGCGCCCCGGCCAGTGCGGGCAGCGTCAGCGGCGCGACCGGCACCGCCGTGTCGTTCCAGGTGGCGAACTGGCGCTCGCCGTGACTCTCGCTGACGGCGGCTGGGGACGGTCGATGCTTGGGGTTTCTCCCATGCACGTGTCGGCCTGCCTAAGGTTTCGGCAACAACACGCTGGCATGGTAACAGAATACCACGATCAATCTCAACGCGTCATATTTATACATAAAGCGGACACGTACTCCGGTCAGAGCTACGCCGGAACGGCCCGCGCCGTGCCCGCCCCGGGCACTACTGGCTGGCCAGCTCCGCGCGTTGCGTGGCGGCGATGCCGAGCAGTTCCTCCGCGTGCGCCTGGCCGAGCTCGGAGTGCTCCAGCCCGGCCAGCATCCGGGACAGCTCCCGCACCCGGCCGGCCCGGTCGAGCTGGACGACCCCGCTGCGGGTGACCGATCCGTCGTCGGACTTCGCCACCACCAGGTGCGTGTCCGCGAAGGCGGCGACCTGCGGCAGGTGGGTGACCACGATCACCTGAGCCAGCCGGGCCAGCCGGGCGAGGCGCCGCCCGACCTCGACCGCGGCCTTGCCGCCCACCCCGGCGTCGACCTCGTCGAACACGAACGTGGGCACCGGGTCGGCGCCCGCGAATACCACCTCGATGGCCAGCATGACCCGGGACAGCTCGCCGCCGGACGCCCCCTTGTGCAGCGGCAGCGCGGGCGCCCCGGGATGGGCGGCCAGCAGGATCCCGACCTCGTCCCTGCCGTACGGACCGGGCTCGGCGGACTGCGTGATCGCCACGGTCAGCCGGGCGTGCGGCATGGCCAGCGCGGTCAGCTCGTCGGTGACCGCACCGGCGAACTTCTCCGCCGCCTGCTCGCGCAGCCCGGTCAGGTCCGCGGCCAGGCTGTCCACCGCGGCGGCCAGCTCGGCCTCCTGCGCCGCGAGCGTGGCGATCCGGTCGTCGTCGCCGTCCAGCTCGGCCAGCCTGCCCGCGGCCTCCTTGGACCAGGCCAGCACGGCGGCCAGGTCACCGGTGCCGCCGCCCCGGCTGCCGAACGTGCGGATCAGCCTGGCCAGGTCGGCGCGGCGTTCCTGGACCACGGCCAGGCGGGCCGGGTCGGCCTCCACCGACTGGGCGTAGGAGGCCAGCTCCACGGCCACGTCGGACACGATGTAGGCCGCCTCGGCCAGCCGGTTCGCCGTCCCGGCCAGCACCGCGTCGTGCTCCGCGACCGCCTCCAGGGCCTGCCTGGCCCCGACGAGCAGGGCGGTGGCATCGGCGGTCTCGTAGGAACCGGCCGACGGATCCCCCACGAGCGCCTCGTGCGCCGTCGTCGCCGCCGCGTGCAGGGCGTCGGCGTGCGCCAGCCGTTCCTGCTCGGCCAGCAGCCCCTCGTCCTCGCCCGCCGCCGGGTCAAGCCGCTCCACCTCGGCCAGGCCGTCGCGCAGCTCGACGGCCTGCTCCGCCCGCTCCCTGGCCCGGGTGGTCAGCTCGGCCAGCTCCTCGCGCACCTGGCGGTGGCGCTGGTAGGCCCGCTGGTAGTCGGCCAGCACCGCGGACAGCTCGCTGCCGGCGTAGCGGTCGAGGGCCATGCGCTGCCTGCCCGCCTTGAGCAGCTGCTGCTGGTCGGCCTGGCCATGCACGGCGACAAGCTCGTCCGCCAGGTAGGTGAGCAGCGACACCGGCACGGACCGGCCGCCGGCGTGCGCCCGTGACCTGCCCTCGGCGGAGACCGACCGGCTCACCACCAGCGCGGCGCCACCGTCGTCGAGCTCGCCACCCGCCTCGTCCACCTGCTGGGCGACGTGACCGCCCGGCTCGATGCGCAGCCGGCCCTCGACGGTGGCGCGGCCGGCGCCCGGCCGCACCCGCGCCGGGTCGCCCCGGCCGCCGAACAGCAGGCCGAGACCGGTTACCACCATCGTCTTGCCGGCCCCGGTCTCCCCGGTGACCACGGTCAGCCCGGGGGACGGTTCGAGGACGGCATCGTCGATCACCCCGAGCCCGGTGATCCTGACCTCCTCAAGCATTGGCTCGCGAGGCCTCCTCTCCGCCCGATACTGCGCCTGATCCTGCCTGCTGCCTGCCGCGCCATCCGGTCACCGGCAGCCCGAACTTCACCACCAGCCGGTCGGTGAACGGGGCGCCGGTATTCAGCTCGCTGCGGTGCAGCCTGGCCAGCAGGACGGGGCGCTCGCCGCGCCGCACCTCGACCCTTGCGCCAGGCGGCAGATCCACGCTACGGCGACCATCGCACCACAGCACAGCACCTGTCATCTCGCCACGCCAGGATCCTGGGGCCAGGCCCATGCCGGTCAGCCCGACCGGTGCGCGGGCGGTGCCGCCGAGCACCTCGACCGCGAGCGTGGAGGCCGGGGAGACCACCATCGGCCCGGCGAACAGCGCGTGCGCGCAGATCGGCACGAGCAGCAGGGCCTCCACCTCCGGCCAGACGACCGGGCCGCCGGCCGAGAACGCGTAGGCGGTGGATCCGGTGGGCGTGGCGCAGATCACCCCGTCGCAGTCCCAGTTGGACAGCGGCCGGCCGTCCACCTCGGTGACGACCTCCAGCATCCCGATGCGCGGCGTCTTCTCCACGGTGGCCTCGTTGAGTGCCCAGGTCTCGGCGGTGATGCTGCCGTTGTGCCGTACGGTCACGTCGATCGTCATCCGGCTCTCCACCTGGTACTCGCGGGCGACCACGCGGTCCACGGTCTCGGCCAGGTCATCGGGCTCCGCCTCGGCCAGGAAGCCGATGTGGCCGAGGTTCACGCCCAGCAGCGGTGCACTCGCCGGGCGCGCGACCTCGGCCGCGCGCAGCAGCGTCCCGTCGCCGCCGATGACGATCACCACCTCCGCGCCCTGCGCCGCCTCCCGGCTGGCCGGGACCACCTCGGCCGGGCACTGGATCTCACCGGCCTCGGCGGCGAGCACCCGCACGGTCAGCCCGGCCGCGGTCAGCCGGTCCACCACGAACCGGGCGCTGGCCACCGCCCGCGGCCGCCCGGTGTGCACGACGAGGAGCACCGCCCGCTTGCCGTCCGTCATGCCATATTTCCTCCGCCGGAACCACACCCTACGGCGTGCTTCCCTCCCCGCGGCCTACTGCGGGCCATCCGCGATCGCCTGCTGGAGCTCGCGCTCACCGAGCGGCGGCGCACCACGGCGCAGCCACAGGAAGTACTCAACGTTGCCGGCCGGGCCGGGCAGCGGGCTGGCGACCGTCCCGGCGGCACCCAGGCTGAGCGCGGCGGCGGCGTGCGCCACCCCGGACACCGCCTCGGCCCGCAGCGCGGGATCACGCACCACACCGCCCGCACCTACCCGGCCCTTGCCCACCTCGAACTGCGGCTTGACCAGCAGCACGAAGTCCGCGTCCGGCGCGGCGCAGGCGGCCAGCGCGGGCAGCGGCGTGGCCAGCGAGATGAACGACAGGTCGGCCACGACCAGGCTGGGCGGCGGCGCCACCTGCTCGGGGCGCAGCTCGCGCACGTTGACCCGGTCCAGCACGGTGACCCTCGGGTCGCTGCGCAGCGACCAGGCGAGCTGGCCGTACCCGACGTCCACCGCGACCACATGACCGGCGCCCGCACGCAGCAGCACGTCGGTAAACCCCCCGGTGGAGGCGCCCGCGTCCAGGCAGCGGCGGCCGGCCACGGTCAGGCCGCCGAAGGCGGCCAGCGCCCCGGCCAGCTTGTGGCCGCCCCGCGACACGTAATCGGGCCCTGACCCGTCGGCGACGGTGATCGGCACGTCCCGGCCCACCTGGCTGGCCGGCTTGGCCGCGACCAGGCCGGCCACGCTGACCCGGCCGCTGGCGATCAGCTCGGCCGCCTGCTGCCTGGAGCGGGCAAGGCCCCGCCTGACGAGCTCGGCGTCGAGCCTGATCCGGCTGCCCACGGCTGACGGCATCCCCGCTCAGCGCCCGCCCGGGCCGCCCGGGCCCGCGGGCCCGGGCGGGCGCCGGTCCGCCGCACCGTCCGGCGCGGCATCGAGTTCGCTGAGCACCTGCCGCAGCGCGGCGTGGGTGTCCTCGAACACCGCCACGTGCTCCGCCAGCGGCAGGCCGTCCAGGCCGTCCAGCCGGGCGATCATCGCGTCGACCGAAGGTTCGCCGGCCGGTCCGGCCTGCTCCCGGCCGGCCGCCCCCCGGGCGATGGGGCCGGGTGGGCACCGTTCGGCATTATTTTCTTTCTCATATTGATTTTTATTGTGATCGGCCGTCACCGGCTCCACGTCCTGCATCTGCCTCTGCGCTCCTCGGCCTTATACTGCTTCCCCGGGAAACGCTACCGCCCGAATCCGACAGACCGGCGCACCCTGCCGCCCGTCACCCCGTGTCTGCGGCGGCGACACGGCTGGCGATGTAGGCGGAGTGGCTGATGCCCTTGCGGTCGGCGGAGATGATGTCCCCGCCGATCTGGGCGGGGCGGCCACGGCTGGCCGGGCTGGCGCTCAGGTGCCACCTGACGGGCGTCCGCGCCGAACTGAACGTATGGGTAAGGCTGAGGCGGGCATCCTCGTCGGCGCTTGTGTCCCGGTCCCGGCCGGTCAGCGTCTTCGTGCTGAGGAGCGTGCCGTCGGGGTCGAAGAAAGATAGCTGCCAGACGGAGTCGCCGGCGAGGAAAGGCGGCTGGAGCAGGGCCCGTTGCAGGGTGACCGTGATCTGCCAGGGCCTCGGCACGGTGGGCCAGTCCGGATCCGCTGGCGGATTGGGCGGTTCGAGCTCCTGCAGCGTGTACTCCTGCGCGCGGCAGTGCGCGAAGTCGAGCCCGCAATACGCCTGGTACTCGGCCACCGTCCGCTCGGAGCCGCAGCCAAACCGGCTGTTGTGCGGCTCGCAGAGGAAGTCGCGGACCTTACGGATACTGCGCTCGTTCAGCTCCCACCGGGGGACGGTGGCACCCTTGCGGCTGGCAGGATAAGGCACCAGCCAAAGAGAGTGAGGGCAGGATGGCGACCGCGGAAGAGTGCCGCAAGGCGCTGGAGAGTCTGGTGGGGCGTATCGCCGGGATGGATGCCGCCGACCGGGCCGCGCATTTCCCCGACCGGACGATGAGCGCGCGGATCCCCGACCTCAGCCTGCTGTTCCTGACCCGGATCGGACCGCACGGCGCGGATCCGGTCGTGGAAGCGCCGCCCGGCGCCAAGCCCGCGCAGGTCAGGTTCACCGCGAAGAGCGACGACCTGGTCTGGATCGCCGAGGACCCAGCCCGGTTCACCCGGGCCTGGCTGACCGGCAAGCTCAAGGTCGAGGCCAGCCTGCTCGACCTGCTCCAGCTCAGGAAGTTCCGCTGAGCTGACGCGGCCACCCGGGCCTTTTCTCCGGCCAGCGGGCTGCCGCAGTCAAAGCTGCGCGACGTGCTGTCACCACAAGAAGTTCATGTTGATCCACGTTCGCCCCCGCCGGGCCCGGATAGGCCCGCGATTACGCCGGATGGCATGACAAGGTGGTCACCAATCGCACCCGCCGTACTGCCGGATCGGGTAACCGGCCTGCTGTTTGTGGAGTGATTGCTCAGCTCGCGGTGCCCTGCCACCAGATCGTGACCACCTCGCGTCCCGCTGACGCCTGCCCCAGCGCGTCCTCAGGGCCGGCCTCGGCCAGCGCCTCCGCAACCTCACCGGCCCGCTCCCGCGGCAGGCACAGCCGCCGCCTGGTGACCTCGGTCAGCTCCTCGAAGCTCCCGTAGTCGAGAGCGGACGGCCGGTGCCACCGCTGGTGACCAGGCTCGAGCCCCATCGCGGTCAGGATCCGCAGCAGGTCGCCGGCGGTGGGCGCCTGCGGCCGCCGCAGCCCGTGAAACCTCAGCCACAGCCCGTTGAGCGTGACCAGCGGATGCCCGGCGGTCGTCTCCGCGACGACGAGCCGACGGGCCCGCTGCGTGAGGGCGGTGACGAACGGCGCCAGATCGGGAACGTTGTACAGGACATGGTGGCAGGTCATCACGTCGGCGGCCGGGACCAGCGCGGCAGCCTCCGGCCAGGTTCCCAGCACGGTCCTGGCCGTGACCCCGCGGGCTGCCGCCCGCTCGGCGAGCAGCTCCAGCATCCCGGCGTCGCCGTCCACGGCGGTCAGCTCCGTGGCCCGCGGCAGCAGCGGCAGGCAGGCCGCCCCGGCGCCCGCGCCCACGTCCAGGACCGCGCCGGGCGGTTCGAGCGCGGCCCAGGCCCGCTCGTAGGACGGCCCGGACGGCTCGCTGCTCACCCGGTCCGCCCGGCGGGCGAACACCGGCCGCGGCAGCACCCACGGATCCTCCCCGGCCGCCGCCCTGATCTCCTCCGGAATCGCCCAGGACTCCAGATCCC
>DASXMU010000060.1:0-4354 GCA_036495485.1 Streptosporangiaceae bacterium
GCGCGCCCGGCAGGATTCGAACCCGCGACCCGCTGCTTAGAAGGCAGCCGCTCTTTCCAGCTGAGCTACGGGCGCCTGGCTACCCATTGTGCATAGTCAAGGTCACGCGTAGGCCACACTACGGGGTGGGCCAGATCACAGTGACACGATGACCAGGCAAACATTGGCTAGTACCAGTTTATGCAAGATCTGCAACACTCTGGCTGCGTTAGTCAGATATTACATACGGTGACGGCGGACAAGCTCGCGGCCACGTCGGCGGAATCTGATTTGCCCCACCTTCTCGCCACCACGAGACTGGCGGGGTGCTTGTCACCATCGCTACCACTATGGAGCCCGCCACCGACCTGGGCTTTCTGCTGCACAAGCATCCGGACAGGGTGCAGAGCTTCCCGGTGACGGTGGGGACGGCGCACGTCTTCTACCCGGAGGCGACGGCGCAGCGGTGCACGGCGGCGCTGCTGCTCGAGGTCGATCCGGTTGCGCTCGTCCGGGGATCCCGGGGGCACGCGGCCGAGGGGTTCACGCTGGGGCAGTATGTGAATGACCGGCCTTATGCTGCGTCGAGCATGCTTGCGGTCGCGCTGGGCCGGGTGTTCAAGACGGCGATGGCCGGGCAGTGCAATGCCAGGCCTGAACTGGCTGCCCATCCATTGCCGCTGGAACTGTACGTTCCCGCGCTGCCTTGCCGGGGCGGCGCCGACCTGGCCCGTCGGCTGTTCGGGCCGCTTGGCTGGCACGTCGGTGCGAACCCGGTGAAGCTGGATCCCAGGTTTCCGGACTGGGGCGACTCAGCGTACGTCGAGCTTCGCCTGACCGGCAGCATGCGGCTCGCGGACGCGCTCAGCCATTTGTATGTTCTGCTGCCCGTCCTTGACGATGCGAAGCATTACTGGGTGTCCACCGATGAGGTCGACAAGCTCATCAGGGCAGGTCGCGGCTGGCTCGCCGGGCATCCCGAACTCGCTTTGATCACTACCCGTTATCTTGCCCATCAGGCGGGGATGCGGCGCACGGCCCTGGCCCGGCTGGCCGAAACGGACGATGCCACGGTCGAGGCGATCGACAATGCCACCGAGGCGCCGCAGGTTACCAGCCTGGCCGAGCAGCGGGCGGATGCGGTGCTCGCCGCGCTCCGCGAGGCTGGGGCGCGCTCGGTTGGTGACCTGGGCTGCGGTGACGGTCGGCTGCTCGCCCGGCTGCTGGCCGAGCCGGCGGTTGACCGGGTGATCGGCAGCGATGTGTCGGCCCGCGCGCTGGAGATGGCCGCCCGCCGGCTCGAGCGGCTGCCCGGCCGCCAGCGGGAGCGAGCCGAACTCTTCCAGTCGAGCCTGGTCTACACCGACGAGCGTCTCACCGGGCTGGATGCCGCCATTCTCATGGAGGTTATCGAGCATGTTGACCCGCCGCGCCTGGCCGCCGTGGCCCGCGCCGTATTTGGTCATGCTGCGCCGGCCGTGGTTGTGATCACAACTCCGAACGCCGAGTACAATACGCAGTTTCCTACGCTAAAGGCTGGCGCCTTCCGGCATCGTGACCACAGGTTCGAATGGGATCGTCGGCAGTTCCACGACTGGGCGGACGGGGTGGCCAGGCAGTACGGCTACAGTGTCCGTTTCGGGTCGGCCGGTGACGATCATCCCGACTTCGGCTCGCCTTCTCAGCTAGCAATATTTGAAAAAGAAAGATCACCGAACGTCGCCTACCAGGAGTGGCCGGTGAGCGCAGCCAGCCGGGAGACGGCGCTCACCTGGAGTGGCCGTGAGCGCGGCCAGCGGGGAGACGGTGCCCGCCCGGAGCAGCCGGTGAGCGCGACCCGCCGAACGCCGCCCACCCGGAGCAGCCGGTGAGCGCGGCCCGCTGGGAGATTGCCATCCCGGAGCTGTCGCTGGTCGCTCTGGTCGGGATCTCGGGGTGCGGCAAGTCCACGTTCGCCCGGCGCCACTTCGCGCTCACCGAGACTCTGTCCTCTGACGCCTGCCGTGGCCTGGTCGCTGACAACGAGAACGACCAGGCCGCGACCAAGGATGCGTTCGACGTCTTGTATTACATCGCAGGCAAGCGGCTGGCCGCCGGCAGGCTGACCGTGGTGGACGCGACGAACGTGCAGGCCGACGCCCGCAAGCAGCTGGTCGCGGCGGCGCGGGAGCATGACATGCTCCCGGTCGCCATCGTGCTCGACCTGCCGGAATCGCTCTGCGTGGAGCGGAACGCGCAGCGGCAGGACAGGCAGTTCGGCCGGCATGTGCTGCGCCGCCAGCACGACCAGCTCCGCCGGTCGATGCGCAGCCTGAAGCGTGAGGGCTTCCGGCACGTCTGGGTGCTGAGCACGCAGGAGGAGATCGACGCGGCGGTCGTCACCAGGGTGCCGATGCTGACCGACCTGCGGCACGAGACCGGGCCATTCGACGTGATCGGTGACGTGCACGGCTGCCTGGACGAGCTGGCCGAACTGCTCACCCTGCTCGGTTACCAGGCCGGACACGACCCGGCGGGCCACCTCACCGGAGCCTCGCATCCGCAGGGCAGGAAGGCCGTCTTCCTCGGTGACCTGGTCGATCGTGGGCCCGAAACGCCCGGCGTGCTGCGCCTGGTCATGGGCATGACGGCGGCCGGTGACGCGCTCGCCGTGGCCGGCAACCACGAGGCCAAGCTGGTCCGGGCGCTGCGCGGCCGGGATGTCAAGATCGGTCACGGGCTCGCCGAGTCGCTCAGCCAGCTCGCGGCCAGCGACGCGGCCGAGCCAGGCTTCCGCGATGCTGCCGAACGGTTCACCGACGGGCTGATCAGCCACTACATGCTCGACGGGGGCCGGCTGGTGGTCGCGCACGCGGGACTGAAGCAGGCGTATCACGGCCGCGCGTCGGGCCGGGTCCGAGCGTTCGCCCTGTACGGCGACACCACGGGGGAGACGGACGAGTTCGGCCTGCCGGTCCGCTACCCGTGGGCCAACGACTACCGTGGCCAGGCCATGGTCCTGTACGGGCACACCCCCATTCCCGAACCTGAGTGGGTCAACAACACTATGTGCCTGGACACCGGCTGCGTCTTCGGCGGTCGGCTGACAGCATTGCGTTACCCCGAACGCGAGCTGGTCTCCGTCCCGGCCCGCCGGACCTACTACGAGCCCGTCAAGCCGCTGGCCGCCCCGCTCAATCCGACCACCGGAGACGCGCCACGGCGTGAGCCGGACGTGCTCGACATCGGTGACGTGCTCGGCAAAAGGATCGTCCACACCAGGCACCACGGCCGGATCACGATCGCGGAGCAGAACGCGGCCGCCGCCCTCGAGGTGATGAGCCGTTTCGCGGTCGACCCGCGCTGGCTGCTCTACCTGCCGCCAACCATGAGCCCGGTGGCCACCTCGCAGCATCCCGGCCTGCTGGAACACCCAGCCCAGGCGTTCAGCGCCTACCGCGACGCCGGGGCAGACCAGGTCATCTGCGAAGAGAAGCACATGGGCTCGCGCTGTGTGGCCATCGTCTGCGACAGCGCGCAGACCGCAGCGGACAGGTTCGGCCTCGACGATGGCAGCACCGGCGCCGTGTACACCCGCACCGGCCGCCCGTTCTTCGACCCCGAGCTGACCGGAACGCTCCTGCACCGCCTGCGCGGCGCGCTCACCAGCGCCGGAGTGTTCGGCGAGCTATCGTCCGGCTGGGTCATCCTCGACGCCGAGCTGCTGCCGTGGAGCGCGAAGGCCGGTGACCTGATCCGTGACCAGTACGCTGCCGTCGGCGCCGCCGCACGGGCATCCCTCCCAGCCGCGATCAGCGCCCTTGAGCAGGCGGCGAACACCGGCCGGGACGTCACCGCCTTGCTGGACCGCGCCCGCTCCAGGGCCGCGAACGCGGACGCCTTCACGGATGCCTACCGCCGCTACTGCTGGCCGGTCAGCGGCCTGGACGGGATCAAGCTGGCCCCGTTCCAGCTCCTCGCGGCCGAGAACGCAACCTTCCACGACCGCGACCACCGCTGGCACCTCCAGCTCGCCGGCCGCCTGGCCGCCGCCGACCCCGAGCTGATCACGGCGACCAGGCACGTCGTCATCACCCTGGATGGCAGCCACCGCAACCCGGCAGAGGTTGCCCTGGATGGACGACTGGTTAGCGAGGCGGCTGGTGCTGAAGGGGGCGAAGTGGCCGGTGCTGGGGGTGAGTGGGCTGTTGCCGTGCGCGGGGAGGCGGAGGCGGTTGCGTGGTGGGAGGAACTGACGGCTGGTGGGGGTGAGGGGATGGTGGTCAAGCCGCTGGCCAACTATGTGCGTGGACCGCGCGGCCTGGTGCAGCCGGGGCTCAAGGTGCGTGGACGGGACTATCTGCGGATCATCTATGGGCCGGACTACGCCGATCCG
>DASXMU010000061.1:0-16871 GCA_036495485.1 Streptosporangiaceae bacterium
GGGGGCGACGGATTGTCGGTGGGTACTGACACTCTGCGTGCATGGCAGCTACCAAGAAGCTTGACCGCGCCGTGCTCGCCGCCGTGCTCCGCAGGCAGCTTGGCGTGATTACCCGTGTGCAGACAACAAGCTGCGGAATGAGCGACAGATCGTTGCGTCACCGTCTTCGCGCAGATGGTCCATGGCAGCAGATGTTGCCTGGCGTCTATCTGGCCAACTCCGGATCGCCAACAATTGACCAGCGGGACATGGCAGCTCTTCTGTATGCCGGACCTGACAGCCTGATCACTGGATACGCCGCTTTGCGGCGAATCGGTATGCGTGGCCCGGGCATCGACTGCGTCGACGTCCTGATTCCAGCCAGGAGGAGACGCAAGACCACTGGATACGTCAGAGTCCAACGGTCTGAGCGGATGCCGGAGCAGGTTTGTGTTAGCGGGGAGATTCGGTTTGCTATGGCGGCGCGGGCGGTGGCGGATGCGGCCCGTCGACTGCAAGGGTTGCGCGATGTGCGCGCTGTGGTGGCTGATTCGGTACAGCGGGGGCGGTGCAAGATCTCGGAACTGCAGCGGGAGCTCAGCCTGGGGCCGGTCGCTGGGTCGGCATTGTTAAGGAGGGTGCTGGCAGAGGTGGCCGAGGGGATCAGATCTGTTGCTGAGGGGGATCTGCGGGATCTGATCAAAGATGGTGGGCTGCCGGCGCCCGTGTTCAATGCGCGGCTGTATGTGGGCGGTGTGCTGCTAGCGGTGGCGGACGCCTGGTGGACTGAGGCAGAGGTAGTGGCTGAGGTTGACTCGCGTGAGTGGCACCTGTCGCCGGAGGATTGGGAGCGGACATTGCAGCGGCATGCCAGACTGAGCGCCCACGGGATCTTGGTGCTGCACTTCACGCCCAGGCAGCTCCGGACCGAGCGAGCCCAGGTGATCGCCACGATCAGGGCTGCCTTGGAAGCCGGGCGGACCGCTACGCAGGTTCAGGCGCTCCCATCCGCCGGGTGAACGACGCCGGGTGGGCGACGCCGGGTGGATGGCGCCGGGTGGGCGACGCCGGGTGGATGGCGCCGGGTGGGCGACGCCGGGTGGGCGACGCCGGGTGGGCGACACAGGTGAACGACGGGCGGCGGCGCATGGCTGGATGACCGGTGGGCACATATCGGGTTGCCCAAGTGTTAATGAGGTGAAAGGAATTTGCCAGCGTGGGACTATCGGGGCGAAGGCGCCGGCGGGTATGCCCGGCGGGGGTTCCCGGTTTGGAGGACGATGACCGCGTCAACACGCGGGCTGCCAGAAGAGCTAGCCGCAGCGCAGTCAGTCGCAGCGCAGTCGGCGGCACTGGCGTCGGCGTCAGCACCGGATCCAGGCGAGCTCGACCTGGAGGACCGGGCGGCACTGCGCCGGGTGGCGGGCCTGTCCACCGAGCTTCAGGACATCACCGAGGTCGAATACCGCGAGCTGCGGCTTGAGAAGGTCGTGCTGATCGGCGTGTGGACCGAGGGCACCCTGGTCAGCGCGGAGAACTCGCTGCGCGAGCTGTTCCAGCTTGCCGAGACGGCCGGATCCAAGGTGCTCGACGGCCTCATCCAGCGTCGCGGCCGGCCTGACCCGGCGACCTATGTCGGCGCGGGCAAGGCCAGGGAGCTGGCCGGCATCGTGGCCGGCGCCGGGGCCGACACCGTGATCTGCGACGGCGAGCTCAGCCCCCGCCAGCTGCGCCGCCTCGAGGGTGTGGTGCGGGTGAAGGTCATCGACCGTACCGCGCTGATCCTCGACATCTTCGCCCAGCACGCGCGCAGCAAGGAGGGCAAAGCCCAGGTCGAGCTGGCTCAGCTCGAGTACCTGCTGCCCAGGCTGCGTGGCTGGGGTGAGTCGCTGTCCCGGCAGGCCGGCGGCCGGGTGGCCGGCGGCGGCGGCATCGGGACCCGCGGCCCGGGCGAGACGAAGATCGAGACCGACCGGCGCCGGATCCGGGCCCGCGCGGCCAGGCTGCGGCGGGAGATCGCCGGCATGGCTACCGGCCGCGAGGTGCGGCGCGGGCAGCGCAGGCGCCGTGAGGTGCCGTCCGTGGCAATCGCGGGCTACACGAACGCCGGCAAGTCAAGCCTGCTCAACCGGCTGACCGGGTCCGGCGTGCTGGTCGCCGACTCGCTGTTCGCCACGCTGGATTCGGCGGTGCGGCGCGCCCGCATGCCGTCGGGCCAGGTGTTCACGCTGACCGACACGGTGGGGTTCGTCCGGCACCTGCCGCATCAGCTCGTCGATGCCTTCAGGGCCACCCTGGAGGAGATCGCGCAGGCCGACCTGATCCTGCACGTGGTCGATGGCAGCGACCCGGATCCCTTCGCGCAGCTCAGCGCCGTGCGCGAGGTGCTGCGCGAGATAGGTGCCGGTGACGTGGCCGAGCTTGTTGTGATCAACAAGTCAGACGTGGCCGACCCGATCGCGGTGAAGGCGCTGCAGTTGCGCGAGCGGGACTGCGCCGTGGTGTCCGCCCAGACCGGCGCGGGGATCGACGACCTGCTGGCAACCCTGGAGCGCGTGCTGCCGCGCCGGGACCGGGAGGTGCACGCGGTCGTGCCCTACGAGCGCGGCGACCTGCTCGCCCGGGCGCACGAGGAGGGCCAGGTGCTCGACCTGCAGCACGGCGCCGATGGCACCTTGCTGACGGCCCGGGTGCCGCTGCGGCTCGCCGCAGAACTCGAGCGGGTCGGCGGGGCTGGCAGTGATATGACGCAGAGTGACGATGTGCAACCTGCTGAGCTGCTGCCGGATCGCCAATAGCTGGACTATTGTCCATAATTCATGCCCGTAACGGCATGAATCGAACCGAATGTACGATTCTATTTGCGGAAATGCCCACGCCATTGCTGGACGCCGATTCCACAGTTCGATTGCGCTGCGTAGTCGTATGATTACTCTACGATTGCGGCGTGCACGTGGCCAGCACGGTGTGTAAGCAGTTTCGGCCGGTCCTATTGCAGGGATAGCGCCTCTGATCACGATCGGCGGGCGGATGCGCCGGAGTTGCCAGACCGCTGTGGCCTTAACCGAATTTGGGTCCCTCTTCTGTGCATTCGGACTGTACAGAGTGCTGATGCTGGATTACGGTGGCGGGACTGATATGTTGGCTCGCGCATCTGCCACCCGCCAGCATGCCCGCCGCGTGTACGATTCACTTCACTGGATGCCTGTTGGTGTCCCCGACAGGCACGATCCATGGCAGGTGATCTCATGAGGCACAGGACTCCTGATCCTGGACCCAGTTCGCCAGGCATGGTATTCCGGTGACCGTACGCCTGCTCACGAACATCGGCCGCCTGTGGACCGGTACCGAGATCCTGAGCAACGCCGCCATTCTCACCCAGGACGAGCGGATCACCTGGGTCGGGCCAGCAGCCGAACTGCCGGAGAGCATCCCCGGCGTCGTCGACGACATCGTCGATGTCGATCATATCGAGAACCTGGGCGGCGGCCTTGTCACGCCCGGCCTGATCGACGCGCACACGCATCCGGTCTACGCGGGCAACCGCTGGGCGGAGCTGGCCATGCGGTCCAACGGCTCGTCGGCCACCGAGATCGCCGCAGCGGGTGGCGGCATGGCCTCGACGGTCACCGTCACCAGGGGAACCGACCCGTGGACCCTGTGCAACGGCGTGCGGGAGCGGCTGCGCAACTGGCTGATGTCCGGCACCACCACGATCGAGGCGAAGACCGGCTATCACCTGACCCGGGACGGCGAACTCGCCGACGTCCGGCTGCTGCGCTCCCTCGAGGGCGAGATCGCGGTACCGCGCATCCACGTGACCTTCCTCGCGGCCCACTCGGTGCCACCTGAGTACTTCGGCCGCCGTCACGACTACGTCGACGCCGTGGGCTCGTGGTGCGCCGACGCCGAGGCGGCCGGCGCGGACAGCGTCGACGTCTACTGCGAAGAGGGCCGGTTCACCGAGCACGAGGCGCGCTGGATGCTCGGCGCGGGCCGGTCGGCTGGCCTGCTGCCCAGGCTGCATGCCTGCGGCCAGTCGCACACCGGCGCGGCCAGGCTGGCCGCCGAGATCGGCTGTGCGTCAGCGGATCTGCTGCACGAGGCCGACGATGACGACGTGGCGGCCCTGGCACAGGCCGGTGTGGCCGCCGTGGTGTGCCCCAGCGCGTCCATGCAGGCGAGGCGCTCCCCGCCGGTCCGGTCCCTGCTGGACAAGGGCGTGGCCGTGGCGCTCGGCAGCGACCACACGCCCGGCGGCAACGGCATCACGTCCATGCCGCTGGTCATCGCGCTCGCCATCGCTAACTTCGGCATGAGCGTCACCGAGGCGCTGCGGGCCGCGACGGTCGGCGGCGCTCATGCGCTGCGCGCACCTGATCGCGGGGCACTGGTCCGGGGCAGGTACGCGGACATGGTGCTGTGGGACGCGGACCATGAGGGTGCGTTCGCCTGGTCCTACGGCCTCAAGCCACTGCGGGTCTGGCGCGGCGCCGAGCCCGTCGTGAAAAACCCTTAGGGCCGGTCAGTCTCTCCGCGGTATCGCGAAGACGGCCGGGCCGCCGTGCTGCCCATCGCGTTCGGCTCTCTACACCCCGGCTGGGCAGCACGACGGCCCGAGTTCAGGGCGTCCTGTTGGCGTCGATCTGGTCGAAGTCGCCGAATCCGTTGAAGGTCCCGCCGCCACCGGACCATTGCCACATCAGCGCGTACTTGCTGCCCGAATTCTGGCCGCCGTAGAACCCCGCACACGTCCTGGTGCCCTGCAGGCACCAGCCATTGGGCAGATGCGACAGGCTGCTCGTGTCGCCGGTGTAGGTCCATTCGTAGGTGTTGGGAATGAGTGAGTCCGGCCCGGTGCCGAAGATCGACGTCCAGATGCCGGGGGCGGAGTACACCCCGACCTTGTACGAGGAATGGCTGGTGATGTAGGCCGCGAACCCGTTGAACTCGGCCCGGTCCACGTTGCTCGGGATGGAGCTGATCCTAACCTGGCCACTGCACGGCGAGGTGTAGACCGAATTCCAGCCATTATCTGGAGCGGGCGCGATTCCCGGAATCTCGACATCTTCGAAGATCACCGGGTAGTTCACTTTCAGGTGGGCGACGTCGCCAAGCGTCCACGAAGCCTGCTCGGCGCCGAAGTTGGATGCCTCGGTGGTGGTGCCGTTGTAATGCGGGTCGACACCGGGCCCACCCATAAACCAGTACACACCGGTGCCAATGCCCATGTGATACGTGGTGAAATTGGTGGATGCCTGCGCGGCGTTAGTATTCGAGAAGGCGATCCGGCCGTGGCAGCCCAGCCGGTAGGCCCAGTTTCCGGTCATCCCGATGTAGCCGCCGTAGTCACCGCCGATCGCGGGCTCATGATAGGGCGCCGATCCGCTGATCGTGATGGGCCAGCTGTCGGTTCCCTCCCAGAACCCGGACGGCCCGTCGGCCGGCCGGACCCGGGCCGCCCCGCTATGCCGCGGAGCGCCGGGCTGGGCAACAGCAGCCCCGGCCGTCAGGCCGGACAGCAACACGGCGGTGCCGACAGAGGCGAGTACTCTCGCCGTCCTGCCGCCCGAGAGCCAACGTGGGTTCACCATGGCGTTCATCAACCTTCCTGACGGCGAGCCCGTCAAACGCCCTCCGGGGGAGCGGACGTGGCCTCCGCAACTCAAGACGCCGGTTAACACCCTTTGGTTGCTGAGAAAAGAAATTCCGCAACTGCCCGGTTGGGCGTGATCTGCCGGCCGCCGCCCGTCTCCCGGCCCAGGCGCTCCAGAGCGACCGGCAACAGGACTGCTGGGCTCGCGGTGCCCAGGCTGCCCCTGGCGGCAATGGTGCCCGCCGTCGTCGGGCACAGCCAGGCTGGCTCCCCTTGCTTGTGCGGCGTTCTCGTCGGTCGCCAGCCAAATCCAGGCTGGCTCCCTCCCCGGCCTTGCCAGGGATTGCCTGGACACCGCTCCCTTTTCCAGCGCCCTGTTGCCGGGCGCTCTAGTCTGAGTCGGTGAACGACTCACCGGCCGCCGCGTCCACCGTCAGCCTCGTCGTGGGTGAGGAAGAATTGCTGGTCGAACGCGCGGTCGCCACCCTGCTGGCCGAAGCGAAGCCGCCCGGCGCTGGAGAGGTGCAGGACAGTGACATGGGCCGGGCCAGCGACGTCCCGGCCGCCGGGCTCAACCCCGGCGAGTTCGCTTCCCTGGTGTCGCCGTCGCTGTTCGGCGGGGGACAGGCCCTGGTCATCCGGGGCGTCCAGGACGCGAGCAAGGAGCTGGCGCCGGTCCTGGAGCGCTATGCGGCGGCGCCCGACCCGGACACGGTGCTCGTGCTCACCCATGCCGGCGGCGCCAAGGGGAAGGCGCTGCTGACCGCCCTGACCAAGACCGGCATCCGGGTGCTGCGCTGCCCCAAGGTCACCAGGGCCGACGAGCGCATCGAGTTCGTCCGTGGCGAGTTCCGCCGGCTGGGCCGCAAGGTCGACCAGGGCAGCATACGGGCGCTGATCGACGCCGTGGGGAACGACCTGAGCGAGCTGGCCGCCGCCTGCGCTCAGCTCGCTGACGACGTCACCGGTGCCATCGACCAGGCGACCGTGGCCCGGTACTACCGGGGCAGGGCCGAGGCGAGCGGCTTCACCGTGGCCGACCGCGCGGTCGAAGGCAAGCTAGGCGCCGCGCTGGAGCAGCTCCGGTGGGCCCTGGCCACCGGCGTGGCACCGGTGCTGATCAGCAGCGCCCTGGCCCAGGGCGTGCGCGCGCTCGGCAAGGTCGGCGGCGCCCCACGCGGCCGCAGCAGCGACGCGCTGGCCGGGGAGCTCGGCATGCCATCGTGGAAGATCGACCGCGTCCGCCGCCAGCTCAACGGCTGGACCCCCGACGGCGTGGCCCACGCCCTGCAAGCCGTCGCCGAAGCCGACGCCCAAGTCAAGGGCGAGGGAGCAAGCCCGGGCTACGCCCTCGAACGCACCATCCGCCAGATCGTCGCCTCCCGCGCCAACGGCTGAGGCCCGCCAGCACGAACCGGCGTCGCGTCAACACGCCAGCAGCATGGACGAGCTGCAGACTTCCTCACAAGTCGCAAGGCAGCAGCGAGAAGCGGCCATCTCCCCACAGCGGCCGGAGCCGCTGGAAGCGCGGCTGAGTCATTCCCATACTGAGTAACCCGGCAATCCCATACTGAGTAACCCGGCAATGGTTTGCCGGGCAGAGCCCGGCACCGGGGTGGTCGGTTCCCCACAGCGGCCGGAGCCGCTGGAAGCGCGGCTGAGCTATTCCCATACTGAGTAACCCGGTAATGGTTTGCCGGGTGGAGCCCGGCATCGGGGGGTTCGGGGGTCGTCCCCGGGGTTAGTACAAGGCGTGGGCCCTGGCGACGTTGATCAACGATCAACAAGCAGGTTTCACCGCCCCGCAACGCCCCGGTTCAGCCTTTGGTGAGCTCGGCGTACTGCGCGGCTGAGCCATTCCCACACTGAGCAACCAGGCAATGGTTTGCCGGGCGGAGCCCGGCATCGGGGGGTCCGGGGGGGCGTCCCCCCGGGTTAGCACAAGGCGTGGGGCCCTGGCGAAGTTGATCAACGATCAACGAGCAGGGTTCACCGCCCCGCCGAGCAGGTTTCACCGCCCCGCAACGCGCCTATCTCAGCCTTTGGTGAGCTCGGCGTACTGCTTGGCTATGGCGGACTTGCGGTTGGCCGCCTGGTTCTTGTGGATGACGCCCTTGCTGGCGGCTTTGTCGAGCTGCCGGCAGGCCGCGCGCAGCGCGGCGCCGGTCTCGTCCATGTCGCCGCCCTGGGCGGTCTCGCGGAACTTCCTGACGGATGTCTTCAGGGACGACTTGACGGCCTTGTTGCGCAGCCGTGCCTTCTCGTTCTGCCTGTTGCGCTTGATCTGGGACTTGATGTTCGCCACGCGAAAGCCTCGCTTGTGATCTGTTCGGGCCGGCCGGACCGATCGGGCGAATCAGACCGACAAGGGATACGCCGCCACCGGAGCATGCCTGGTACGGCGACAGTGAAGGATATCCGAGGTTAGGCCACCTGCTCAAACTGAACAAGCAACCGGATGCGTGCGTCCTCGGCCGGACTTCCACCCTACGGCGTCATGGCCCGTGGACACGCCGTCGGCTCATACCATGGCACCCATGCCCGACCTTGCCCGCACCGATCCCGTGGTGATCCGGAATTTCTGCATCATCGCGCACATCGATCATGGCAAGTCAACGCTTGCTGACCGGATGCTTCAGCTTACCGGAGTCGTCGGCGAGCGGCAGATGCGCGCGCAGTACCTGGACCGGATGGACATCGAGCGCGAGCGCGGCATCACGATCAAGAGCCAGGCCGTCCGGCTGCCCTGGACCGGGCAGGACGGCACCAAGCATGTGCTCAACCTCATCGACACACCCGGCCACGTCGACTTCTCCTACGAGGTGTCCAGGTCGCTCGCCGCGTGCGAGGGAGCGGTCCTGCTGGTGGACGCGGCGCAGGGGATCGAGGCGCAGACGCTGGCCAACCTGTACCTGGCGCTGGACGCAGACTTGCAGATCATCCCGGTGCTGAACAAGATCGACCTGCCGGCCGCGCAGCCCGCCAAGTATGCCGAGGAGCTCGCCCACATCATCGGCTGCGAGCCGGACGACGTGCTGCGGGTGTCCGCCAAGACCGGCGAGGGTGTCGCCGAGCTGCTGCACGCCATCGTCACCCAGGTGCCGCCGCCGCAAGGGGATCCGGCCGCCCCGGCCCGCGCACTGATCTTCGACTCGGTCTACGACACCTACCGGGGGGTCGTCACCTACGTCCGGGTGGTGGATGGGCACCTCTCCCGCCGGGAGAAGAGCCTGATGATGTCCACCGGGACGGCGCACGACACGCTCGAGGTCGGCGTCATCTCACCCGAGCCCATGCCCACCGGCGGGCTGAGCGTCGGCGAGGTCGGCTATCTGATCACCGGCGTCAAGAACGTCCGGCAGGCGCGGGTCGGCGACACGGTGACCAGCGCCGCCAACCGGGCCGCGAAGGCCCTGGCGGGCTACGCGCACCCACGGCCGATGGTGTTCTCCGGGCTCTACCCGCTGGACGGCGACGACTACCCGGACTTCCGGGACGCACTGGACAAGCTGCAGCTCAACGACGCGGCCCTGGTCTACGAGCCGGAGACCTCGCTGGCGCTGGGGTTCGGCTTCCGCTGCGGGTTCCTCGGCCTGCTGCATATGGAGATCGTCCGGGAGCGGCTGGAGCGGGAGTTCGACCTGTCATTGATCTCGACCGCGCCGAACGTCGTCTACCGGGTGGTCACCGAGGCTGGCCACGAGATCACCGTCACCAACCCGAGCGAGTTCCCCAGCAACGCCGGCGCCTCCGGGCAGTCGGGCGTGAAAGTTTCGCAGGTCTTCGAACCGGTGGTCCGGGCCACCGTGCTGGCGCCCAGTGAGTTCATCGGCACGATCATGGAGCTGTGCCAGGCCAGGCGCGGCTCACTGCTCGGCATGGACTACCTGTCCGCCGACCGGGTGGAGATCCGCTACACGATGCCGCTCGCGGAGATCATCTTCGACTTCTTCGACCAGCTCAAGTCGCGCACCAGGGGGTACGCCTCGCTGGACTACGAGCCCGCGGGCGAGCAGGAGGCGAACCTGGTCAAGGTGGACATCCTGCTGCAGGGCGAGCCGGTCGACGCGTTCAGCCAGGTCGTGCACGCCGACGAGGCCCGCGACTACGGCGTGGCCATGACCGCGAAGCTGCGGGAACTCATTCCACGCCAGCAGTTCGAGGTGCCGATCCAGGCGGCCGTGGGATCACGGATCATCGCCAGGGAGAACATCCGGGCGCTGCGCAAGGACGTGCTGGCCAAGTGCTACGGCGGCGACATCACCCGGAAGCGCAAGCTGCTGGAGAGGCAGAAGGAAGGCAAGCGCCGGATGAAGGTGATCGGCCGGGTCGAGGTACCGCAGGAGGCGTTCATCGCGGCGCTGTCCACCTCGGAAAAGCGCCGTTAGAACACCATGGGCTTACGGCCCTGGTGGGCCACCGGCAGGCCCGCCATGGGTCGAAACGCCCGCCACCGCGGCGACCGCGACGATCAGGATGATCGCCAGGAAGACGATGCCCAGCCAGCCGAGCACCAGGCCGGCCACGGCGAACCCGTCGCCCTGCTGGCCGGTCCGGCGGATCTGCTTGCGGGCGGAGTGGCCGAGAACGACCGCGGGGATGGCGGTCAGCCCGAACGAGCAGACCTCCAGCAGCCCGCAGACGAACGAGCCGATGGCCATGCCGTTGGTCTGCTGCGGCGCTACCGGACGGGGTGGTGGCATCATCGGCAGCGGGCGGATCACGGGCAGGTCGGCGGTCTGCGTGGCCAGGTCGGCGTAGGTGCGTGCGGCATAGACCCGGCCCAGGCGCTCGTCCAGCTCCTCCTGGTTGAGCCTGCCCTCGACAAAGGCGCTGCGGAGTATGTCGGCCGTCCGCTCACGGTCCGCGTCACAGGCCCGCATTTGAGCATGCTCGGCACCGGTCCTCCACCGGCCCCCGCCCGGCATTCCGTACCCGTATCCCGGCCCTGACGTCATCGGCGCCTCCCGTAAAGCAACCACCACCAGCTTAACTCGGGCATCGCGGCACCCGGGCCGCGGGCACGGGCCGGGACAAATGGATTCGCCCCGCTGGCGCTGGTCGGTTAGCGTGCCGGTCATGGAGACTGCGCGGGTTGTCTCGGTCAACACTGGCCGGGAGCGGAGTGCGTCCTGGGCGGGCGGGCTGCGGCGCACCGCCATCGACAAGCGCCCGGTGGCTGCGGCCGTACAGGTCGGCATGCTCGGCCTGGCCGGTGACGAGCAGGCGGACAAGGCCCACCACGGCGGGTCCGAGCAGGCCATCTACGCCTACGCCCGCGAGGATCTGGACTGGTGGGCGGCCCGGCTGGGCCGGGAGCTGCGGGACGGGACGTTCGGTGAGAACGTGGCCACCCGCGGTCTGGACGTGACCGGCGCTGTCATCGGCGAGGTGTGGCGGCTCGGCGGGATCGTGGTGCAGGTGACATCGCCCCGGATCCCCTGCGTCGTCTTCCGGAACTGGCTGGGCGAGAAGGGCTGGATCAAGGCGTTTCGCCTGGCCGGGCGCCCGGGTGCTTACCTGCGGGTGTGCCAGCAGGGAATGCTGCGGGTGGGTGACCCGGTCGAGGTGATGTCCAGGCCCGAGGGCAGTGTGACCGTGGCCGACGCGCTGGAAGCCTTCTACACCCGCGACGCCGGTGTCATGCGCCGCCTGGAGAGCGTGCCCGGCCACTCGGTCAAGTTCGACGGCATAGCCGACGAGTGGCTGGCCGCCGGGCGGCTGCCGGCCCCGGCTGCCGGGTAGGGGAGCCTGCGCTGCCCAGCACCCCGCCGGATGGCGAGCCCGTTCCTGATGATGGCGCACTGCCTGCCAGCTCGATGCAAAGGCTCGGCAGGGGTCTGTTCGGTTTCTACATACATATTCCTTTCTGCGTGACCCGCTGCGGATACTGCGATTTCAACACCTACACCGCGGACGAGCTGGACGGCGGCGCCAGCGATTCCTATACGGATCTGGCGATCGCCGAGATCAAGCTGGCCAGGCGGGTGCTCGGGGATGCCGGCCTGCCCGTGGCGACTGTGTTCTTCGGCGGTGGGACGCCGACGCTGCTCGCGCCGGGGCGGCTGGGCGCCATCCTGCGCGCTGTCGATGGCGAGTTCGGGCTTGCGGCGGGCGCCGAGGTGACCACGGAGGCGAACCCGGAGTCCGTGGACGAACGCTCGCTGGCCGGGCTGCGCGCGGCCGGCTTCACCCGGATCTCGTTCGGGATGCAGAGCGCGGTGCCGCACGTGCTGGCCACGCTGGACCGGGTGCACACGCCGCAGCGGGCGGTGAGCTGCGCCGCCTGGGCCCGCGCCGCCGGGTTCGGTCACGTCAGCCTGGACCTGATCTACGGCACCCCGGGCGAGTCGGACGCGGACTGGCTGCGTTCGGTGCAGGCCGCGCTGTCCGCCGGGCCCGACCACATCTCCGCCTACGCGCTCATCGTCGAGGACGGCACCAGGCTGGCCGCCCAGATCCGGCGCGGGAAGCTGGCCGAGCCCGACGACGACGCGATGGCGGACCGGTACCTGGCTGCCGACGACCTGCTGAGCTCGGCGGGGCTGCACTGGTATGAGATCTCGAACTGGGCGGCTGGTGATAAGGCCCAGTGCGCGCACAACTTGCTGTACTGGACCGGCGGGGACTGGTGGGGCGTCGGGCCGGGCGCGCACAGCCACATCGGCGGTACCCGCTGGTGGAACGTCCGGCATCCGCGCAGCTACGCGGCCAGGCTGGCCGGGGGGAACAGCCCGGGGCAGGCGCGGGAGCTGCTGACCGGGCCGCAGCGGCGGACCGAGGAGATCATGCTGCGCACCAGGCTGGCCGCCGGGTGCCCGGCGGCCCTGCTGACCGGTGGCGGGCGGGCCGCCGCCGAGGCCGCGGTCGGGGACGGGCTGGCGGAGCCGGGCGCCTGGGCCGGTGGGCGGGTGGTGCTGACCCAGCGGGGACGGCTGCTCGCCGACGCGGTGATCCGTGGGCTGACCGGCTAACCGGCGGGCGCGACCTGGTGGAGCACCTGGACGCAGAGCCAGGCCGGGGGGTCGTAGGCTTCGCCGCGGGCGGTCGCGAGCGCGGTGCGGACGAGGTAGGCCGCCGCGGCCAGCCACAGCGCCGTGGCCAGCGGCAGAGCCACGGCCAGCGACAGCACGACCGTGTCCAGGGCGAGCATCAGGCCGACGATGACGGCGGACAGGTCGAACAGGATCAGCGTGACGGACAGGTTCACCGCCCTGGCCGCGTGGAACCGCAGGTAGGCCGACGACTGCCGGGTGAGCAGGAAGATGACCAGGGCGGGCAGGAAGGCGAAGAAGAGCACGCCCAGGTAGCCGACCACCGCGAGCAGCTCTTCGGAGTGGTTCCTGGCGGCGGGCTGCGCCACCGGAGCCGGCGCCTCCACCGGTGCTATCGGCCCGGTGGAGGCGAACTCGTGATGGGTATGCGTGACGGGCTGGGGCTGCTGCGCGGCCGGCTGTACGCCCGGCTGCGTGCCTGGCTCCGGCGGATAGCGCTTCATAACCCTCTCGCTACTGTACGTATTCAGGGCCGCGTTATTCAAATTTCTGCCGGGTGACGCCAGGATGAACTTGCCCGATCGCTCGCGCGGACCCCGCAGGGGCCCGCACTCGCGATGCGGTTTGAATAACGCTCTCGGCTGCTGCGCACCGCGATGCCCGCCAGGTTAGCCGTTGCCAGGGGATGTTACGAAGTCGATGAGGTGCTCGACGGTGCCGAGCAGTTCTGGCTCCAGGTCGGCATAGCTGCGCGCGGCGCGCAGGATCCGCCGCCAGCCCAGGGCCGTGTCCTCCGGCCAGCCCAGCGCGTCCAGCACGCCCTCCTTCCACGGCAGGCCCCTGGGCACCTGCGGCCAGGCGGCGATGCCCACCACGGACGGCTTCACCGCCTGCCAGATGTCCACGAACGGGTGCCCGGCCACCAGCACGTCCGGCGAAGTGACCTCGGCGGCTATCCGGCTCTCCTTCGAGCCGGTCACCAGGTGGTCGACCAGCACGCCGAGGCGGCGCCCTGAGGCGGGCGCGAACTCGGCGACGATCTGCGGCAGGTGGTCGATCCCCTCCAGGAACTCGACCACGATGCCGATGTCGCGCAGGTCGTCACCCCAGATCTTCTCGACCAGTTCGGCGTCGTGCTTGCCCTCGACGTAGATCCGGCTGGCCCTGGCCACCCGCGCCTCGTGCCGCGGCGGCGCGACCGAGCCGGAGGCGGTCCTGGCCGGGCCCGCGGCCGGCCTGGTGACAGGCCGGACCAGCGTGACCGGCTTGCCCTCCAGCAGGAACCCGCCGCGTTCCAGCGGGAAGACCCGCTGCTTGCGGTACCTGTCCTCCAGCGTCACGTCGGCCTTGTCGCAGCGGATCACGGCGCCGCAGAAGCCACCGTCCAGGGTCTCCACGACCAGGCCACGCTCGGCTTCGACCTCCGGCGGCGGTGGTTTCCGCCGGGCGGCCCGCCAGTCTCCGGCCAGCACGTCGGGCCCGTAGTCTCGGTCCATTTCACCTCCAGCAGTCCAGGGTGTGCCCTCCTGATCCCTGGCAGTCATAGAATTGGCACTCGAGATTACCGAGTGCCAGGGCGTCGCCGTAGGGTGTCTTTCCGGCCGGGAGAGTATGGAGGTGAACACGTGCTCGATGATCGCAAGCTCGCTGTGCTGCGGGCCATTATCGAAGACTATGTGTCCACCACCGAGCCGGTAGGGTCGAAATCGCTGGTGGACCGGCACAACCTGGACGTGTCACCGGCCACCATCCGCAACGACATGGCGGTGCTCGAGGAGCAGGGCTATATCGCGCAGCCGCACACCAGCGCCGGCCGGATCCCCACGGACAAGGGGTACCGGCTATTCGTGGACCGGCTGTCCGGGGTGAAGCCGCTATCCGGGGCCGAGCGCCGGGCTATCGAGACGTTCCTGGCCGGCGCCTACGACCTGGACGACGTGGTGACCAGGACCGTGCGGCTGCTCGCCCAGCTCACCCGCCAGGTGGCCGTGGTCCAGTACCCCTCGCTGCGCACCTCCTCGGTCCGCCACATCGAACTGGTGCCGATCGTCACGGGCCGGCTGCTGCTCGTGCTGATCACTGACACCGGGCGGGTCGAGCAGCGGACGGTCGAGCTGCCCGCCAACATCGACGACGACTCGATCGCGCACCTGCGCGCGGTGCTCAACGCCTCCCTGGACGGACGGCAGATCAGCGAGGCCGCCGCGGTCGTCGCGGACCTGCCGGCCCGGATCGCGCCAGCCGACCGGCCGAGCGCGGTCGCCGTGCTGTCGGTGCTGCTGGAGAGCCTGGTCGAGCGGCACGAGGAGAAGATCGTGTTCGGCGGTGCGGCCAACCTCGCCGCCAGGGACTTCTCCAAAGGCCTCCGGGACGTCCTGGAGGCTCTGGAAGAGCAGGTGGTGCTCATGCGCCTGCTCGGCGAAACTGGTGACCCGGCGCAGCTGACCGTCAGGATCGGCGCGGAAAACCTGGTGGAGGGGCTGCACGACGCGTCGGTCGTCTCCGCCGGGTACGGAGCGGGTGAGCAGGTCCTGGCCAAGCTCGCGGTGCTCGGCCCAACACGGATGGATTACCCGGGAACGATGGGAGCAGTGCGCGCGGTGGCACGCTATGTGGGTCAGATTCTGGCGGAGTCCTAGTGGCAACGGACTACTACGCCGTGCTGGGCGTCCGCCGCGACGCAGCGCCGGACGAAATCAAGAAGGCATACCGGCGGCTGGCTCGTGAGCTGCACCCGGATGTCAACCCCGATCCGCAGACCCAGGATCGGTTCAAGGAGATCACGCAGGCCTACGAGGTCCTGTCCGACCCGGAGAAGCGCCAGATGTACGATCTGGGCGCGGATCCCTTCGCCCCGGCGGGCGCGGGCGGGTTCGGTGCCGCTGGCTTCCCGTTCAGCGACATCATGGACGCCTTCTTCGGCACCGGCGCGACCCAGCGCGGCCCGCGCGGCCGGGCCCGCCGTGGCCGGAACGCCACCATCCGGGTCGAGCTCGACCTGTCCGAGTGCGCGTTCGGCGCGACCCGCGAGCTCATGGTGGACACGGCGGTCGTCTGCCCGACCTGCACCGGCGAAGGCACCGCGCCCGGCACGCACCCGGAGACCTGTGATGTCTGCGGCGGGCGCGGCGAGATAAGCCAGGTGACCCGCTCGTTCCTCGGCCAGGTGATGACCTCGCGGCCCTGCCCGGCCTGCGCCGGGGCCGGCACGGTGATCCGCAGGCCGTGCCCGGAGTGCGATGGCGACGGCCGGGTCAGGACGCGCCGCACCATCAAGGTGCGGATTCCCGCCGGTGTCGAGGGCGGCACCCACATCCAGCTGGCCGGCGAGGGCGAGGTGGGCCCGGGCGGCGGCCCGGCCGGCGACCTGTTCCTGGAGATCGTCCAGCGCCCGCACCTGATCTTCGAGCGGCAGGGCAACGACCTGCACTGCACGGTGACGATCCCGATGGCCGCCGCGGCTCTCGGCGCCACGCTGCAGGTGCAGAGCCTGGATGGCCCGCGCGACGTGGACGTCCGGCCGAGTACCCAGTCCGGGCAGGTCATCACCCTGTACGGTCTCGGCACGGCGCAGCTCAACGATCCCGGCCGGGGCGACCTGATCATCCACGTGACCGTGGAGACGCCGACCAAGCTGGACGCCGACCAGGAGGCCCTGCTGCGCCAGCTGGCCAAGCTGCGCGGTGAGGAGGCGCCTCCGGGCAAGTTCGCCCCCGGGCAGCAGGGTTTCTTCTCCCGGCTGCGCGACGCCTTCAACGGCCGCTGAGGGCTCCGGACGCGGTGCCCCCGGCTACGCCGCCTGTATTTCTCGCCGACCGGGCCAGCCTGGAGCAGGACACGGTGGTCCTGTCCGGCGCCGAGGGCCGGCATGCGGCCACGGTGCGCAGGCTGCGGCCCGGCGAGCGCGTGGACCTGACCGACGGCGCCGGGACGACGGCCGGGTGCGTGGTCGTGTCCGGGGGCGGTGGCAAGCTGGAGCTCACCGTGCTGAGCAGGCACCATGAGCCACGGCCCGAGCCGGGCATCTGCGTCGTGCAAGCTGTGCCCAAGGGTGACCGGGCCGAGCTGGCGGTGGAAACCATGACCGAAGTCGGCGTCGACACGATCGTGCCCTGGGCCGCCGAGCGGTGCGTCGCCGTCTGGACCGGTGGGCGCGACCAGGAGGCGCGCGGGCAGCGGGCGCTGGAACGCTGGCGGGCGACCGCGCGCGAGGCGGCCAAGCAGTCCCGCCGGGCCTGGCTTCCTGAGGTACCACCACTCGCGTCAACCGATGCGGTGATCGAGCGGTGTGGTTCGGCCGC
>DASXMU010000062.1:0-58797 GCA_036495485.1 Streptosporangiaceae bacterium
GGTGCGGCTGCTCGGCACGAGGACGACGATCTGGGCATATGACAGGGCGTAGCCCAGGGATGCGTGCAGAGGCACTTCCGGCGACGGGAGCGGCTGAATCTTTGGTACCGGGCTGGCCTGCACGAAGACGGCGCCGATGGCGGAAGCTAGGGGCTGGCTGCGGGGCGGCCGGACTTTCTTTCGAATGGAATGTCTGGGCTGGGGGGTGCGGGGTGGGAGCGGCCGGGGCCTTCGGCCTGGATGGGCTGGTGCTGCCAGGCGGGGAGGGTGCGCGGGAGCGGTGGGGCGGTCTGGCAGATCACGTAGTGAGTGGGGGCCAGGGCTGTGTAACGGATGCCGTGGGGCGGGGTCAGGCTGCGGTTGCCCGCCAGTACCGACATGCACTGGTGGTGGGCCTGTTCCGGGGTCTGGATGGCGGGGGTGGCGGCCAGGTAGGCGACCAGGGATGGGTTGCCGTCCGGGCCCGGGAGGGCGAAGACGTCGGCTGGGGTGGGGAGGGCGTCGGCCAGGAGGCGCTGGACTTCGGCCAGGTCTACCCAGGTGGGACCGATCTTTAGCCAGCTGGGGCCGCGCGTCACTGGGTGGATGCCGGTGATTTCGCCCACCAGGCTCAGGTCCACGTCGCTGGTTGCCGCCTCGACCAGGAGGAGCTCCACGCCGCGGAGCAGGGCTTCCATCTCGGCGCGCGGCATGCGGTTGGCGTCGCTGGTGACCGCGCCCAGGATCATCTCGCCTTCGACCTGGTGCAGCATGAACAGCAGCAGCTCCTCGATCGCCGGAGACGGGAAGAAGCTGAAGCGGGTCCGGTGCAGTGCGCGGCGGGCTTCGGCGGGGCCGGGCCTGGTCGCGTGGGCCTGCGGGTCATCCAGGTAGACGCTCAGGTCGTTGAAGGCGCAGTAACGGGCGTAGGTCATGCCCCGGTCGCTTTCGACCGTGGTGATGACGCGGTCCAGCGCGGCGATCTCGACCAGGCCGTTGCGGTTGCTGCGCAGGGCGGCCGCGGCGGCGCGGCGCACCACCGCGTCCAGGCCATCGGCCTGCACGTCGATCGACATGATGCAGTCCTGCGCCAGGGTGCCAACATATTCACGCATGTGCCGCTGGTACCGGTTGCTGGCCGGCGCCAGCATCATGCACTGCTCGTGGCCGGTTCGCTGGCCGAGCAGCACGCACACGGCGGCGAACACGGCCAGTTGCCCGCTCGCCCCGGTGCGCGCCGCGACGTGCGGCAGGGCCAGGGCCGCCGCCGGTGACCACAGCCAGCCGGATTCCAGGCCGCCGCTATGGCGGGGGTCGGCGGATGGCATTGCGAACATGAACTGGGGCATGGTGCGCAGGTGCGCCTCCCAGCTCCGCAGGGCCGCGCCGGCCCGGCGGAGGCCGCGCGGGGAGCGTTCTTCCGCCGCCTGGTCGAGCGGCTGGTGCCCGAGCGGGCCGGCGACCCGGTGGGCGGGGTCGCTCACCAGCTGGGCGAACTGACGGTCGATCAGGGCCATGCTGGCGAAGTCGACGGCCATGTGCGAGTACACGACGACCACTGCCCGTGGCACACCCTGCCAGGTTGCCACGGCCGCCCGCAGCGGCAGCTCCGTGGTCACGTCGAACTCGGCCGAGCGCAGCCGTCTGGCCAGCTCCATGACCAGCACCGCGGTGTTGGCCGGCTCGCCGCCCGCCGCGTAGACATCGATGATCAGCTCACCCGACTCCGCCACCCGCTGCACCGGCTGGCCGGCCGTGGGTGGGTAGATGGTGCGCAGGGACTCGTGCCGGACCATCAGGATCTGCAGCGCGGCCACGATGCCGTCGAGGGTGGCCCCGGCCGGGAGGGTCAGCGGCCACTCGATCATCCGGGTGTAGAACGTCTCGTCGCTGACCCAGCCGAGCGTGCTGATCTGCCCTAGAGTGAGCGGTCCTTCCCCGCCACGCTGGCCGGAGAAGGACACCCGCAGCTGATCCGCCAGGGTCATGCTGGGCGGTGGCACTCCGGCGGCCCGGTCCTGGAGCAGAACCAATGGCTCCCGTGAGGTCACGCTGCGCCTCCCGCAGGGTCGGGGGACCTGGCCGGGGGCCAGGATCCCGGGCCGATCAGCATCGCGGCACCGTGATCCTGCCCCGCCGCTAGCTGGGTGCCGCCTGGGGGCGCGGGGCGGCCCTGCTCGGCGACGATGACCAGTATGGCCGCCGCGTCGCCGTCCTGGATGAGCAGGCGGGCGGCCCGCAGCGCATCGCCGAGCGCGTCCCGCGGCGGGCTGGTGCAGACAACCGGGCCCGCCAGCCCCCAGCGCGCGGTGAGGTAGCCGACGACCGCGTTCGGGTTGGACTGGTAGAACAGCATGGGCGGGACCCTGCGGCCGGCATCCACCGCCTCGGCCACGGCCATGGCGGTGGCGAAGTCACCGCTGGTGCTGGCGAGGACGACACCGGTCCGCTCCCCCCGGCCGGGGTCGGCGGGCCTGGCCGCGAAGTACCGGGTCAGGCAGCGTTCGGCCAGTTCCGCCACCAGCGGGCTGAACGACGAGACCACGAACCGCACGATGTCCGGCAGGACATCGCCGGCGGCGGCGGGGAAGTCCGCGGCGGCGAGAACGGCCAGCCCGGCGCCCTCGAGCTCCCCGATCTCGGCACGGGCCAGCCCGGCCGGAAGCACGGGAGGCGCGGAAGCACGGCTCACCGGGCGCCCACCAGGAGCGCGGTGTTCGCGCCGCCGAACGCGGCGTTGAGGCTCAGCGCGTAGCGCGGCTGCCGCCATCGCGGCGCCCCGAGCACAAGGTCGAGCTGGCAGTCCTCATCGGGGCCGAGGAACCCCGCATTGGACGGCAGGCGGCCACGGCGCATGACGAGCACGGTGGCCACCAGCTCCAGCAGCGCCGAAGCCTCCAGCGCATGCCCGTGCACGGACTTGGTCGAGCTCACCGGGAGCTGGGTCACCGTGGGCCCGAACGCCAGGTGCAAGGCGGCGGCCTCGGCCGAGTCACCGTGCGGAGTGCCGGAGCCGCTGGCATTCACATAGCCGACCTCGCCGGGGCGCAGCCCCGCCCGCCGCAGGGCGTAGCCGATCGCCTTGGCCAGGCCGGTGCCATCGGGGCGGGGCCGGCAGACGTCGTAAGCGTCACCCGAGCGGCCCCAGCCGGCCAGCGTGGCCAGCGCGGTGGCCTGCCGCCCGCGGGCGGCCGAGGCGGATTCCAGCACGGCGGCGGCGAACCCGTCGCCGAGCAGCATGCCGCGCCGGCCGGCGCTGAACGGCCTCAGCCAGCCGTCGGTCGACAGCGCACGGCCCGCGTCGAACAGGCCGTGGCTGTCCGCCTCGACCAGGTACCCGGCGGCCACGACCACCCGGTCCACGGTCCCCGCGGCGATCATCGCGGCCGCGTCGGCCGCCGCGGTGCTCGACGCGACGCACGCGGTGGAGTAGGTGCGCAGCACACCGGCCAGACCACAGCGCCCGGCCACCGTCGCCGGGGTGGTGCCGGTGACCTGCCCGGCACCAGGGTCACGGGCGGCGGCCGGATCCGAATGCAGGGCGATGAGCAGCGCGCAGGAGGCCCGCTCCTGACGGCTCAGCCCAGCCATGCCGCAGGCTTCCCCGATGACGGCGGCCAGCTCATCGGCGAGCGCCGGCGAGCCGGGCAGCTGCGCCGCCACCTTGACCTTGCAGCGGGTGGTGTCGAACCTGGTGACCGGGCCGAACGCCGGCTCGCCGCCCAGGATCCCGGCGAGCAGGGCATCGGTGCCGCGGCCCAGGGCGCAGGCTGCACCCAGCCCCGTGATCAGCACCGGCTCACCGGGAAAGTCCCTGTGATCGGTTGCCGCGCCGCGCCCATCCCCCAGCAATACAGCGGCGAATGACTTTCGCTCCGCCGTCGTCCTCCTCGGCTGATGTGCCCGGTGACTCTGCGAAGTCATTCGGATCACGGGGGCGGATAGTTGAACTGGAAGGCTTCTTATACATTAGTCGCCGGAGACAGCGGAGGAAACCACCCCATGGCAGCAGAGTCGTTCCCCGGCTGGGACTGGGAAGATCCGGACCGGCTCGCCGCGGTGATGGACGAGTTCACCGTCGGCCTGACCCACTGCGAGACGCTGGAACCAGTCTCCGGCACGCTGCCCGTCACCAGGCAGGACTTCCTCGATATCGGGATCACCGGCATCGAGTTCGCGGCGTTCAAGACCAGGCATCCGGCCGGCCTGGGCACCGATCTGGTGGGGCTGCGGACCGGCTCCGCCGTCACCGAGCCGGGCCGTATCTACCGGGCCGATGGCGCGAGCTACTTCACCGAGCTGGACATCGCCAAGCCCCTGCCGTTCGGTGACGCGTGCGTGGACTGGGTGTACGCCGAGCACCTCATCGAACACGTCCCGCCACCCGTCGCCATCGGCTGGCTCCGCGAGGTGCGCAGGGTGCTGGCCCCCGGCGGCCTGCTTCGCGTGACAACGCCGGACCTGGCCAAGTACGTGCAGGGGTATCTCGACGGCGACGGATTCTTCGCCAGGCACCGCAGGCGGCTGCGCACCATGCGGGTCGGGCCGCCGATGCCGGAGCGCCGGGCGTTCATGTTCAACCAGATCTTCTATCTCTACGGCCATCGCTGGCTCTATGACCTCGATGAGCTGCGTTATGTGCTGGAGCGCGGCGGTTTCGATCCCGGCGCCATCCGGGTGTGCGGGTTCCGCGAGGGCGCACAGCCGGATGTCGCGGCGCTCGACACCACCATCCGCAGCGACGAGACGATCTACATCGAGACCACCGCGTAACGGCCAGCGTGAGCGGCGCCCGCCGGCCGCCGGCGACGGCGGCTGGCAGCAACGGCGGGCTACGGCCAGCGTCAGCGACGGCCCTTACGGCTCTTGGCGTCGCCGGAATGCTCCAGGATCTCGGCTGCGCCGCGGACGACGCAGCGCAGCGGGTCGTCCACGACGAAGGCCGGAATGCGCGCGGCTGCCTCGATCCGGTCGGCCAGGCCGGGCAGCAGGGCACCACCCCCGGCGAGCCGGATCTTCCCGCGCACCACGTCTTCGGCCAGGTTCGGCGGGATGTCCGACATCATCTCCTGCACCGCGTCGATGATGACCCCGACCGGCCGCTCGAGCGCCTTGGCCACCAGCCGTCCCGGCACCTGCTCGATGCGCGGGGTGCGGCGGGCCGCGTCGATGCCGACGGTCTCCGCCGATCCGGCCGCGCTGGCCAGGCCCAGCGTCATCTTCAGGCTCCGGGCGGAGTCCCGGCCGAGCAGCAGGCCGAACTCGGCCTTGACCGCGTCCACGATCGCCTCGTCCATGGCGTTGCCGCCTATCCGCAGCGACTGGGCCCGGACCAGATGACCGCCGGCCACCACCGCGGCTTCGGTGGTCCCGCCGCCGATGTCGACGATGAACGCCCCGGTCCCCTCGGCGAGGTCGAGCCCGGCGCCCGCCGCGGCGGCGACCGGCTCGTCGATCAGCCGTACCGCGCAGCGCGGCCGGGTCGCCGCCGCGGCCGCGGCCAGGGACTGCCGCTCCACGTCGGTGGCGCCGCTCGGCACACAGACGACGGCCGACGGCTTCAGCAAGCTGCGCCGGAGCTTGGCCTGGCGCAGGAAGGCCTGCAACATGGCCACGGCCGCGCCCAGGTCGGCGATGACCCCGTCCCGCAGCGGGTGGATCACCTCGACGTCCTGGGGCTCCTTCCCGGCCAGTGCGTCCGCGGAGCGGCCGGTGGCGGCCACCGAACCGCTCGCCCTGTCGATGGCGACCGCGGATGGCTCATCGATCACGAGCCCGCGCCCGGCGACCCAGACAAGGGTGTTGACCGTGCCCAAGTCGATCGCCACGCCTGCCCGCAACCTCATGACTCCCACCTTCGGCCCGGCACTTCCTGTCCGTTCACCAGTATTGTGTCCGCCATATTCGGTCTGCCGCAGTGTGTCCGCCGGATGAGGCTGATGGTCTGCCAGTGGTTGCGGGGGCGAGGTCACGGCGCACGCCTTTCCGCCAGGCTCTCGGCCAAGCGCATCCGTCCATCCCATCAGCGACGCGGGGCTGCTGACTGGATGCTAACCGCCCGCTCACCGGCCGTCGCCAGGATGTCACTTTTGCCGCCAATGTCACAGGACACACCTGACCTGGCAGGCGTGCTCCCACGGCCGACCGGGCATCCCTGCCAGCGCAGGAAACTCTTCGCGTTAGCGCACGAACGTTCTCCTGTCAGTGCTTCCTGTCAGTGCTTCCTGTCAGTGCCTCCTGTCAGCGCAGCGAGATGCGGCCGGTCCCGGTGCGCGCGTGGCCGACCAGGCCGGCCGGCACGCCGGCCGCGGTGATCTCGCGCAGCACACCCAGCGTACGGCCCGGCTCAACGCCGAACAGCAGGCCGCCCGACGTCTGGGCGTCGGCCAGGATGAGCTGCATGAGCTCGGGGGTGTCACCGGGATCCAGCCGGTCGCGGACCCATTCGAGGTTGCGCCTGGTGCCGCCGGGCACCATGTCCTTCTCCGCGAGCTCCGCCGCGCCGGGCAGCAGCTGCACCGCGGGCACCGCGAGCTCGACGTCGACGCCGGACGCCTCGGCCATCCGGCCCAGGTGGCCGAGCAGCCCGAACCCGGTGACGTCGGTGCAGCCGGTGGCACCGGCCTGCACCGCGACGGCCGCGGCCCGCGCGTTCGGCGTCGTCATCGACTTGATGGCCGCCACCGCGACCGGGTCCGGCGCCACCGCCCGTTTGACCGCCGTGGCGACGATGCCGGTGCCGATCCGTTTTGTGAGCACCAGGTCGTCCCCGTCACGCAGTCCGCTGTTGGTGAGCACCCGGTCTGGAGGCACCTCACCGACCACGACGAGACCGAACTTGGGCTCGGGGTCCTCCACCGTGTGGCCGCCGACGGTCACGAATCCGCACTCGGCACCGATCTCGGCTGCGCCGGAGAGCACCTCGCCGAGGAGTTCGGTGGGCAGCTCGTGGCTGTTCCAGCCGACCAGGTTGAGCGCGAACAGTGGCCGTCCGCCCATCGCGTAGACATCGGAGACCGAGTTGGCGGCCGCGACCTTGCCCCAGATCCGGGCCTCGTCGACGACCGGCGTGATGAAGTCGGCGGTCACCACCAGTGCGCGGTCATCGCCGATCCGCCAGACCGCCGCGTCGTCCCCGGTCTCGGTGCCGACGATCAGATCCGGATGGACCACAGGTGTCAGGGAGCGCAGAACCTGCGCCAGTTCGCTGGGCGCGAACTTACATGCTCAACCAGCGCCGCTGCTGAACTGGGTCAGCCGCCGACCCGCATACACCACGGCATTCCTCCCCGGCAGGACCGGACCACGTCAACCGTCATAGATCATGAAACTGGTCACGCTCCGCTCATCCTAACGGTGCGCATCGGGGGAAGCCACAAAGCGAGACCGTGCACGAATTGTCGGGTTATGTCCCTGCCGATGGTAATTTGTCGACCGGGAACCCGATCACCGGCGGAAATTAGATATGCTATCCGGGCAACGTCGATGATCCGGCCGGTATGTGGCAAGCGGTCGAGAGCGCACCACGGAGGCTCTGCTATGACCACTTCTCTTTCGGCTGGAAAATTCCGGCGTGCGGTCGTCACGGGTGGCGCGGGTTTTCTTGGTTCCCATCTGTGCGAGACCCTGCTTACCCATGGCGTGCAGGTGGTCTGCCTGGACAACTTCCTCACCGGAATGCCGGACAACGTCGCTCATCTGCTGCCCGACGTGCAGTTCCGGTTGGTGCGCTGCGATGTCACCGATTATGTTCACGTCCCCGGCGACGTTGATCTGGTGTTGCATTTCGCCTCACCAGCCTCACCGGTCGATTATCTGCGGCTGCCCATCCAGACCCTGAAGGTCGGCAGCCTGGGCACGCTGCACGCCCTTGGCCTGGCCAGGGAAAAGAATGCCAGGTTCGTGCTCGCCTCGACCTCCGAGGTGTACGGAGACCCGCTGGAGCACCCGCAGCAGGAGACGTACTGGGGCAATGTCAACCCGATAGGCCCCCGCGGCGTGTACGACGAGGCCAAGCGCTATGCCGAAGCGCTGACCACCGCGTACCGGACCAGCGGCCAGGTGAACACCGCGATCGTCCGGATCTTCAACTCCTTTGGCCCGCGGATGCGGCCGGGCGATGGGCGGGCCATTCCCACCTTCATCCGCCAGACTCTCGCCGGAGAACCGATCACGGTCGCCGGGGATGGCAGCCAGACCCGTTCGCTGTGCTATGTGGATGACACCGTCCGGGGAATTCTGGCGCTGGCCGCCTCCGATCACTCTGGCCCGGTGAATATCGGCAACCCCAAGGAGATGAGCATTCTCGATCTGGCCCGCCGCATCCGGGACATGACCGGATCCGACGTGCCGATCGAGTTCGTCGGCCGACCGGTCGACGACCCAGAGGTGCGCCGTCCCGATATCAGCCTGGCCCAGAACCTGCTCGGCTGGGAGGCGGAAACTCCCATCGAGAAGGGCCTGAGCAAGACGATCGCCTGGTTCAGGTCCTGCCTGGCCGCCGGGGAAGACCTGCCCTGAACCCGGAGCGCTCAGCCGCCGGGCAGGCCGGGCCGCTCACCCGCCGGGCACGCCGACGTCGATGCGTTCGCACACGGCCAGGGCGCCGGCATTGTCGGCGGCGAGGGCGTGGGCCAGCGTCACCAGCCTGGCCACCCGCGGGTCGGAAACCTTGTAGTAGGCATACCTGCCCTGACGGCGTGCCTGCACGTAGCAGCAGTCGGCCAGGCAGGCGAGGTGGGTGGACACCCGGCCCTGAGACAGGCCGACGTGCTCGACGCACTCGGTCACCGTGTGCTCGGTGTCGAGCAGGAACTCCAGCAGCCGCAGCCTGGTCGGGTCGCTCAGCGCACGGAAGAACCTGGCCACGACCTCAGGAGTGATCGTGGCAGGCAGCGCGGTCACCGCCCAGCCGGCCTGCTCTCCGCTCATCGCCGACCTCCTCCGCCGCATCCGCTTAGACAGATTTTATGACGGAAAGAAAGAAGACCGGACCCGGGCGGCGCCGGGCGGCTATCCGGCCGCGGGGCCGGTGCGGGTATAGAGCGTTCCCTCGGACCACACGTGCTCGATACCGCCCCATGCGAGCGCGGCCGCGACGCTCGGGAAGAAGCCGCGCCCGGGGTGGTTCGCGCTGGTGTTGCACAGCACCGGGATCCCGCTCAGCCGCTGGTAACAGCGCAGCAGCTCGTGGATGGTGGGCTCGTCCGCCTCGGACACGGTCTGCAGGCGGGCCGTGCCGTCGACGTGGGAGACCGCCGGGATCCGGCCGGCCCAGTCCGGGCGGATGCGGTGCTGGAAGATCATGTACGGATCCCGCCCGCCCGGGTCGAACACCTCGCTGGCCCGCTCCTCCAGGCAGATGGGCGCCACCGGGCGGTAGGGCTCGCGCCGCTTCACCTCGTTGAGGAAGTCGCGCATCCCCAGGTCGGTGGCCGGGGCGAGAATGCTGCGGTGGCCGAGCGCGCGGGGGCCGAGCTCCGCCTGGCCATGCATGACCAGGACGGGGGTTCCGCTGTGCAGCAGACCGGCCACGTCGGCCAGCCCGGCGCGGCGCCCGGCCCAGCCCGGCGGGATCGGCTCGTCGCGCAGGCACGGGCCACGGTAGACGTCCCAGTCCAGGCTCCACCGGTCGCCGGTACGCATCATCTCGGCACAGGCGGCGCCCAGTGCGGACCCCGAGTCGTTGGGGAACGGCGGCACCCAGACGTCGCCGAACCGGCCGCTGTCGCGCAGCTGGGAGTTCCAGGTGATGTTCAGCGCGCAGCCACCGGTCAGCACGAGCGGCATGCCGGTCAGCTCGTGCCGCGCCACCCGGGCGCCCAGCTCGTCCTCGAGCAGGTTGCCCAGGAATGTCTGCCAGGTGTTGATCGCGTCCGCGCTGCTGACGCCCAGCCGGCCCGCGGCTTCCTCGACCGCGTCGGCCAGCGCGAACGGCAGCCGGACGAACAGCTCACGCTGGACCAGCCGCGCGTAGATCCCGGACATCTCGGCAAGCAGCTCGCGGCTGAGGGTGCCAAGGCCGGCGTAGGCCATCGCCTTGCCTGGCACGGACAGCTCGTGCCGGGCGAGAAAGTCGTCGTCCGCGTCGTCCGGTGGGCGGAACGGCGGGAACCGGGACATCACCTCGGCGTACACGTTGCCCTTGAGCGGCAGCACCGCGCCCAGGCCGCGAACGGCCCGGCGGCCCGGGTCGACGACGTACAGCCGGGGGCCGACGCCACCGTCCCAGACCAGCACCGCCGCGGTGCGTTCGGCCGCCGCAAACGGGCTGGTGCAGTAGCCGCCGGCCAGATGACCGGTGCTGTGATGGTGGCTCCGGTAGGAATCGGAGATGCCGGGGAACGGGCTGGCGACGGAGATCCCGTCCAGCGGAGGCTGGCCATCGAGCTCGCGGTAGGTGGCCACCGGCAGCTCGACCGGCCTGCTGCCCGCCTGGACGACCAGGCTGGGTGACAGCGGCACCTCGTCCGACGGCTCGCTCACCCGTTCGGTCTGGGACAGCCAGCCGTCGAGCACCCATGAATCGATGTCCTGCGGCGGCACGCTGCTCTGTGCGAGCAGCTCGGCCACCTGTTCCAGCCGCTCGATCGTGGCGTAGCGGGCGCGGTTGCCGGTCTTCTCCAGCTCGGCGACGTACTCCAGCTTGTTGCCCCTGATGAGCGCGACGGCGCTGTCGTGGGTCAGCTTCGCTCCGGCGATCGACGGCTGGCTCATGACATCGAAGGGACGGGCTGGCCGGGTGGGACGGCGAGGAAGGTGGCGCCCGGCGGCGGCGTGACCCAGCGCCGGGACGACCAGCCGGCGGTGAGCGAGTCCCAGTCCGGCACCTGGGGATAGCGGACCGGCAGCGCTGCCTCGGCCGGAGCCGGGTGGCCGGCCGACTGCCACTTGAACGCGCAGGACAGGCGCAGCGAATCGGTCTGGTTACGCAGGCTGCCGTGCACGGTGAAGTTGTGGAAGATCACGATGTCACCCGGCTCGAACGAGGCCGTCACCCAGTCCGGGCCGAACTCGAACTTCCCGTAGCCGTAGTCGTCCAGGTACCCGACGCTCTGCGTTTCCGGCAGTACGGCGAGGCCGCCCTGCTGCACCGGTGTCTGGCCGAGCGAGACCCAGGTGGACAGGATGTCCGTCGACCAGCGGCAGCCTTCCTGATGAGGCTTCGTGTTAGCGCCACCCATGCCCTCCGGCCACATGATGTAGGGCGACTTGCCCGGCCACGGGTAGACGTCCGGCCCGGCGAGCGCCGACATGATCGCCTGCAGGCGGCTGTCGAACGCCATCCGGTGGAACGACTCCACCGCCTGCACGCCGGCGAACCCGTCCCAGTACCGTGGATCCTCCTGGCCGTTGACCAGTGGCTTCAGCGATCCGTCGGCGGCTATCCAGCCGGCCCGGTGCAAAGTGCCCAGGACGTCCGACCTGACCTGGCCGAGCAGTTCCTGGTCGATGACTCCGCGGATGAGGAGATAACCTTCCTCGCGCATACGCGCCCGCAGCTCCTGTCCATTCCTTGCTGCTTCGGTAGAGTCCCGCATCTCTTTCATGACTGCATCCTGGTAATAGGTCATTGGACAAGCTGTTCCGGATTGGGCTGCCCGAACACACCGGACCTGGCGTCGGTCCGGACCCGGCCGAGCAGTTTGATCAGCAGATCGATGTCGTCGGCGGTGGTGCCGTAGTTGGTGACACACGCCCGCAGCACGACCTGATCCCCGGCCTGGACCACGAAGATACGGGCCTCCCCCGACTTGTTGACCGCGTCCGCGATCGAGGCGGTCAGGCCTTCGGACTGACCGTCGGCATCGACGAAGCAGACGACCGGCAGCGGCGTGTCGTTGGTGATCGTCCACCCGTCGCGGCACAGGCCATCGCGCAGTCTGCGGGCCAGCAGGACCTGGCGGCGCAGCGCCTCCTCGTAGCCCGGCCAGCCGGCCACGGCCAGGGACAGCAGCAGCTTGAGCCCGGCGAAGTCGCGCGACCAGCGGATGGACCGGGTGTGCGGGTCGACCCCGCGCTCCTCCCGGCCGGCCAGAAACGGCGTGGTGACGCCGAATGCCTGGTCGAGCAGCCCCGGATGGCGGGTGAGGAGCATTCCACAGCCCATCGGGACCGACAGCCACTTGTGTGGGTCGAACGTGATCGAGTCCACCCTGGCAGTCTCGCCGAGCGCGTCGCGCAGCTCGGGCAGCAGCACCAGTGCGCCGCCCCAGGCGGCGTCGAGGTGAAGCCAGACTCCATGCTCGGCTGCCACGTCGGCCAGCTCCCCGATCGGGTCGATGACACCGATGTCGGTGGTGCCCGCGGTCGCGACGACCATGAGCGGAATATGCCCGGCGGCCAGATCGGCGCGGATCATGCTGTCAAGCGCCGCCGGGTCCATCCGGTGCCAGGGGTCGGTCGGCACCCGGCGGACCGCGTCGGTTCCCAGCCCGGTCACCGCTACCGCCTTGAGCGTGGCCGGGTGGGCGTGACTGGTCACATAGACCATCGGCTGGCCGCCGATGGCGAGCAGGCCGCGCTCGCGGTGGCCAGGAAAGCGGGCAGCCAGTGCCAGCAGCAGGCCGGTGAGGTTCGCCTCCGAACCGCCCGAGGTGATGACACCGTCCGCGGATTGGGATGAATAGCCGAACAGTTCGGCGAACTTCTCGATGAGAAAGCGTTCGGCCTCCACCCCGAATGGGCTGCCAACCCGTGATGCCAGGCATGGGTTGAAGGCGGCGACCAATGCCTGGGCCACTACTCCCATCGCCGTCGGGGCGGGATCGAACATGCCGAAGTTGCGCGGATGCATGACATGCGCCTGAAGCCTGCGCATGTCCGACACAACGCGCTGGATCGCCTCTCCCGGCTGCATCGGGGTGGCAAAGTCGAACCGCTCCACCACCGCCCGGGCTTCATCCGCATCGACGGTGATGTCCGCGTCGAGGTACCGCACATCGCGGTAATAGGCCTCGATCGCCTCACCGACCGCCTGCCAAAGTTCTGCACGCGTCGTGGCATCGAGATGTAGCGGATCCGCGTGCGTCATGATCGCCCCTTTAAATGGATCGATCGATATGTCGATCTGTCTCAGCATGCTGTCTGGATAACATTCCAGACCGTGCGTGTTATGCGAAGGTCGCATTATGTAGCTCTATCTGCCCGGTGGCACACCGCAGACTGTGCTTCATGCAATGTCGCGTTGCCAACATGACCTGCCCAGGTAATCACGGCCGGACCTTAGCCGACCGCTCGTCCGGGCCCGCCGGGCCCGCACTCGATGCGGTTTTGCATAACGCTCCGGTCTCGAATGGCACTCCAGGCCAGAGGTGGCGGGGTTGTAACCCGCCACCTCTGGTCACCGGTGTTGGTTAGACGCCCGCGTAGTGGAAGGAGCGGTAGGTGGTCTCGTCCTTCTCGGTCTCCGGCGTGTCAGTCCGTTCTGCCTCATCAACCGACCACGACTGCATAGGAAGGTCCAGCTTACGCATAACATTCACCTCCTTTCCCTCAAGTTCGTTGGCTCCGGGGCCACGGCAGGCGCCGGAGCAGCTTTCAGAGCGAGGCCGCGAATCGGTGGGCACTCTGCGCCACGATAAAGTCCATGTGCGCTCCCGTGAGACCCTCTCCGAAGCCCAGATGCACTGGGCCCGCTCCCTCGTTCATCTGTGAATTGAACTGCCACTCCACTTGGGGCAGCAGGCTCTCGTTCGTGCCGATCCCCAGTTCCAGGGCACGTAGGTCATAGTCCGGATTGGTGGCCTCGCGGACAGCGTCGGTGAAATCCTTGCCGGAGGCCCGGACTTCGGTGAGCATGCTGTTCTCGAGGCGCAGGCTGACCGGCCCGGCGGCGACGAGTTCACGGCGCAGTTCGCCGGCCGCCTTGATACGCCGGTCGCCGTCCTCGGTGAAACGCGGATCACGCGCCACCAGAACGCCGGAGGCTACGGCGGTGCCGTTGAGTGTGTACGGCATGGGCCGGCCGGGAGCCGGCCGGAAGGTCATGGATATCTCGCAGATGCTGCCGACGCTGACCCACTGCCCGGGTGTGATCACGGGTTCGAGCCAGGTTCCGGCGCTGAGGCTGTCGGAGAACGAGCAGACCAGGTCGGTGCGATCGGCTCCGGGGGCCGGCTGCTGTGTGCCGGAGGTGGTGAAAACAAGCTCCCCCCCCTGGTTCGTGAGCTGGTCCACCCAGTAACGCCCCTGCGCGCAAGCGGAGACGTAGTCCATGCGCATCGCCAGCTTCTGGGTGTAAAGCGCCGCTTCGAGCGACTGGTCGAAGCTGGCGATCGGGACCACCAGAACGGCCGCCTGGCGGAACCGCTTCCTGAGGTCGGCGCTCACCAGATTGTGCCGCAGGAACAGGACGACATTCGCTCCGGCCGGAAGCCCCGGCTCCTCCGCTATCAGCTCGGCCAGCGAAAGAGTCATCAGCCCATAGTCCCTGGCTCCGGCCTCCAGCGCTCCGCAGTCGCAGACCGCGTAAATATCGCCAGCCGGGAATACCTGGCGGAGTGTGCTTCCCTGGCGCAGTTCTGTGCTCATTCTAGGTCCTCGGTGGCTACTGCTTGCGCAGCTCAATAGGATTTTTGGTCAGATGCTCGCGGAGAATATTACGGGCTTCCTCCTTCTCCGCGTTCGGCACGGATTCCCCGGCCGGGGTCATCGAGTAGTACTCGTCTCTGAGTATCGACCCAATGACCGCATCCTGGTAGGTGCCATCGACGAAATAGTAATCCCGCAGCACACCTTCGATCTGGATCAGCCCGGAGCAGCAGGCCTGGATCGCGGCCTTGTTGAACGCCCCGCAGATAAACTCGACCCGGTGCGCGTGCTGGGTGTCGAAGAGCTTGCCGATAAGAGCCATGAGCGACTCGATCCCGAAGCCGCTCTGCCAGCGTGTGGCATCACCGATCATCGCCCCGATCTCGAAGCTGGCCGGATACTTTGCGGTCCGCCAGCTGACTGCCCCGATGGCCCGCCCGTCACGGGCGCGCACCATGAGAAATTGATCCCTGGCATTCCCGATGAACTTCTTGAAATCATCCGGGCTGAGATACTGCTGTGACCCGCTGGCGTATATCCACGACGTCGAGGCAGCCCACTGCGAGAGCAATTTATAATCCTCGTCAGTGATCGGTCCCAGAGTTACCGATGACGCCGGAAGGACGCATTGCCCAGTCATATCGACTTCACCACCCGGCAGGCAGGCTGGTAGCAAGCTATCGACATCCTGATGACCTCTTTCGATCCTGGCGAGTTGAGTCTCTGCCAGTTGAGTCCTGCGCAGGACAGCACGTCATGCGCAGTTGTTGTGCATGAGAATGACGGTGCCATCGGCCGGATCGAAATGGAAGGGCGCTGGCGAGTTCTCGCCAGCGCGGACCTGGAAGAACGCTGGCGAGTTCTCGCCAGGGCGAACTCGATACGACTCTGTTTCCTGGTACGAAGCTGTTGCGGATGACAGACTTCAAGGGTCAGCCAGACTCGACGGAAGCAAATAATGCCGCCAGAGGCCAAGCCCGGGCTAGCGGTTTTCCCGCCCGGCGGAACCTTAGTTGGCGCGGGAGGACTTATGGCGATTATCGAATCTCGCGGGCTGGGCCGTACCTTCAAGAGCAAACGCGGGACCGTGGCGGCCGTCTCCGGTGTCGACCTGTCCGTCGCAGCGGGGGAGATCGTCGGGTTCCTCGGCCCCAACGGGGCCGGGAAGACGACCACCTTCCGGATGCTCACCACGCTGCTGCGGCCGACCTGCGGAACCGCCAGGGTGGTAGGCGCCGATCTGCTGCGGGATCCGGTCGGCGTGCGGGCGGGCATCGGTTTCGTCCCGCAGGCGGTCGGCGCGGTGGGCGGTGGCTCCGACCCGAACTCGACGCCGCGCGAGGAACTGGTGCTGCAGGGCAAGCTCTACCGCAAACCGGCCGCCGAGTCCGTGCGGCGGGCGGAGATGCTCATCAGGCAACTCGATCTGTCCGGGTTCGAGCGCCGGCTGATCAAGACGCTGTCCGGCGGGCAGCGCCGCAGGCTGGATATCGCGCTCGGCCTGGTGCACTCGCCCCGGGTCATCTTCCTGGACGAGCCGAGCACCGGCCTCGACCCGCAGAGCCGCAGCAACCTGTGGGAGCACATCCGCAGGCTCAGGGAAGACTTCGGCGCCACAGTGTTCCTCTCCACGCACTACCTCGACGAGGCGGACGCGCTCTGCGACCGGGTGCTGGTCATCGACCACGGAAAGGTGATCGCCGAGGGCCGGCCCGAGGACCTGAAGCAGCGTGTCTCCGGCGACGTCATCACGCTGCACGTGGACGGTGATCCTGGTCTCGTACAGGCGGCGCTCGGCGGGCGGCTCGGCATCGGGGAGATCGCCCGGGACGGCGGCACCCTGCGGGTGACCGTCCAGCAGGGCGGGCGGGCCATCCCCGAGCTGGTCCGGATCCTGGACGCGGCCGGCGTCACGCTGACGTCCATCCAGCTGGTCAGCCCCACCCTGGACGACGTGTTCCTGACCTTGACCGGGCGCTGCCTGCGCGACGGGTCCCCCAGCGGGCAGGACGGGCCGGCGCCCGCCGGGATCGGGCCGGACGGGCCGGCGCCCGCCGTGGCCCTCGAACCCGGCGAGCACAGCGAATTCCCCGGCGACCACAGCGAGTTCGCAGAGCTGGGCGAGCGGGCGGCGGCCCGCGAGCGGGAGGAGGTGGCGGGATGAACTTCGCACACGACACGGGGCTGATCTTCTGGCGCCAGATGCGGCTGTCCCTGCGCAATCCGGTCTGGACCGTCATCAGCCTGCTGCAGCCGGTCATGTTCCTGGCCTTCTTCGGCCCGCTGTTCGCCAGCGTGTTCAACCGCGGCCTGGTCGGCGGCGTGGGCAACGCGTACGGGTACTTCGTGCCCGGCCTGCTGATCCAGCTCGGCCTGTTCGGGTCGGCCTCGGTGGGGTTCTCGATCGTCTCGGACTGGCGGTACGGAGTGGTCGACCGGCTCAGGGTCACGATGGTGAGCAGGCTGGCCATCCTGACCGGGCGGGTGCTGCGCGACGTGTTCGTGCTGCTCGTCCAGTCGGTCATGCTGATCGGGCTGGGGACCGCGTTCGGGCTGCGGGCGCCGCTCGCCGGGATCGCGATCGGCCTGGGGTTCATCGCCCTGGTCGCGATCAGCCTGTCGGCGCTGTCCTACGGCATCGGCCTGCTCACCAAGAGCGAATCCGTCCTCGCCTCCGGGCTCAACCTGCTGATCATGCCGGTCATCCTGCTGTCGGGCATCATGCTCCCGCTGACCGTCGGGCCGGGCTGGCTGCAGGCCATCGGCAGCGCCTCGCCGTTCCGCTACATCATCGACGCGATGCGGCAGGCCTACATGAACCACTACGGCGGCGCGACGATGACGGAAGGGCTGGCGGTCGCGGCCGGGATGGCGCTGGTCTGCGTGTGGCTGGCCACGACGATCTTCCGGCACGAGAACGCCCGCTAGCCGGCAGTGGGTCAGTCCGGGGATCGGCGGGACGCTTCGTCCTCGGGCAGTCAGCCGTCGCAGCCCCCGATGGCCGCGGTACATGTGCTCCCCGGCTAACGAGCGGGCCGGGCGCAGCGGCCGATGCCGTCGTTGTGGCAGCGCCCCCCAAAGACTGCCGGCACTGCCACAACCACGACATGGGCTGGTGACCGGAGCTGGACCGGGTGACCCCGCAAGCTGAGTGACGGCTCAAAGCGGCCCACTGCCCGAAAGCCGGCCGACCTCAGTCGGCCGGCTTTCGGGCGCAGTGCTGGCCTGGCTAGCCGACCGCTGCTTCCAGGGTGGCGGCGAAGTACTTCTCGGCCGACGGTGATACCGCTATCTCGGTGACCCCGGCCTCGCAGAAGGCGGCGATCCGCTCCTGGATCACTTCCCTGCTGCCGACCGCGCACAGCTCTTCGATCATCGAGTCGCTGGCCCGCAGCGCCTTGACCTCGTCGGCGAACCCGGTGGCCCGCAGCAGCTTCTGGTAGTTCTCCACCCTGAGGTACCCGTTGAGCACATCCCTGGCGCACTCGCGATCCACGGTGGGCCGGTCCGACGCGACGGCCGGCATCATGGCCACCACCTCGAACCCGGTGTGATCGCCGTCCCGGCGCGCCCAGCCGGCCCGCAGGGCCGGCATGGCGACGTCGCGGATGTAGGTGGGCGAGCACAGCCACAGGATCACCCCGTCGGCCAGCTCGCCGGCCAGCTCCAGCATCCGCGGGCCGAACGCGCCCACGTAGACGGGCAGCCGCGAGCGGCGGGGTGCACTGTACAGACCGCGGCCGCTGAACCAGGATCCGGTCGTGGCCACCTCGCCCTCACGGATGAGCGAGGTCAGGATCGTCAGGTATTCGCGCATGGGCACGCTCGTCGCGGCGTACTTGCCGCCGATCATCCAGTCGCCGACCAGCCGGTGGCCGCGGCCGATGCCGAGCACGAACCGGTTGCCGCAGATCTCGTCCAGGGTCATCGCCGTCTGCGCCATGACGACCGGCGGGCTCTGGTAGATCGGCGTCACTCCGGTGCCGATCGTCACCTCCGGCGTGCGGGCGGCGATGCCGGCCAGCAGCATGGCGGCGTCCCGCTGGTTCGGGAGCTGGGACACCCACAGGCCGTCCACCCCGGTTTTCGCCGCGATGTCCGCCTCTTCGAGTATGGCGCCGAGCGACAGGTCGATCTGATCGATGGTGACGCTGATTCGAGGCTTCATCTATCCACTCATTTCAGGCAGGCTGACCGGCCTGCGCCTGCGGCCCGGCGGTCCCGATCGAGACGGCCAGGGCACGGACTGTGGGGTGTTCAAAGAGCTGGGCGACGGACACGTCGGCGCTGAACCGCTGCGAGATCCGGCCGACGAGCTGCACGGCTACCAGCGAGTCCCCGCCGAGCTCGAGGAAGTTGTCATCGATGCCGACCTGGTCGAGCCCGATCGCGTCCCGCCACAGCCCGGCGATCGCCACCTCGGCCTCCGACTCGGGCGGCATGAACGGGGTGGCGAGGTTGCGGGTGACCGCCTCACCGGACTGCACGCTGCTGAGCCGTTCGGCCAGCAGCGAGCGGGTCAGCCGGCTGGCCCGGCGCAGCCGCTCGGGTATGCCACCCGGGCAGAGGATCACCTGGGGCCCTAGATCGGCGGCGAGCATGAGCCGCAGCGCCTCCCTGCCTTCGGCCGAGGTGACGCTGCTCTCCTCGTTGGCCTCGCGGATCAGCGTCATCACCGGGTCATCGATGGCCGGGCGGTTGTCCGCGGCGGCCGGGCGGTCGGTGGTGGGGGCAGCGGCGGTGGGGGTGGTGGTGGCCACCTTCGCCACCGCGTCGGAGGTCCCGTCCTCGCCGACCCGGAGCAGGCTGTAGCCCTCGACCGCGACCAGTTCCGCCCCGTCCCCGGCCACGACGGTCAGGTCGATGCGGGTGAGCTCGCCCTGGGTGTCGTCCAGGTGGTGGATCAGGCTGTGGCAGGCCTGCGGGATGCGGCCGCGCACGATCACCCGGTCGTAGCCGAACGGCAGGTACTTGGCCTCCCCCAGCCTGCTCATCCCGAAGGCGCCGGCCGCGTCGAAGACGGCCGGGTGCACGACGTACTCGCCGGTGTCACCGGCGAACTCGGCGGGCAGCCGCAGGTCCACGATGTCGAAGTCGCCGGCGGTCTGCCGGGCACTGATCGCGTCCCAGCGCTTGCCGAACGCCATCGGCCCGATCCGGGGCTCATAGCCGGGGGTGGTGTCCTGCCAGGTTCCGTCGTGGCCGGCCCGGAGCGCGGCGAGGTCGTGCACCGGAGCGGGACCGGGCTCGACGGGGTAGACCCGGCCACGGGCGAACTGCTCGGCCGGGCGGCTGGGCAGGCCGCCGGTGAGGGTGAAGGTGTACCCGCCGTCCGGCGTGCGGCGCATTTCGGCGGTGGCCTCGATCCCCGGCTTGGCGGACAGCAGCCGCGGGAACATGAGATCCCTGATGTCGGCGGTGTCGTTGCCGGTGAGCTCCTGGAAGGCCGCGCGGATCAGCTCGACGATCCCGGTGCCCGGCATGGCCGGGGACTCGTCCATCCGGTGCTCGGCCAGCACCCACAGGCTGGGATCCAGCTCGAGGTCGAAGGCGACCACGTCGGTCCCCTCGCCGCGCCGGGCGCGGAGCATCGGGTGGCTGACCGGGGTCGGGCTGCCCAGTTCGAGATCCCGCAGCACGCCGGGGCCGTGGATCTCGAAGGCCATGCCGATGTCGTTCCACGGCGGCCAGTTGATCGACACCACGTGCCGCCCGTCTTCCCAGTGCGCCTGGGCGAACGCGTCAAGCACCGCGTTCGCGCCGGAGTAGTCGCCGAGCCCGAAGTCGCCGGCGATCACCGCGGTGGAGGAGTACAGCACGTACAGCTCCGGGTGGAAGACGTCTTCGAGGACGTAGGTACCGGCGACCTTGGGACGCAGCACCTGCTCGGCGGCTGCCCGCGGGCGGGCTTCGAGCATGCCGCCGCCGGCCACCGCAGCCAGATGGAAGATGCCGTCCACCGGCCCGAAAGTGGCCTCTATCTCCACCCGGACGGCCCGCATGCGGGCTTCGTCGGCGATGTCGGCAGCGCAGACGAGCACGTCGCCGCCGGCCTCCTCGATCGCACGGACGGCGCGCACCCGGCGGGCGGCCGGGTCGCTCTCGGCTGCCCCTTCGAGCAGTGCCTCCCACTCGTTGCGGTCCGGCACTCCGTTGCGCCCGATCAGCACCAGCCGGGCGTGGACCAGCTCGGCGAGCTGGATGGCGAGCACCTGGCCGAGGCCGCCGAAACCACCGGTGATCATGTAGACGCCGCGCTCCCGCAGCACCGCTGGGATCCCCGGTGCAGACTGCGGCCGGACGGTGGAATAGGACCAGGTCCAGCGCTTCCGGCCGCGGTAGGCGACCAGGTCGGTGCCGGGCGCCACGGCCAGCTCGGCCAGCAGCTGGGCGGCGATCAGCCCGGCGGGCGCCGCCGTCACGTCGATGTCCACGCTCCGGCAGCGGATCTGGTCGAACTCCTTGGCGACGACCTTCACCAGCCCGAGCACCGCGGACTTGGCCGGCTCGATGTTCCCGGTCCCGGCCACGTCCTGCATGCCACCGGTGACGACGCAGACGTCGACCGGGGTGCCGCCGAGCAGCCTGGCGGCCGCCTGGATGGTGGTGAGCACGCTGAAGAAGCCGCGGTCGAGGGTCTGGTCAGCCGAGCGCGCCTCGGCCTCGCCACGGGCCGGCTCGTCCGCCGTCCAGGCGTGCACCAGCCGCACGCTATCCGGGTTCCTGGCCACGATGGCGGCCAGCAGCTCGCCGTAGCTGGCCAGATCGTCCACCGCGAGCACGTACGTGCCGTCCGGGCCGGCCGCGTAGCTCTCACCCGGCTCGGCGACGATCACCTCCGCGCCCGCCTCGCGGAGCAGCCCGACCAGGCCGCCGATCCGCGGGTCACCGGGAAGCCTGAACACCACCCACAGCGCCTCGGTGTCAGGCTGCCAGGACCCGGCGGCGTCCAGCGGGCTCTCCCGCCAGGCCGGGAGGAAGAACGGGCCGGTGTCTTCGCTGGCGCCGGCCGGGGCGGCGTCATCGGTGTTGCGCCCGATCCAGAACCGGCGGCGTTCGTAGGGGTAGGCGGGCAGCGGTATCCGGCGGCGCTGCTCGCCGGACCAGAACCGCTCCCAGCCGACCGGGGCGCCGGCCGCCCACAGGTGCCCCAGCGACTCCAGCAGCACCGCGGCGTCGTCCAGGTCGTCGGTGGCACCGCGCATGGTGGGGATCGCCGTGGGCGCGGGCCGGCCCGACCCGGCGGGCTGCTCCTGGGCGCCGACCAGGCCGGTCAGCACCCGGCCCGGGCCGACCTCGGCGAACACGTACTCGCCGGTGCCGATGAGCAGCCGCAGGGTGTCGGAGAAGCGGACGCAGCAGCGCAACTGCCTGACCCAGTACTCGGGGTCGGTGGCCTCCTCGTCGCGGATCCAGTTGCCGGTGACGTTGGACACGTAGGGGATCTGCGGCGGGCGCAGCGTCAGCTCGGCGACCCGGTCCCCGAACGGGGCGAGGACGGGATCCATCATGTGCGAGTGGAAGGCATGCGAGGTGCGCAGCGGGCGGGTGCCGACCCCCTGCCGGGTGAGCATCGCCTGCAGCTCGGCGATGTCCTCGTCGGTGCCCGAGACCACGCACAAGCCGGGCGCGTTGACCGCGGCGAGGTCCACCCCGGGGGGGAGCATCGGCAGCAGCAGCTCCTCGGGCAGCGTGATCGCGAGCATCGAGCCCGCCGGCATCGCCTGCATCAGCGCGCCGCGGTCGGCCACCAGCCGCACCGCGTCGTCCGGGTCGATCACCCCGGCCAGGCTGGCGGCGACGTACTCGCCGATACTGTGCCCGGCCATGGCAGCCGGTTCGACGCCCCATTCCCGCAGCAGCATGGCGAGCGCGTACTCGACGGCGAACATGGCGGGCTGGGTCACCTTGGTCTGGCCGATCCCGCCGGTGGCATCCGAGTTGAGCTGGCTGCGGAACAGAACGTTCAGCAGGTCGAGCTGGTGCGAGCTGGCCAGCACCGCGGCGCACCGGTCGATCTCGGCGGCGAAGGTGGGCTCGGTGACGTACAGGTCGCGGGCCATGCCCTGGTACTGGGCGCCCTGCCCGGGGAACAGGAACGCGGCGCGGCGCTGCGTCCCGGCCGGGAGCGTCCTGGCGGCCGGCAGCGCGCCGGTGTCGCTGAGCCTGGCGGCTGCCTCGGCCCGGTCCCTGGCCACCACGAACCGCCGGACCGGAAGCCCGGCACGGCCCAGGTTCAGGGTGTAGGCGGCGTCAGCCAGCTCCCCGGTCATCTCGGCGATGTGCTCGCCGAGCTCGGCGGCCGCGGTGTCCAGCGCGCCCGCGGTGCGGGCGGACAGGGCCAGCAGCTGGTACGGCCTGCGTCCCTCGTCGGCCGGCTGGGGCGGTGGCGGCGCTTCGATGATCACGTGCGCATTGGTCCCGCCGACGCCGAAGGCGCTCACCCCGGCCCGGCGCGGCAGACCGGTGTCGGGCCACTTGCCGAGCGAGGTGTTGACGTAGAACGGGGTGTCGCCGAAGTCGATGGCCGGGTTCGGCTCGTCGAAGTTCAGGCTGGCCGGCAGGATGCCTTCGGACACGCAGCGGGCCGCCTTGATGAAGCCGCAGATCCCGGCGGCCGCGCCGAGGTGGCCGACGTTCCCCTTCACCGAGGCGACCGCGCAGTAACCGGTGCGCTGGGTGTACTGACGGTAGGCCTCGGTCAGGGCGGCGATCTCGATCGGGTCGCCCACGATCGTGCCGGTTCCGTGCGCCTCGACGAAGCCGATGGTGTCCGGGCCGACGCCGCAGTCGCGCAGCGCGGAGAGGACCACCGCGGTCTGGCCGGCCTTGCTCGGCGCCGCGAAGACCGGCTTCCCCGAGCCGTCGTTGTTGACCGCGGTCCCCAGAATCACCGCCTGGATGGTGTCGCCGTCGGCCAGTGCGTCGGACAGCCGGCGCAGCGCAACGGCGCCGCTGCCGCTGCCGAAGACGGTGCCGCGGGCATTCGCGTCGAACGGGCGGACCTGGCCGTCGGGGGAGTTGATGCCGCCCTCGTTGTAAACGTAGCCGTGGGTCATCGGAATGGGGATCTCGACCCCGCCGGCCAGCGCGATATCGCACTCCCCGGCACGCAATGACCGGCAGGCGAGATGAATGCCGACGAGCGATGTCGAGCAGGCGGTGACCGACGTCACCGCGGGACCGCGCAGGTTGAGCCGGTAGGCGACGCCGGTGGCCAGATAATCGGTGTCGTTGGTGATGACCAGCGACATTTCCCCGACCACGCGCTTGAGCCCCGGATGGGTGGCCAGGTTGCTCTTCACGTACTGGTTGGTGCGGGAGCCGGCGAAGATGCCGATTTCCCGGCGGTCGGAACAGCCGTCGTAACCGGCCCGCTGCAGCGCCGTGTGACAGGTTTCGAGAAACACCCGGTGCTGCGGGTCAAGTATTTCGGCTTCCCGCGGGCTGACCCCGAAGAACGACGCGTCGAACATGTCGACCCCGTCGATGACGGAAGACACCTTCACGTAGTTCGGGTCGCGGAACTCATGCGCCGCGACGCCGACCGCGAGCAGTTCGTCGTCGGTAAAAGTAGAAAACGAAGCTGTCCCAGCGACAAGGTTCTGCCAGAATTCTTCGGTATCGCGCGCGCCGGGAAAACGGCACGCCATCCCGACAACGGCTATCGCGTCACGCTGCGCATCTTCCAACATTAGTACGACCTATCTGCGCTTGAGCTGGCTTTTAGATCACTCGCCTGGTGGCCTGGCGCCTGTTTGGCGGATGGCCGTGCAGTTGCCCCAGCCAGATTCTCCGATCGTAACTGGGAGAACAACAGCCCATTGATGAGCTGGCGAGAAGTTGCCACCGCGCCCGACCGGTGGCCGGAATTTCCAGTCGGCCCGGCGTTTGTCAGAAAGTCGCCATCGCACTTGACAGCCGGCGCAGGCGTAGCGTGCACTGAGCGGCCAGGCGGATCGAACACGAAGGGACCGTTCTATGCCCGTCATCGAGGCGGCGGGATTGCGCTTGGCCTACGAGGAATACGGCAGCGGTGAACCCGTTCTGCTCATCCCGCCGGCCGCGACTCGCGGGCGGGTATGGGCCATGCATCAGATCCCCGCGATCGTGGCCGCGGGCTACCGGGCCATCCTCATGGACAGCCGGGGCACTCCCCCCTCGTCCGTGCCATGCGCCCCGTTCCGGCTGGCCGACCTGGCCGCCGACGCCGCCGGTGTGATCACCGGACTCGGGCTCGCGCCGTGCCGGGTCATCGGCGCCTCACTCGGCGCGATGGTCGGCCAGGAACTCGCGCTGGCCAGGCCCGACCTGGTGCGGGGGGCGGCACTGCTCGGCACCCGGTGCCGGACCGACCTGCTGCGCGGCAGGTTCGCGCGGGCCTATGCCGCTGCGCTCAGGCGGGGGGACCCAGCGTCCGACCTGGAGGCGGTCATGATGGTGACACAGCTGTTCTCGGCCGCGACCCTGGTCGATGACCGGCTGGCCGCCGACTGGCTGGCGCTGTTCCAGAATTTCTCGGTGCGGGGGACGGGGGCGGCCATGCAGTACGAGGCGACCATCATTGCGGACCGGACGCAGGCGCTGCGCCAGGTCAGCCGTCCGTGCCTGGTCATGGCGTTCGCCGGGGACACGGTGACGCCGCCGGTGCTGTGCCGGGAGGTCGCGGCGGCGATTCCGGGCTGCCGTTACGCTGAGATCACCGGCTGCGGCCACCTCGGCTTCCTGGAGCGGCCAGAGCAGGTCAACGATACGCTGATTGATTTCTTCGATGTGGCTGAGTGACCGGCGGCGCGTATGCGCCCAGGGGAACCCAGCCGTGCAGCGCCACCTGCATCCCCGCCTGAAAGCGGGTGTTGACCCCGAGATAGTCCAGAAGCTCGGCAACCCGCCTGCTGAACGTTCGCGGCGACATGTTGAGCCGGCGGCTCATGGTCACGTCGGTGTCCCCGGTCAGCAGCTCTTCCAGGATCACCAGCAGGTGACCGGGCGGCGGGGAGTACACCGCGCCCCCGGCCGGGGTGTCCGTCGTCAGCACATACCAGCCGCCGTCGGACAGTGCCGATGGGTAGAGGCGTGCTGTGGCCCGCGCCCCGCCGACCGGGACGAGCCCCGGTTCGTGGCCGTGGGCCAGGGACGGCTCAGGACTGGATGCTTGTGGTGGCTGCACTCGCTCCCTCCAGGCGGTCGAAGGGGCTCGCCATGGGCCAGCTCAGGCCGGCCGGGAGGAGCCGTGAGGCCAGCGTATATCACAGGTTATCCTGATACAAAGTTGGAAGATTATTCGTACCATGACAACGCGATCGGCCGATCGTTCCTGGCAGACGCCGGAGTGACCGGCCCTCGCCCGGCCGGACTTCCAGCCCTGCCGAAGCCATCGGCGGGGGTGACCCCGGCCGGGCCGACGGTGCCGAAGGGAGGTCAGATCCAGTGCGGTCCGGTTCGCCCGGTATTGGCGAGGTGATCCTCGTTCTCGGATACGATCTCCCCGGCGACGCCGAGGAGACGGCGCAGCCGCTGGTCGCTCACCGAGTACAGAACCTCGCGCCCCCGGCGCTCCGAGGTGACGAACAGGCACCAGCGCAGGCAGGCGAGATGGTTGGAAACCCGGCTCTGCCCGACACCGAGCTCGTGGACCAGTTCGGTGACCGTGTGCGGCCGGCGGAGGAGAAGCCGGACAATAGCAAGCCTGGTGGGGTCGCCGAGGGCGCGGAAGAAGCGGGCATTGGCCTCATCGGCAGTGGCTCGCTTATCGTCGGCCTCCCGGTCCTCCGTCGCTTTCAGGCTCATTGCCACATCGTACCCGCGAGGCACTGGTCTGGGCGCCGGAGCCTGGCGTCAGGTAATCCCGTTTGCCGTCGGCAAACAGTAGCAAAGGCACCGGTTGTCAACTGCCTATCACAGGGTGTCGCCGACGATAGCTCGGATGCTCCCGCGAGGGCTGGAAGTGGAGGCTGCGGATGACCGGAGAAAGGCTGGCCGCGAGCTGGTCGCCTGGCGCCGGAGGCCCGCCTTGCGATGGGCCGGTAGCAAAGCTTTTCCGTGTGCTGTCCCGGCCAGGGCGGCTGCAGCTGCTCGAACTGCTGACCGAGCAAGAGCTCACGCTGGAAGACTGTGCGGTGGGGCTGGCTCCCGGCGGAGATCGTATTTCGGCTCAGCTGGCCGATTTGATAGATTGCGGCTGCGTCTCGGAAAGCCGGGCCGGCCGAACACACCGATACCGCGCCGACCCGCGTGCCCGCGAAGTAGTTAATTTGGTCCGGGCATTTGTGGCGGATTGCTCGCCGCCGCTGAATGTATGTCAGTACATCCAGGATGAGATCAGGCCCGACGAAATCAATCATTCCAGCGGTGAACCCGGTATGAACGGGCGACCCCAAAAGAGGAGATAATCATGTCGTCAACGAATCCTGCGATACGCGTGAGCCGCACCGACAGGGACAATGCCGTCGACCGGCTGCAGACGGCCTATGCCGATGCGCGGCTCGACGACGCCGAACTGGCCGACCGCACCCGCCAGGCGCTGCAGGCACGCACCCGCGGCGACCTGGACGCGGTGCTCGCCGACTTGCCGGGGCAGGGCATGGGCGTGGTCGCCACGGCCGAGCCCGAGCCACACCGGGGCGTAATCGGCGGCTGCATCGGCTGCTGTGTCGGGATGGTGACCGGCATCTGCCGGGCGATACAGCGGCTCGCCGGTGGCGGCCCGTCCCGCTGAGCCGCCGGTCAGGTTCGCGTTCTGTCCTGTTCCAGGTTCGCGTTCTGTCCTGTTTCAGGTTCGAGTTCCGGTGCGGGCCCACTCGCGGAGCTGGTTCTTCACCACCTTGCCCGACCGGTTTCGCGGCAGCTTGTCCAGCTTGAGGAAGCGAGTGGGGATCTTGTGCGGTGGCAGCCGTGACCGCAAGAAGTCGCGGAGGTCACGAAGGGGCACCGCCTGGCTGAGCACCAGCGCCGCGGCCAGGTCCTCGCCGTGCACCCGGTCGGGAACCCCGAAGACCGCGCAGTCGGTGACCGCCCTGTGCTCGCGCAGGGCGTTCTCCACCTCGAGCGAGCCGATGTTGATCCCGCCCTTGATGATCACGTCCTTGAGGCGGTCGACGAGGTGCAGATACCCGCTCCCGTCGAGGTAGCCGGCGTCCCCGGTCCGGGTCCAGCCCTTCACGAACACGCTGGCCGTGCCCTCGGCGTCGCGGAAGTAGTGCTGCGGCGGCAGGCCCGGCCAGCGCATCCTGACCTCCCCCACCACGCCGGGCGGTACTTCCTCGCCCGTTTCGCTGGTCACCCGGATCTGGGTGATACCCCTGGGCAGCCCTACCGAGTCGGCCCGTGTGCCGTCGTAGACCAACGCGGTACCGGCATGCCTGGCCTCGGTTAGCTCGTACAGGTTGACCAGGCGCGCGCTGGGGAACGCGGCGGACAGCGGCGACACCAGCGGCGTCGGCAGCGGCGCGCAGCCGACGGAAACGACCCGGACCGAGCTGAGGTCATGCCGGCCCGCCGCGCCGGTGTCCAGGATGCTGCCGGCCATCGAGGGCACGAGCTGCACCACCGTGGCTGCGTTGCTGGCCATCAGGTGGCAGAGCCGGTCGGGGTCGAACACCGGCAGCGCGAGCGTGGTCATCCGCAGCGGGCCGAGCGGCTCCAGCAGCCGCAGTTGCCCGGCCGCAGTGGAGATCGCGTTGGCGTGGACGTAGACACTGCCCGCGCACGCCCGCCACCAGGCTGGCGGCCAGCTGGCGTCGATGAGCGGCCGCACCGCGTGCACGTGCCTGCACGCCACGCCCTTGGACAGCCCGGTGGTGCCCGAGGTGTAGAGAACCTCGGCGATGTTCTCCTGCGGCACCGGGACCTGGAACTGCTCCCCGCTCTCCCCCGCTTCGAGCTCGGCCATGGTCGCCGCCCATCCGGGCGCCTCCGGCTTGTGCTCAGCCCAGACGACCCCGACGGCCGCGCAGCGGTCGAGGATGGAGGTGAGCTCCTGGCCGGTGAACCGGCTGGACAGCGGCACGGCGATCGCGCCGGCCTTGAGCACGCCGAAGTAAGCGGCCGCGAAGTCCAGCCACTCGGCGTTCTCGAAAAAAAGAGCGATCCGGTCGCCCACGGCGACCTCGCGCTGGACCAGATTGCGGGCGATGACGTTGGAACGTGACTCCCACTCGCCATAAGACATCGATCCGCGGCCGTCCACGATGAGAGCGGTCCGGCCCGGCTCCGCGGCGGCCGCAGCACGCAGCAGATCCGGCAGCAGAACGGGCCCGGTCACCGGTTCATCTCGCAGCAGCGTTCGAAGCCCAGCTCGGCTTGCATCAGTGGTTGCCTCCCTGCCCAGCTCCCCTTTATGACCCCCATCGAACGTAAACACAGACTGTCCCGAAAAGCAACAGGATATCCTGATATAATCGCCCGGTCCGGTCCAGCCGTGGTTAACGAGTACCGCCTCACATCCCTGGGGAGGTTTATCGTGACAGGCAGAGTCAGCAGGGCCAGAGGAGGAGCGCCGCGTGAGCATGACTGACCGGGACCCCACATCACCTGACGGCACCGAGTCGCCACTCGGCCTCGCCGGCGGCAAGCGCCCCGACCTCCCGCCCGGCCCGCGGGCCGTGTACCGGGCCGTGCTGCGCGCCTTCGCCACGACGGGCGGGCCGCCGGAGCCGGCCGGCCTGGAGGCCGCGGCGCGGCCGTTCGGCCTGGACAGCCACGACGTGCTGGCCGAACTGGAGGCCGGCGACTATCTCGGCCGGGACGGCCAGGGCCGGATCCGGATGGCCTACCCGTTCTCGGTGCGGCCGACCCCGCACGTGGTGGCCATCGCCGACGGCCCCACGGTGTACTCGATGTGCGCTCTGGACGCGCTGGGGATCCCGCCCATGCTCGGCACCGACGCGGTGATCACCACAGCCGATCCGCTCACCGGCACGCCGGTCACGGTCACCTTCGCCGACGGCCAGGCCCGCTGGGACCGGGCCGAAGCTGTGCTCTACGCCGGCCACACCGGCTGTACGGGACCGGCAGAGGAGGTCGTGTGCGGCTACCTCAACATCTTCACCTCCGCCGCCTCTGCCCACCGGTGGGCAGCCGAGCATCCGGAGATCACCGGCGAGGTGCTCGACCAGCCCGGCGCCGAGGCGCTGGCCGCGGAGCTCTTCGGGGCCCTGCTCGGCGACAGCAGCCAGGCGCCGGGCGCGACGGAAGGAGCCAGGTCGTGATGACGCCAGAATCAGCGGCCGACATCGTCGCGGCGGGCGGGAAAGGAGCCGACCGGGCGCTGTCCTACCTGGTCGCGGACGCCTTCCTGCGCCGCCCCGAAGAGACCGCCGCCACCGTGGCCTGGGCCGGTGAGAACCTCAGCTACCACCCTGTCCCGTCCAAGCCGAACCGGCAGCACGCGCTGGACCGGACACTGCTGGCCGGGACGATGGGGGTGACGTACTTCCTGCTCGCCCAGGACGCGCTCGGCACCTTCCTGCGCAGCCAGGCACCGCCCAAAGTGGGCGAGTCGCGATGCTATGTGGTACCGCACTGGAACGGCGGGGAGCCGATCGCGGTCGGCTACGAGGACCCCTGCCAGGACGCGCACATGTGCGCCGTTGTCCAGCTCGTGGACGCCGGCCGGAGGATCGCGGAGCAAGCGCGCGATCCGGCGAGCGTCTACGCGCGGTACGCGCCGGTCTGGGAGCTTGAAGACACCATCCGCCAGACGATGCAGGTGGTGTCCCACGCCAGGAACACGCAACGGCCGTTCGACGACCACCCGCTCGGCCCGGAGAGCATCCGGCGGGCCGGCACGATGTTCATGCGGAACGTGATGCATCACCTGCTGCTGACCGCGCAATCGCTGCCGCCTGGCACACCGGTGGCCGATATCCAGCAGGCGGTCATCAGCCAGATCAGAGCCGCCGAGATCGCCTCGCAGTACCCCAGGGAAACGCAACGCGTTTACATGGGGCTGCCCGGAAGCGAGTACGCCGGCATCAGGGCCAGGCGCGGGATAACCCCGCACATGGTCACCGACTCCGGCGGCAACGCGCGGATCGCCGGCTTCGAGAAGTCACCGCCCAACCCGAGCATGTGCCCCGGGCAGGACGCGCATGAGATCCCGGACTGGCTGAGCAACGACTACACCCCGGCTTTTGTCAGCCCGATCGGCATGCTCGCACTGTGGGAGGTGGCGATCTCGCCGTACACGCTGTTCCGCGATAGCCCCGGTGGGCAGCAGGCCGGCAGCGAACCGGCGGGCAGCGGCGCAGACCGGATCGCGCAGATGTCTGGCATGCTGGAGCGGTGACCGTGCTGAAACGTGCTCCATCGGGCAGCCTCGAGCGGGCCGTGCTCACCGTGCTGTGGGACGACGGCGGCTGGCTGCCGCCCGGCGACGTGCACGCGCGGCTCGACCCCGCCCACCCGGTCGGCCTGGTGACGGTGACCACCGTACTGGTACGGCTGTGGCGCAAGGGACGGCTGCAGCGTCGCAAGGCCAGCCATTCGTACTCCTACCACCCGCTGCAGACCCGGGAGCAGTTCGTGGCCGAGCGGATGGGGGAGGTACTGGCCGTGGCCACCGACCGGCCCGCGGCCCTGGCGCACTTCGCCACCGGCCTGAGCGACGAGGACAAGGCTGAGCTGCAGCGCCGGCTCGGCAGCGGGAGCCTGCCGTGACCGCCGTCCTGCTCGCCGCCGGCCTGGCCGTGGTGTGCGGTCTGGCCCTGGCCGGAGCGGTCGGGCTGCGCTGGCGCGGCCAGCAGGCTGCGGCACAGACCGGCCTGGCGCCGCGCAACCGTGCGAAGCTCATGGCGGCAGCGCTGGCCGCCGCCGCGGCGGTTGTCTGCTGCGGGCTGAGCCTGCTCGCCATCCCCGCCGTGCTCGGGCTGCTTCCCCGGTCGGTCTGCCCCGCCTGGGCGGCCTTTGTCTACGGCGGTGGCCCGGCCGCCCGGGCCGGCGAGTGGTTCGCCGTGGGCGTGCTGCTGGTGTCCAAGTACATGATCGCCGCGCGGGCCCTGCGCTGCAGGCGCGAGCTGCGCGCGCTGCGGGTAGAGGGTGGCATCGGCACACACGAGCGCTGGGCGGGCTTCGATGTGGTGACCGTGCCAAGCCCCGCCCTGGTCGCCTACAGCATCCGCGGCGGCAGCCCGCAGATCGTGCTGAGCGATGGCCTGCGGGACCTGCTGGACGGTCAGGGCCGCACCGCGGTGCTGGCTCACGAGGCGGCACACCTGCGCGCCAGGCACAGCTTCTGGCTGTACCTGCTGAGCCTGGTCGAGGCGGCGCTGTGGTTCGCCCCGTGGGTGCGGCGGTCGGCCGACGCGATCCGGCTGTCGCTGGAACGGTGGGCCGACGAGGACGCGGCGGACCAGGTGGGACGGCAGGCGGTGCGGTCCGCCCTGATCACCGCCGCCGGCATCGCCCCGCTCCCGGCCATGGCCGCGGCCCTGCGCGGAGCGGACGCGATGGCCACGCGGCTGACGGCGCTCGCCGCGCCGCGGAGCAGTTCCAGGCTCCGCTGGGCAGACATGGACGCGATGGCCGCGATGGCCGCGATGGCGATCATGGGGATCGGAGCACTCTGCACGGCCCTGATAGCAATCCATGGGCTGTACGGCCGCTGACATCCCCCGCGGGGAACCACCCGACAGTGTGACGTCCGCGCGGGTCACAGCCCTATAGCAAGTTCATCCGGAAGGGCTGCAGGCTGCCTGCCGTCGGATGCGCCGCCCCCGGCACCCGCCGTGCCGGCCACGGCACGCATTGCAAACTCTTACTCGTTGTACTAGTTTCGTATTCATGGATACGGAACGAATCGTCAGCGCCATCCGGGTGGAGGCGCCGTGATCGAGGTACGCGGGCTAGCCAAGCGGTTCGGTCAGGTCACTGCGGTGGATGACCTGACCTTTGACGTCGCACCCGGGCGGGTGACCGGATTCGTCGGCCCCAACGGCGCCGGGAAGACCACGACGATGCTGATGATGCTCGGGCTGGTCCACCCCGACGCCGGCGAGGTCCGGATCGGCGGCCGTCACTATCACGACCTGCCGGTCCCGCTCGCCGAGGTCGGGGCGCTGCTCGACGCCAAGGCCTTCCACGGCGGCCGCCGCGCCCGTGACCACCTGCTGTACCTGGCGGCGAGTAACCACATCCCGGCCGGCCGGGTGGACGCGGTACTCAACCTGACCGGGATCACCACTGCGGCGAAGCGCCGGACGAAGAGCTTTTCGCTCGGCATGGGCCAGCGCCTCGGCATCGCCGCGGCCATGCTCGGCGACCCGGCCGTGCTGGTGCTGGACGAGCCGGAGAACGGCCTGGATCCGGAGGGGATCGTCTGGATCCGCGGGCTCATGCGCGATCTGGCGGCGCAGGGCCGCACGGTGCTGTTCTCCAGCCACTTCATCAGCGAAATCGCGCTGGCCGCCGACCAGCTCGTAGTGATCGGCAAGGGCCGCCTGATCGCCGACAGGCCGGTCAGTGAGCTGATCGCCTCCAGTTCCGCGCAGTCGGTGCTGGTGCGCTCCCCCCGGCCGGACGCGCTGGCCGGCCCGCTGCGCGCCGCCGGGGCGATCGTCGAGCCGGCCGACGGCGCCGCGCTCCACGTCACCGGCCTGGAGGCGGCGGCCATCGCCGACCTCGCCGCGGCGAGCGGGATCCCCATCTACGAGCTCACCCCGCTGCAGGCCTCGCTGGAGGAAGCGTTCATGAAGCTCACCCGCGACAGCGTCGAGTTCCGCGCCGACGCCCAGACAGCAGGAAGGACAGGCCAGTGACGGTAAAAGGGCTCTCGCAGCCGGCCGCGCCCACCCTGCCGGCACCGTCCGGCCGGGCGGTGCGGACCAGCTTCGCCGACACGCTGCACTCGGAGTGGGTGAAGCTGCGCACCGTCCGGTCGACCTACTGGTCGCTGCTGGCCGCGGCGCTGCTCATCGTCGGCATCGGCATGCTGTTCGCCGTGGTGTACCGGGGTCAGTACCACTCGCTCAGCGCGAGCTCGAAGGCGACCTTCGACCCGACCGAGATCACCCTGAGCGGCGTGTGGTTCGGGCAGCTCGCGATCGGGGTGCTGGCCATCCTGACCATCACGGGCGAGTACTCGACCGGGACCATCCGGCCGAGCCTGGCCGCGGTCCCGCACCGGAGCCGGATGCTGGCCGCCAAAATCCTGGTGTTCACCGCAGTGACCGTCGTCATCGGCGCGGCCGCCAGCTTCGCCGCGTTCTTCGCCGGCCAGCCGATCCTGGCCGGCCGGGCACCGCACGCCGTTCTGGGTGACCCCGGGGTGCTGCGCGCGGTGATCGGCGGCGGTCTCTACCTCGGCGCGCTGGGGATATTCAGCCTCGCCATCGGCGTGCTGATCAGGCACACTGCGGGCGCCATCACCGTGCTGGTGGCGATCGCCCTGGTCATCCCCACCGTGATGGACACGCTGCCGTCGTCCGTGCAGCACACGATCCTGCGGGTGCTGCCGACCAACGCCGGCACCATGGTGTGGAACGTGCGGCACGTCCCGGACATGTTCAGCGCCTGGCCCGGCTTCGCGGTGTTCCTCGGCTACTGCGCCGTGCTGCTCGCGTGGGGTTTCGCGGTCTTCACCCGGCGCGACACCTAGCTAGCCGGCGCGTGTCAGCGCGCCGGGCGGGTACTGAGCACCCATGGCGGATGACACGCTGGAAACCGGGATCCCGGCACAACTCCAGCCGGCGCACGACGGCTACATCACCGATGGCGAACCAACGGCCTCGCTGGTCGGTTGCGAACTCGAAAAGCGCTGGGCCGGCCGGCCCGGGCTGCTGGCCTCGATTTGCCATTATGCGCTGGTGCCGGCCGGCAAGCTGTTCCGGCCGTCGCTCCTGCTCGAAGCCGCTCTCGCGGTGGGTGGCAGCGCTGCATCGGTGCTCCCGGCCGCTGTCGGCGCCGAATGCGGCCACGTCGCGAGCCTGATCCACGACGACATCATCGATGGTGACGACCTGCGTCGCGGCCGGCCTTCCGTGCAATCCGCGTATGGGATCGCCGACGCGATCATCGCCGGCGATGCGCTGATCTTCGACCTGTTCGCGGGCCTGGCCGAGTGCCACCGCAGCGGGGTGCCGGCCGTCCGGGTGGTCGCGGCGCTGGAGGTAGTGGCCCAGGCCGGCCTGGATCTGTGCCGTGGGCAGAGCCTGGAGGCGGAACTGCACCGCAGCCGCAGCCTGGACCTGGATGCCTACCTCTTGATGATCAGCCTGAAGACCGCGGCGCTGTTCCGCGGCGCGTGCAAGAGCGGCGCCCTGCTGGGCGGCGGGTCACACGACCTGGTGAACGCGCTCTGCGGCTTCGGTGAGTCCCTCGGCCTCGCGTTCCAGATGCATGACGACCTGCTCCCCTACGTCAGCGATACGCAGGCCATGGGCAAGCCACAGGCCAGTGACGTGAAGAACGGGCGGCCGACCCTGCCGATCATCCTGGCCTGCTCCACGGGAACCCCGGCGGACCGGCAGCTCATCGGCGACGCGCTGTTCGGTCCCGGCGATGCCGAGCCGGCGCTGGCCGTCGTGCAGGAGGTCCTGGACCGGACCGGCGCGATCGCCGCGGCCACCGAGATGGCCCGGCAGCACGCGAAGCAGTCACGGGAAGCCCTCGACCAGCTACCGCCCAGCCCGAGCCGCGACCGGCTCAGCATCCTCACCGACCTGGCCGTCGGCGGCAGCTACTGAAAACCTGCCGGGCCGCCCTGGCTCAGCGGCTCTGGCCGGCCGGCAGGGCCAGCTCGGTGAGCAGGGCAGCCCAGGCGCGGCGTTCATGTTCGGGGTCGACCAGGCCGGCCAGCGCGGCGCAGTGATCGCGCAGCACGCCGTAGTAGCCCCCGCTGTCCTGCTCCGCGTCATACAGCGCACGGGCGAGGGCGCTGCTGTCACCGACCGGGAAGTAGCCGGGATAGTCCGCACCCAGCAGGCCGGCCGAGCCAGGGATCGCGGAACAGACGATCGGCACCCGTGCGGCCAGCGCCTCGGAGACGACGTTGGCGCCGCCTTCCTGCCGTGAGGTCAGGACGAGCAGGCGGCTGCGGGCCAGCAGGTCCAGCGCCTCCTCCCGTGGCCTCGCACCGAGCCAGTCGTAGCGCGGATTCGTGGCCGACTCGGCCGCCGCCGCGGCACCGAGCTCCTCGTCCTGGGCCTCGCCGAGGTGGGTGACCCGGATCCGGGATCCGGCGGGCAGTTCGCGCACCGCCTCGGCCGGCCTGAGGGGGTCCTTGACCGGCCGCAGATGAGCCAGGAAGGCCACCTCGAAACAGTCGGCCCGCGGCGGCTTCCGGCGGATCGGCGGCACCGACTGCACGATCACCCGGGCCCTCTCGCGGGTGGCCGGATCGAGCTGGCCGAGGCCACGCGGCTGCAGCAGCACCAGCCGGCCGGCGACGGCAAGGACTCCGGGATCCACACCAGCCGTGGCGAGGTCGGGGTAGAGGTCCGTCCCGGTCAGCGCGAGCACGACCGGGGCGTCAGGGTGGTCGGCGTGGAAGCGGCGGATGGCGTCCGCGCTCTTGCGTGCGTGCAGCGCGAGCAAGGCGTCGTAGCTGCCGCCGTGGTATTCGCGGCTCAGCTCCACCTGGTGGCCCAGCTCGCGCAGGAACCCGGCCCAGCGGCGCGCGGTGACCCCGTTGCCGGTGATGCTGTCCGGCGCGGCAGGGCTGACGAGAAGGATCATTTGCCCGTATCTCCAGCTAGCCGGTCGCACAGGTGCGGAAGCCAGCCACGACGTCCCTGCGCTCGTGGGCGAAGTAATTGCGCAGCGTGGACCGCAGCAGGCGGCCCCTGGTCGCCCATGCGCCCCCGCGCAGCACTTTACGCTGGCCAAAGAACTGCTCGGAGTTCTCGTGGTAGGCGTCCCGCTCGAAGTTGGGGTAGGCGGTGAAGTCGCTGGACGTCCACTCCCACACGTTGCCGATCATCTGCCGGCAGCCGGCCGGGCTGTCCCCATCCGCGCAGGCGGCGACGTCGGCCTGGCCAAACCAGCGCCAGTCGGTCGCGGCCTGCCCGGCCTCCGGCTCGGTGTCGCCCCACGGGTAGACGGGCCTCGGCACGAGATCACCGGTTGCGGCGTACTCCCACTCGGCTTCCGACGGCAGCCGGCGGCCCGCCCAGCGGCAGTACGCGTCCGCCTCCCACCAGCACACGTGGCTCACCGGCTGATCTGGCTCGAGGTCCACCCAGGTGTCGAAATGCCGGCGTTGCCAGCCGCCAGCATCGCGCCGCCAGTACACCGGGTGCTTCGCCCCGGAGGCTTCGAGCCAGGCACCGCCGTCCGGCCACCACCTGTCATCGGCATAGCCGCCATCGTCGGTGAACGCGGCGAACTCGGCCTGCGTCACCGGCGCCCTGGCGATCGCGAACGGGGCGATCCCGACCTGGTGGCCCCACTTCTCGTTGTCGTACACGAACGGGTCGCTCAGCAAGGCGCCGAGCAGAAACCGGCCACCCGGCAGCTCGACATCGCCACAGAGCGCGCCTGCCCGGACGGGGGCCGCCGATTCTGGCGTGCCGGTGAGCCCGGGCAGGACGGGGGGCGGGAAGCCCAGGGTCTGCCTGGTGTAGGTCAGTGCCTCGGTGTGCATGTCGTAGTGGTGCACGGTGTACCGGCTGAAGTGCCGCACCACATCGGTCGCGTCCGGGCGCAGCACCTCCTCGGCCACCCGGCCGGCCACCAGTCGCATGTAGCCGGCGGTCTGCTCGCGTGACGGCAGCGCCAGCCGCCACCTGGTGTCGTGCGGGATCGCCCCCGAGTCATACAGGGCGTCCGCGAAGTCGAGGATCGGCGGCTGGCCGCAGGCCTGGCGAAGGACGAACTTCTCCTGGAACCAGGCCAGGTGGGCGATCTCCCACAGCAGGGGATTCACCGTGGGCAGCAACGGGCCCATCATCTGCCCGTCGGTCAGGTCCGCCACCAGATCCAGCGTCCGCTGGCAGCCGTCGATGACCCAGCCGGCCAGCTGCTCCGCGCCCTGGGATGTTTCCCGCATGCTGTCTGTCACCTTTTACTTCACTCCTCACTTTGATTATATGAAAAAGAAAGTTTCCTGGTCGCGGCGGCAAGATTCGCGGGATATTCGGCTGTGTGCTGCCCAGAATGGTTATCGCGTTCTGCTGAACTCGGTGAAATTTCTTTTTCATAATAGTGACTGAGCGGCGCAGAACATTATCCGGACGGCAACCGCCGGCCCCCCAGTGGAGTCAGCGGCGGTCGGGGCTCGGTGTCTCCCTGCGGGCACTGGGGGCGGCTGGGGACAGGTGGCTAGCAGGACTTCCCGGTGGGCACACGGGCCGTGCGGCCATGATGGTTTAACGTTGCCCATACGGAGCACTACGGACAGAAAGATTTAACATCCCGTATCCGCCCCGACTCGTGCTGAGGTTCCCATGCGCCGGTCAGCCATGTTCTGCGTCACAGCGGCGGTCGCCGCAGCCGTCACCGTCCTGCCGTCGCTGGCGAGCGCCGCGGCCAGCCCGGCGAGCAGAGGTGGCCCGGCAAAGCACCCGGTCGCCATCGGCACCGGCGGCGCCGCCGCGTCGATGAGCCTGGGGGCCACCAATGCGGCCATCACCGTGCTCAAGCATGGCGGCAACGCCATCGACGCCGCGGTCGCGGCGGTCGCCGCGATGGGCGCGACCATCCCGTTCGTGGCCGGCCCGGGTGGCGGCGGGTTCATGGTGATCTATCTGGCCCGCACCCACCAGGTCGTGACCATCGACGGCCGCGAGACCTGCCCGCAGGCCTGCACATCGGCGATGTTCCTCAGCCGCAAGTCCGGCAAGCCGCTCAACTACTTCTTTGCATCGGATCAGCCGCTGGCCACCGGGGTCCCGGCCATGGTGGCCACCTGGGCCAAGGCGGTCAAGCTCTACGGCCACAAGAGCCTGGCCGCCGACCTCCAGCCAGCCATCCAGGCCGCGGCCGACGGCACCCGGGTGGACGCGGACTTCCGCCAGCTCGAGCAGTCCGACCTGCCCGAGCTGCGTGCCTACACCGCCAGCCGCGAGCTGTTCCTCACCAAGTCCGGCGACCCGCTGCCGGTGGGCCACCTGCTGCGCAACCCCGACCTGGCCAAGACCTACCGGCTGCTCGCCTCCCGCGGCCCGTCCTACCTGTACGACGGCCCGCTCGGCCGGGCCATCGTCGCGGCCGACAACCACCCGGCCCTGCATTCCGGCCAGCACGTCGTGCACCTGGACGGGGTCATGACGATGAACGACCTGAAGGCCTACCGGGCCAGGGTGCAGGCGCCCACCCACGTGACCTACCGTGGGCTGAACGTCTACAGCATGGCGCCGCCGTCCAGCAGCGGCACCACGGTGGGCGAGGCGCTGAACATCCTGAACGGCTACAACCTCGCAGGCGAGCCACGGGCGACCGCGCTGTTCCACTATCTGGAGGCCTCCCGGCTGTCCTACGCCGACCGCAACGCCTACGTCGGCGACCCCCGCTACGTCGGCGTGCCGGTCAGCGCGCTGCTCAACCCGAAGTTCGCCGCGACCCGGCGCTGCCTGATCCACAACCAGGCCCTGGTCTCCCCGGTGGCGCCCGGCGACCCCATCCCGCCGTACCAGAAGTGCAAGGGCCAGAGCACCCCGGCGCCCACCACGAACGAGGGCCTGCACACCAACAACCTCGTGACCGCGGACAAGTGGGGCGACATCGTCGCCTACACCAACACGATCAACTTCTTCGGCGGCAGCGGCGAGACCGTGCCTGGCTACGGCTTCCTGCTCAACAACGAGATGACCGACTTCGACTTCGCGCCGCCCGCGCCGGGTGCCTATGACCCCAACCTGGCGGCCGGCGGCAAGCAGCCCCGGTCCAGCATGGGACCGGCCATCGTGTTCCGTCACGGCCAGCCGGACTTCACCGTCGGCGCGGCAGGCGGCTCGACCATCATCACGACGATCCTGCAGACCATCCTCAACCGCGTGGACTTCGGCATGTCGCTCCCGGCGGCCCTGGCCGCGCCCCGGGTGAGCCAGACCAATTCCCCCACCTCGCTGGCCGAACCCGGCTTCTACCACAGCGCACTCCGCCACCAGCTCACCCGCGAGTTCGGCGAGCAGTTCACCCTGGCCACCGGCCCGATCCTCCCCCTGAACCATTACCCCGGCGACGCCACCGCCCTGGAGTTCCTCGGTGGCGGCCGCTACGAAGCGGTCGCCGAACCCGTCCGCCTGGGCGGCGGCAGCGCCCTCGCCGTCCACCCCTCGTCCTAGGGCAGCCCGGCCGACCCCGGCCGGTGCCGCCAGGAGTCTGTGCCGCTAGCCGCTGGCGGGCTGAGCGGGCGGCGCCGTTCCTGAATCGTTACTGGATTTATGCGCTTGCGTACTGGTTCGCTGGAGTGTCAGAGATACATAGGCCCAGCGTTTCGGGCGGGTAACAAGGGCAAGGGAGATCCAGTGTCCAGAAGATGGAGGCTCGTCAGCCTCGGCGCCGCGACAGCGGCAGCCGCAGCCATGACGGCCGTGAGCCTGAGCGGCTCAGCGGGGGCCACACCCCGCCAGGGCGTGCGGCTGGCTGGCAGCGCCGCGGCGTTCACCAGCCCCGGTCCGGTGACCGGCGCGGTCGCAGGCTCGGCGCGGCTGACGATTCAGATCTGGCTGCGGCCGGGCAAGGGGGCCGCGGCCGAGCGGTATGCGACGGCGGTGAGCACGCCGGGCAGCACGCTGTACCACCACTACCTCAGCCCGGACGCCTACACTGCCCGGTTCGGGGCCAGCCGGGCCGCGGCCAGCGCGGTGGAGTCATGGCTGCGCCGCCAGGGGTTCACCAGCGTCCAGGCCGACGCGCAGCGCAACTATGTGCGGGCCACCGGGACGGTCGCGGCGATCGACGCGGCATTCAGGATCCAGATGGACAACTACAGGTCCTCAGCGAGCGTGAACGCCGGGCCGTACCAGCTGCACGCCAGCAACCGGCCGGTGACTGTCCCCAAGTCGCTCGCCCGGTACGTCATCGGGCTGACCGGCCTGGACAACGCCGCGCCCAGGCTCCCGCTGATGCGGCAGACCGGGCATCATGGCGCGAGCGCAGGACAGCCCACGGCGCCCTGCTCGGCTTATTACGGGCAGCATCACATCTCCGGGCTGCCCGAGCAGTTCGGCCGGACGTCGTTCCCGACCCAGATCTGCGGTTACCAGCCTGGCCAGATGCGGGCCGCCTACGGCGCCAGCATGACCAGCGACGGCCACGGCCAGACGGTCTCGCTCGTGGAGCTGGGCCTGGCCCCGGACATGTTCGCGACCTTGCAGGACTACGCGAAGACCGGTCACTTCCGTGCGCCGTCCTCGCGCCGCTACGCCGAGCTGTCGCTGGGCAAGAACACCTGCGGCGACCCGTTCAACGTCGAGGAGCAGCTGGACGTCGAGACCTCCTACGACATGGCCCCCGGCGCGAACCAGCTAGTGGTCGGCGGCGATAGCTGCAACAACGGCGACTTTGGCAACCAGGGCCTGTTCGACGCCGACATCGTGACCATCGACGGCACCGCCGGCAACGGCCACCACCCGCTGGCCAGCATCAGCTCCAACTCCTGGGGCCCGGGCGACGACAGCCAGCCGGCGATCCTGACCAACATCATGCACGCCTACCTGGTTCGCGCGGCCGCCCAAGGCGTCGGCATGTACTTCGCCTCCGGCGACGCATCCGGAGTCGAGACGCCCGATGACCCGTTCACGATCCTGGTCGGTGGTACCTCACTGGGGATCGGGAAGAACAACCAGCGCCTGTTCGAGACCGGCTGGTCCAGCGGTCATTCCCCACTCACCAACGGCAAGTGGGGCCCAGCGGCTGAGGACGGCGCCACCAGCGGCGGCCCCAGCCTGATCTGGAAGCAGCCGGGCTACCAGCACGGCGTGGTGCCCAGAGCGCTGGCCCTCCCCGACCCCGGCAGCCGCCTGGGCCTGGTCCGCTCCGAACCCGACATCGCTCTGGACGCGGACTTGTTCACCGGCTTCGCTACCGGGGTGATGAATTTCCCGAAGGGCAAGCCACCGGTGTTCACCGAGTTCCCGGTCGGCGGGACCAGCATGGCCTCACCCCTGCTGGCCGGCATCGTCGCCGACGCCCAGCAAGGCCAGCACACCGTGTTCGGGTTCACCGACCCGGTGCTCTACCGGCTGAACGGGACGTCCGCGCTGCACGACACGCTGCCCTCGACCTCCGGCACCCCCGGGCTGTTCCGCGGCGAGGTGTGCAACGTCGCCTTCTGCCGTTCCCTGGGTCTGATCACCTTCGATGACCAGAGCCCCCGCATGGCCGGCTACACCGGCCAGGTCACCCTCAGCGGCTACGACAACATGACCGGCATCGGCACACCGAACGGCCAGGCATTCATCAACGCCTTGCGCAAGCAGGAAGGCTAAGACCCGCCGCGCAGTCCGCGCCGATCCTGGCGCGGACTGCGCGGCCAGGCCCCGGTCCGGATGGCTGCCTGACAGGTACTTCTGCGGTCACCGGGTGCCGGGCCACGTGACGGCAGTGACATATGACGCTGGTGCGTCACAATGCCCCGGTTGGCCGTATGGTTGTGCTTTGCCCCTGGCGGATCTTGCCCGGGACGGACGCCTTGGCCCGGGGTGGGTGCTGGTGTCTGCGCCAGGTAGTGAGGTTCCACGACGACGCCGAGCGGCTAGAGGGAACAGTGATGCACAGCCGGGTGCAGCCTGATAAACCCACCGGGCCGGCGGCCGCACAGGTGACCTGGCCGGTCCGGTCGGGCGCGGTGCCGCCACTCGCCGACGTGTTCAGCGCCCGGTCGGAAACCGTGCCAAACCTCAACGCGGCGCTGGGACCGGGGGCCACGGTCGTGCTCGCGCCGGGCCCGGCCCACGGCGGAGGCGCCCGGGCCAAGGGCCATCCCGGGCCGACGGGGAAGACCCAGCTCGCGGTGGCCGCCGCAGAGGGGCTGTTGCGGTCCGGAGGCATCGAGCTGCTGGTCTGGATTACGGCCACGACCCGGGCGTCGGTGCTGGTGGGTTACGTAGAGGCGTCCGTGGCGGCGCTGAGCGTCCCGTCGGCCGGCGACAGCGAGTCGGTGGCCATGCGATTCGTGCGGTGGCTGAGGGAAACCAGCCGGCGGTGGCTGATGGTCTTCGATGACCTCACCGACGCGGCTCACCTGGACGGGCTCTGGCCCGAGGGCCCGGCTGGCACGGTCCTGGTCACGACTGCCGACGCGGCGGCCGTGCCCGGCTCGCGGCACACGGTGATCCCGGTGGGCGTGTTCAGCCGCCGGGAGGCGCTCAACTACCTGATGGGCCGGCTCACCGGGGATCCGGACCAGCGGCTGGGCGGCATTGACCTCATCGAGAAGCTTGGCTACGATCCGCTGGCTCTCGCCCAGGCCGCCGCGGTGATCAGCAGCTCGACGCAGTCATGCCGGGATTATCAGGACCAGTTCATGCAGCGGCGGCTGCAGCTCGCCGGGCAGGGCGGCAGCCAGCCGCCGCCGACCGTGGTCACCTGGACGCTGTGCGTGGACCGGGCCGGCCAGCTTGCCGCCGGGCATACCGCCCAGTTCCTGCTGCTGCTGGCCGCGCTGCTCGACAGGCACGAGATTCCCGGCAGCTTCTTCGTGGCCCAGGCCACCTGCGACTACCTGGCCCAGGACGGCGGTGCCCAGCAGGCGGACCCGCAGCGCGCCTGGAACGATGTGGTCAGCCTGCAGTGGGCCGGCCTGCTCAGCATTGACCCGGGAAGCTCGCGGGCGGTGCGGATCAGCGCACCGGTGCAGGAGGCCGTCCGCGCGGTGATCCCGGAGCAGGTGCTCGACCGGGCGGTGCGGGTGGCCGCCGCCGCGCTGCTGGAGATCTGGCCCGAGCCGGAACCGGTGGCGTGGCTGGCCGGTGACCTGCGGTCATGCGCGGCAAGCCTGCAGCGCATCGCCGGAGATGCGCTGTGGTCCGGTGGCTGCCATCCGCTGCTGCTGCGCGCCGGGCAGAGTCTGGACAACGCCCGGCTGACCGGGGCGGCCGTGGCCTATTGGTGCGGGCTGGCCGCGACCAGTGAGCGGATCCTCGGCGCCGGCCACCCGGACACCCTGCAGCTGATGCAGCGGCTGGCCACGGCCTACCTGGCGGCGGGGCGGCCGGAACAGGCGGTCCCGACGTTCCAGCGGGCGCTGGCCAGCAGCGCCCGGGCTCTCGGGCCCCAGCATCCAGCGATCGCCGGGCTGCGCATCGATCTCGGCCGGGCGCTGCTGGCGGCGGGTGAGCCGCGGGACGCGGTCACGGTGCTCGGCGAGGTCGCGACCGGGTGGGAACACAGCCACGGCCCGGACGACCCAGGCACACTGCGCGCGTGGGATGACTACGCGGCCGCGTGCATGGCCGCGAAGCAGTTCAGCGAAACGGTTAAGTCGTACCGCCGCACGCTAGCCGAACGCGAGCGCATCCAGGGCGCCCGGCATCCCGACACGATCGCTGCCCGCCAGAATCTGGCCGACGCCTGCCTTGCCGATGGCCAGGTCAAGCAGGCGCTGAACCAGCACAAGCGAGCCGTGGCGGACCGGGAGAGGGTAGCCGGCCGCGACCATCCGGATGCCTTGGCCGCCCGCAGCAGGCTGGCCTTCGCCTACTTCCAGGCCGGCCGGACGACTTCCGCACTGCAGATGTTCGAGCAGGCGCGCGCCGACTCCGAGCGGGTGCTGGGGGCCGATCACCCCGACACCCTCTCGCGGTTCGTCACCTTGGCGGACATCTACGACTCCGTAGGGCTGCTGACCGACGCGAAGAGGCTGCTGGAGGACACCGCCGAGCGCTGTGAGCGGGTGCTGCCGCCCGGTGACCCGCTGAGCCAGGCGGTGCGGGAGAGCCTGGCCCGCATCGCGGGAAGGTGACCAGTCATCGCCGCTGACCATACGGAATCCGGTAGGCGCGGAGACAGCGAAGCTGCGGCGGGCGGCCCCCTAAGCCGGCCGGTCAAAAAAGTCTGCGCGTCCCCGGCGGCCGGGACACGCTCTTGATCTCATCCCGGTATGGTCTACCTTGCGTTAGCTGTTACAGGTGATTCCGGCGCTAAGGCGGTGGCATCGAATGAGGGTCATCGACCTGACACAGAGCATGACCAACGACATGCCGTTAATGGCGGGCATCGCCCCGCCAAGGTTTCGTGACCTGGCCGAAGTGGCCACCGACGGGTATGCGATGTCGGAGTACACCTTCGTCAACCACATCGGCACGCATGTCGACGCGCCCGCCCACCAGATCGCGGGGGGCCGCACGCTGGACGACATCCCACTCGACCATCTGGTCACCGAGGCGCTGACCATCGACCTGAGCGCTCACGAACCTGGCGCGGTGGGACTGGACGCGCTGGGCCGCCACCTTCCCGAGGTGCACCGCAACGACATTGTCCTGCTCCGCTCGGGCAATGCGCGGAACTGGGGCACGGACGCCTACTGGCACGGCTGGTGCTACCCGGACGCGGCCGCGGCGAAGGCGCTGATCGATGCGGGCGTGGCCGGTGTCGGCTTCGACGGGCCGTCCGCGGACCCGGTCGCCAGCACCGATTACGAACTGCACCACGTGTGGCTGTCGGCCGGCGCGATCATCCTGGAGAACCTTGCCGCGCTGGACCAACTGCCGCCACGCTGCCAGATCGTGGTCGCGCCACTCAAAGTCAAGGCGGCCAACGGCGGTCCCGCGCGGATCTTCGCCCTGCTCGGCTAACCCTTCGTCCATCCCAAGCCACCACTGCAAGCGGAGAGAAACGGCCATGGCCAAATCAAAGTGGACACAAGTCGGCGAGCTGCGGCACGGCGTGCTCGGCAGCCCCGATGCCATCGCTCAGTCGCTGGCTCTGCTGGCGCTGACCTTCGCGGTGTCCGCGGCGCCCGCCTCGGCCGCGGCGAGCGCCGGCGCCGCCGTGCCCGCCGCCTACGTGATCGCCGGCATCGGCAGCCTGTGCCTGGCCTCGGTGATCGTGCGCTTCACCCGCCGGATTGCGCACGCGGGCGGCCTGTACGCGTACACCGTGCGTGGCCTGGGCCCGCAGGCCGGTTTCATCGGCGGCTGGATGTACGCGATCGGATTCGCGCTTGGCATCTCGTTCGTGCTGATCATCTCGGCGGATTTCCTGTCCGCCGTGCTCACTGCCAACACCAGCATCCACCTTGGCTGGTTTCCGCTGTATATCATCCTGCTCGCGCTGCTTCTGCTGATCGCCCTGGCCGACGTAAGGGTCTCGATGCGGGTGCAGCTCGTCTTCGCGCTGATCGGCGTGCTCACGATCGTCGTCCTGTCGCTGGTCATCGTGGCCAAGGGGGGGGCGCACGGGCTGACCTGGCGGCCGTTCGACCTGAACCTGGCGCCCAGCACGCACGGCCTGTTCCTGGCGGTGATCCTGGCCTTCACCGGGTACATCGGCTTCGAGGCGGCCGCGGTGCTCGGCGAGGAGGCAGCCGAGCCGCGGCGGGTCATCCCCCGTGCCATCCTCGGCACGGTCATCCTGGCCACCGTGTACTTCGTCTTCACCACCTGGGCCCAGGCGATCGGCTACGGAGTGTCCGGAGCCGGCCGGTGGGCGGCCGACCCCACCGCGCTGGCCACCCTGTCCGACCGCTACGTCGGGCACTGGTTCGGCATCCTGGTGGACATCGTCGTGGTGGTGGACAGTTTCGTGGCCGCACTGGCCGGGGTGCACCTGACCGCACGCACGCTGTTCGCGATCGGCCGGGACGGCGGCATTCCGCGGATCTTCGCCGCGACCACCCCCCGCTTCCGCAGCCCCTACGTCGGTATTGGGGTGTCGGTGGCGCTGACACTCGTGCTCGGCGCGACGCTCGGCCGGCACTACGGCGTCCTCACCTACTTCGCGCTGATGGCCACGACCGGTTCGATCGGCATCCTTTTCGTCTACGTCCTGGTCTGCCTGGCCGGCATGGTCTTCTTCTGGCGGGCCCGCAGCGCCGGTGGGTCCTACAACTGGCTACTGGACATCGTGCTGCCGCTGATCGCGGTGGCCGTCTGTGGCTACTCGATCTACGCGTCGATCTTCCCGCGCCCGCCCGCGCCGATCAGCTACTCGCTGTGGATCGCGCTGGGCTGCCTCGTGGCCGGCCTGCTGGTCGTTCTCGGCCTGGTGTACACCCGGCCGGAGCGGGTCCGCGCGTTCGGCCAGGCCTTCGACGCCAGCAGCCACTGACGCCTGTCGGCGCGGACGCGCCAGCTAGCCGGTAACGCGGCGCTCAGGGCGGTACGCGGGAGTCAGGCAGCGCGCGGATTGGGTACATTCCGAGCATGACAACCGCCCGGCTGCGTGACGCCGCCGCCCCGCCTCGTGACATCCGGGCTGACGGCGCCGAGGACGGCGTCTCGTTTCGCGAGCGTCTCACCCAGGGACTGGCCACCTCGATCAGGGAACGCGGGTTCCGCGACACCACGATCGCCGACATCGTCCGGCACGCCCGCACCTCCCGCCGGACCTTCTACGCGGAGTTCGCCAGCAAGGAGGAGTGCTACGTCGCGCTCCTGGCGGCGATGAACGAGGCCCTGCGGGTCCAGATCGCGACCGCGGTGGACCCGCAGGGCGGCTGGGAACTGCAGGTGCGCCAGGCCGTGGTCGCCTACGTGGACAACGTCGCGTCCGAGCCCGCGCTCTCGGTGAGCTGGATCCGCGAGCTTCCCGCGCTCGGCACCATCGGCCGCCAGGTGCAGCGCCGCGCCATGGAGGCCCTGAGCGACCTGCTGCTGCAGCTCGACAGCAATGAGGGATTCCGCCGGGCCGGCACGGTGCCGATGACCCGCCCGCTGGCGATCATCCTGCTCGGCGGCATCCGCGAGCTGTCCGCGGCGATCCTGGAGGACTCCGGCGATATCCACGACCTCACCGAGGTGGCGATCCAGGCCGCAACCGCCCTGCTGAGGCCCCCTCCAGAACCCCGGGCCCAGGCTCTAGCGCCGCGCGGGCCGCGTGGCTAAGGTGCGGTGCACATAGTGCGGTGAGAAGGGGGAACCCGATATGACGCTCGGCAGCCGGAGTATCACCGGCCGGATGGCGGCCTTCGGAGCGGTGGCCCTGGCCTGCGGCATGCTGTCCGCCTGGACGCCAGCACAGCCCGCCGGGGTATCGAACACCCCGAAGGTGCTGCTCGTCGGTTCGTACAACGGCAAGGCAGGCCAGTTCAAGACCATCCAGTCCGCCGTGGACGCGGCCAGCCCCGGCGACTGGATCCTGGTCGGGCCGGGCGACTATCACGAGGACGCCGACGAGACAGGTCACGGCGGCAACCCGGCCGTAGGGCAGATGGGCGGGGTGTACATCACCAAGTCCGGCATCACGCTGCGCGGCATGGACCGCGACTCGGTCATCGTGGATGGCACCAACCCGGGAGCGACGGCGTGCAGTTCCAAGCCGGGCGCACAGAACTACGGCAAGCTCGGGTCCAATGGGGTCCCGGTCGGGCGCAACGGCGTCGTGGTGTCGAAGGCCAACGACGTCAGCATCGAGAACATGACGGTCTGCAACTTCCTGGCCGGCACCGGCGCCTCGGGCAATGAGATCTGGTGGAACGGCGGGGCCGAGTCGGGCAAGATCGGCCAGACCGGCTACCGGGGCAGCTACCTGACCGCCACCTCGACGTTCTTCAGCAACGAGACCACCGCCGCCGAGTACGGCATCTTCTCCAGCAACTCGGCGGGCCCGGCGAGCTGGAACCAGCTCTACGCCAGCAACATGAACGACTCGGGCACCTACGTCGGCGCCTGCAAGCAGCGGTGCGACATGGTCATGAACCACATGTGGATGGAGAACAACGCGCTCGGCTACTCGGGCACCAACTCCGGCGGGACCATCGTCATCGAGAACTCGCAGTTCGACCACAACCAGGACGGCCTGGACACCAACACCCAGGTCGTCGGCGACCCGCCGGCCCCGCAGGACGGCGCATGCCCGAACGGTGGCACCAGCCCGATCACCCACACCCACTCCTGCTGGGTGATCATCCACAACTTCCTGCACGACAACAACAACCCGAACGCCCCGGCGGCGGGCAGCGCGGCGGCCGGGCCGGTCGGCACCGGGATGACCATCTCGGGCGGACGCAACGACACGGTGCTGGACAACACCATCTCCCACAACGGCGCCTGGGGCATCCTGTTCATCCCCTTCGCCCAGGAAGGCAAGCCCAGCCTGCACCAGACCTGCACCGGCTCCGGCGGCCACGAGGTCCAGGGTTTCGGCTGCGTGCTCGATCCCGAGGGCGACGCGCTGATCAGCAACAACTTCAGCGACAACGGCTACTTCGGCAACCCGAGCAATTCCGACTACGGCCAGATCACGCTGTTCGCCGGCGAGCCGCAGAACTGCTACCGCGGCAACAACGCCCCCGACGGCAGCGACCCGACGAACCTTGAGCGCAAGCAGGTGCGGTGCGGCCTCACCACCAAGGCCGCCAACGCCGGCGGCCAGCTGTTCGCCCAGGTGCTCTGCGACACCGGCCTCGGCACCTGCCCGCCGGGCGCCAAGTACCCCAAGCCGAACGGCACGGTCATCCTGAAGGCACTGCCGATCGGGCTGCCCACCATGCCCAACCCGTGCGCGGGCGCGCCGGCCAGCGCGTGGTGCCCGGCGGGCACCCCCATCGGCCACCACCGGTCACCGGCCACCACCTCGGGCCTGTTCGCGATCGCTCCCGGAACCAGGCTCTAATGCCGCCGGACGCCGGACCCGCCATATCCCGCGCCGAGCACCGCCAGATCCAGGCGGCCGCCTTCGACCGCATCGGCGCGGACTACGAGACGGCGTTCCCGCACAAGGAAGGGCAGATAGCGGCCGTATCCTGGGTGATCGACCGGCTCCAGCCGGGTGCGCGGGTGCTGGATGCGGGGTGTGGCACCGGTGTGCCGTCGGCCAGGCAGTTCGCCGACGCGGGCATGAATGTCGTCGGCACCGACATCTCCCCGGTCATGCTCGGCCTCGCCCGGCGCAATGTGCCGGAGGCCACGTTCACCGAAATGGACACGCTGGATATCAGCCGGGAGCTGGGCGAATTCGACGCGGCCGTGGCGTTCTTCTCGCTGCTCATGCTCCCGCGCGCGGATATCCCGGCGGCCCTGGGCAAGCTCCGCGCCGTCCTGGTTCCAGGCGGCTGGCTGGCGCTGGCCATGGTGGAGGGCGACATCGACGACGCGCCGGTCCCGTTCATCGGCGGCCCGCTGCGGGTCACCGGCTATCCCCGTGCGCAACTGCGCGAGGTCGTCACCGCGGCCGGGTTCACCGTGCTGCACGAGGACAGCCTGTCCTACGCGCCGGCCAGCCCCGACGTGCTGCCGGAGGTGCAGCTCACGCTCTGCTGCCAGCGCACCTGAGGCTGACCGGGCGGCGCAACCTCCCGCAGACGCTTCATGCCTTAGTCCTATATCAACGAGGCGGCTGGAAACGTCCTGGCCAAGACTGCCACGCTGATCACCTTGCTCATCTGGCCATTTGCGGGCATAACGGAACCTAAGGCCACGCCGCTCCCGCTAGGGCGTCAGTCCCGAGGAGGGGATCACAGATGAGTGCTGTCGTCGACGGAACCGCCATCGACCAGGTGCTGCGGGATGCGGTGGACTCCGGCGGGGTACCCCATGCCGCCGCGATCGCCGCCGACCGCGACGGCGTGATCTATCGGGGCGCGGCGGGCCCGCGAGCGGCCGGTGAGAGCGACCCGGTCACCGTGGACACGATCTTCCGGTTCATGTCGATGACCAAGATGCCGGCCACGGTGGCCGCGCTCCAGCAGGTGGAGCAGGGCAACCTCGACCTGGACGCGCCGGTGGCGCAATACTGTCCCGAGTTCGCCGAGATCAGCGTGCTGACCGGCTTCGACGGGGACACGCCGACGCTGCGGCCACCGGCCCGGCAGGCCACGGTCAGGAACCTGATCACGCACACCGCCGGGCTCGGCTACTGGTTCTGGAACGAATCACTGGTCCGCTGGGAGGCGGCCACCGGGATCCCGAACGTGGTAGCCGGATCCAATGAATGCTTCAAGGCCCCGATGCTGGCCGACCCCGGCGAGAAGTACATCTACGGCATCAACATCGACTGGCTCGGCAAGGTCGTCGAGGCGGTCACCGGCGCCGGCCTCGACGTGGCCATCAAGCAGGGCATCACCGGGCCGCTGGGGATGGACCAGACGACGTTCCTGATGAACGACGATCAGCGGGCGAACTCGACGCCGGTGCACGTCAAGGGCGAAGACGGCTCCTGGTCGGCTATCGGTGAGATCCTCAGCCAAGCGCCAGACTGGTGGGCAGGCGGGCACGGCCTGTACGGGCCGCCGAGCGACTACATCAAGTTCCAGCGCGCACTGCTGCGCGGCGGCGAGCTCGACGGCACCCGGATCCTGGCGCAGTCCACGGTCGACGCGGTCTTCACCAACCAGATCGGCGACCTGGACTTCCCGGCCGACCTGCCGACCGCCGACCCCGGATCGACCTGCGACTTCAGCCCGGGCCCCGGCTTCAAGTGGGGCTACGGCCTGCTGCTGAACACCATGGACATCCCCGGCATGCGGCGCGCCTGGTCGGGAGCGTGGGCCGGCCTGTGCAACACCCAGTTCTGGATGGACCGCACCACCGGCGTCTGCGGCTCCATCTACAGCAACTTCCTGCCGTTCGTCACACCCGAAGCCGCCACCATGTACAACGACTTCGAAAGGGCGCTTTACGCGTCGCTATAGGCCTAGCGGGGAGCTTGTCCCGGCATCCGTGACAGGGTCAGGCGGGCACCGTCCGTAATTTCTTTTTCATCAAAGAAAAATTGCCGGACGGTCCCAGCCAGCTCCCTCGGCCAGCCACAGACTAGGGCGGGGTTGCCTGGCGGCGGACCGGTGAACTGACGCTGACCTGCTGGCCGGTGCCGCATCATTGCCGCGTCTTTGCCGCAACGAAGCGCTGGCCCGTGGAGTTGCCCACGGCCTAGCCTCCGGTGAAGCCCACGGAATGACGTCACGCACCGTCAGGGAGGATCCCCATGCCCGGCCCGATACGCCGCCTTCGGCTGACCTGGAAACGACGGCGAGCCCTGCCGGTCACGGCCGCGCTCGCCCTGCTCACGCCCTTGATCCCCGCAGCGGCCCTGGTGGCGGCGGTGCCGGGAACCGCGCTGGCCGCCAGTCCCGGGCAGCAGGAGGTATACGTCCTCACCAACCCTGAGGTCAGCGGGGTGTCAGGCACGTTGTATGGCCTGAGCGCGGCCAACCCTGCCACGCAGGAATTTCAGGTGGCCGACTCATTTATCGGCGGTGCGGGCACCACCGTCGTGGTGAGCCCGGACAGCTCTGCTGTTTACCCCGGTGGCGACACAGTCCCGGTAGCCCCGGTCAACACCCTGACCGGAACGCTGGGTACGCCAATCGGGCCGACACCCATCGGGTTCGGCTCCATGGCCATGAGCCCGGACGGGACGACGCTGTACTTCCCGACCGGCACCGGCATCAGCGAATACCATCCCGCCACCGGCAAGCTGACGCAGAATGCTATCCCCGTCCTCGGCATCATCTGGGGCTTCGCCGTCTCACCGGATGGCTCGACGCTGTACGCCGCGCTGAACGGCAGCAACGTTGTCGACGTCATCAACATCGCGACGAAGTCGGTCACCAGCACGATCCCGGTTCCCAGCACGCCAGACAGCATGGTGCTGTCACCCGACGGCACCCGGCTGTACGTGTCGGAGAACAAGGCCGACACGATAACGGTGATCAACACGGCCACCGGCACGGTCGCGGCGAACATATCGATGCCCAGCTTGCCTGACGCTCCCATGAACGTCACGGACAGCACGTGCATCAGCCCGGACGGCAGCACGCTGTACGTCCCGGGTGCTCCGGGTGAGCCGGTGCAGGTGGTCAGCACGGCGACCGGCACGATCACCGCCACGATCAGCAACACCACCAACGAGAACGAGACGTCATGTGCCGTGTCACCGGACGGGTCGCAGGTCTGGGTCGGCTATGCCAACCCCCTGAATCAGCCGTCGGTCCCAACCGTTATTGCCTACAGCACGTCCACCCACGCGGTCATCGGCAAAGGCGCGGTCGGCGCCGAGGGTGAGAGCGTGTCGATCGCGTTCGGCCCGGATCAGGCGCCGAACGCGGCGCTATCGGTGACACCCGGGCCGCAGTACCAGAGCACCCAGTTCGGCGCGTCGGCGTCCACCTCCGCCTACAGCACGATCACGAACTACGCCTGGAACTTCGGCGATGGGACGACGGCCAGCACGGCCACCCCGACAACCAGCCACGTTTACACCTCGCCCGGCCCGTTCACCGCGACGGTGACCGAAACCGACTCGGTGGGCACATCCACGACAGCGACAACGCTGGGCAACGGCATCGAGAACATCCGCAGCGGCGGGCCGCAGGCACAGGCGAGCCAGACCTTCTCACCCCTGCCGCCGGGACCCGCGACGCTGTCGGGCGTGGTCGGCTATCAGGGCAGCCCGGACTGCACCGGTAACCCCGTCACCGGCACCCCGCCGTTGGCCGGTGCCACCGTGACGCTGCTGGGGCCAGACGGCACCGTGCTCGGCACGGCCACCACCGACAGCGGCGGCAACTACAGTGTGAACGGCCTGTTCGAGCCCGGCCTGCACGTGCACGTGTCCGGCTCGAACCTGAGCCCCAGCGTGCCCGGCCAGTTCGACCTGGCCAGCGGGCTCGGCCTGACCGGCAACACCACGCAGAACCTGACCCTGCCCAGCCCGACGACGGTGGGCGTCACGGTGACCGACACGACCGGGCATCCGGTGCCGGGCGCGACCGTCGGCGAGGCGGCGGCCGACCCGACCGCGCCGTTCGCGCTGTTCAGTGGCGGCACCGCGGAGCCGGGCACCCAGTCCGCGACGCCGCAGACCACCGGCGCCAGCGGGCATGCCACCCTGTGCCTGTTCCCCTCGCCGGCAGCCCACCTGACCGCGGCCAGCGGTGCCCGCCAGGGTTCGGCGACCGTGGACACCGGCAATGGCACGGCCACCATCGAGATACCGACGCTGCCCTCGGTGAGCGTGACCTCCTCGCTGCCCACCGCGCAGTACAAGCAGCCGGTCACGATCACCGCGACGGTCGGCCCGAACGGCAGCGGCGGCCCAGTCCCGACCGGGACGGTGACGTTCTCGGTGGACGGCACGCCGCAGCCCCCGGTCGCGGTGCCGCCGTCCGGCCAGGCCAGCCAGACGATGAGCAACCTAACCAGCGGCGTGCACACGATCACGGCGGCCTACTCCGGTGACAGCGTCTACGCCGCCACCACCTCGGGCCCGCTGAGCCAGACGATCCTGCCCGACGCGACAGTCACGGCGCTCAGCTCCACCGCCGAGCCGTCGGTGCGCGGCGAGGCCGGGACGATCACCGCGACGGTCGCCTCCGGCCCCGGCCAGGGCACGCCCACCGGGAAGGTCACGTTCACCGTGGACGGCACCCAGTCGCCTGCCGTGACGCTCGCCAACGGAAAGGCCTCGATGCAGATGGCAGCCTTGGCTGTCGGGACGCACAGCATCACGGCGGCGTACTCCGGCGACACGAACCACACCGCCAGCACTTCGGCGGCCCTGACCCAGGTGGTGAACCAGGCCGCGGCCTCGGCCAGCCTCACCACGACCGCGACCCCGAGCGTCTACGGTCAGAGCGGTTCGGTTACCGCGACCGTCAGTGCCGTCCCACCCGGCACCGGGACGCCGTCCGGCACCGTCATCTTCACCGTGGACGGCACCCCCGGCCAGCCGGTAACCCTGTCCTCGGGCAAGGCAACCAGGCCGCTGGCCGGCCTGGGCGCGGGCACCCATCAGATCACCGCCACCTACTCTGGCGACCAGAACTTCCTGGCCGCTGCCTCGGCCGCGCTCACCCAGGTGATCAGCAAGGCCAGCACGACCACGAAACTCACCTCCGCACACAACCCGGTCCAGCAGGGCGGGACGGGCTCGATCACCGCGACGGTCAACGACATCGCACCGGCCACCGGAACGCCAACCGGGACCGTCACGTTCACGGTGGACGGCGTCGCCAGGGCGCCGCACCCGCTGTCTGCCGCAGGCCTGGCCACGCTGAAACTGTCCAGCCTGTCCGCGGGCACCCACACGATCACAGCCACCTACAACGGTGACGCCAACCACGCCACGAGCACATCGGCGCAGCTCATCCAGGTCGTCACCGCCGCACCCCAGATAGTCCGCACCTCCGCAGACTCAGGAACCGAGGTCACCCTGAGGCCCTAGCACCCCAGCCGGAGGCGCTGGCAGCTTCAAGCCAGCGCCTCCGGCTGGGGCGGTCCCTGTCCGCAACGGCAGGATCGATGTGCCGGCAGATGTATCTCGCAACCCGGTTCAGCCTCCTATTACCTAGGAGAGACCGCCGCCATGAGCGGCGCCGGGGGTGAGATACGAATGAGCATAGGATTTGAGAACCCATCAGCGTCCCGCCAAGCACCTGCCAATGGCGTATTCCTGATTTCATATATGACCCTGAGGCAGGCGGTGGGCTGGATTGGCACCCTGTTGCCTATCGTCTTGCTGGCCGGCAACCAGATTTTCGGGTCTGGCACACTGCCGGGCTCGATGAGCGCTTACTATTACACCGTCATGCGAAACGTCTTCGTAGCGGCGCTTTGCGTGCTGGGCGTATTCCTCGCCGACTACGCTGGTTACGGTAAATGGGACAATCTGATTACCACCGTGGCGGGCTGCTTCGCTATCGGAGTAGCCCTCTGCCCGACTAAGCCGTCGGCTGCCGTGCTCACCACCCGCCAGACCATCATCGGCGATCTGCATCTATTCTTCGCCGCAGTCATGTTCATCGCTCTTGCCGTCATGGCCTTCCGGTTCTGCAAGACAGCGCCTTACAGCCGATCGGCACCGCTCCCGCGCCGGAAGCGGCGGAGAAACATCGTCTACCGCACCTGCGGCTGCAGCATCGCCGCCTGCCTGCTTCTCGCCGTGATACTGAACTTCGCACCGGCATCCGTCAAGGCCGCCGTCCCGTGGCTGTTCATACTCGAAGCACTTGCTGTCTTCGCCTTCGGCGCCTCGTGGTTCGTGAAAGGGCAAACGCTCCTGCCCATCCTCAAGGACGAGCCCGCAAGCTGATGACCTGGACCAGCCTGCGATCGTCAGGCCAACCTTGACGCTGCGAGCCGTCAGGGCTACCTTGACGGTATGACTGGATCTCAAAGCGCCCAGGCAGGCACCAGCCGGCCGGACACCCTGTGCTGCTCGTTTTGCAGCAAGGGTCAAAAGGGAGTCACCGCGCTGATCGCGGGGCCGGGCGTCTACATTTGCAATGAATGCGTGGAACTGTGCAACCACATCCTCGCTGAGAAGTCGGTGCCCAAGGTCGACGGGTGGAAAGAGCGGCCGGATAATGAACTGCTCGCGAACCTGGCGCGAGCCCAGGTGCTGGTATCCCAAGTCGATTCCGGCGTGCACGAATACGTGGACGTCTTGCGTTCCAGGGGTATCAGCTGGACTCGCGTCGGCGAGGCGCTTGGCGTGTCGAAGCAGGCAGCATGGGAGCGGTTCTCCGGCGAAGACTGACCAGCGGCCGGGGCCTGGCCTTCGGTGGGTCACATGGCGGTGAGCAGCGCCTCAAGCGGCCGGGGCAAGGTATCCCGGCCAGCTGCCGCTTCGGCGAGCAGCCGTGCGTAGCGCAGCTTGCGGCGCGAGCCGCTGCCCAGGAACCGCCGCATCTGCGCTGCGGGCTCCCGGCCGCGCCAGGCGGGCTGGCTCTGCAGCGAGCGGAGCGACCCGAGGTCGCCCTGGGAGTCGAAGAGTGCTTCGGCCCCTGCGGTGCCCACGGCGCGGATCAGCTCGTCCTCCAGGTCGTTGACGCAGACGTAGAACCCGAGGCGCTCCATGTCGGTGCGCGTGCGGGGCGAGCCGACCTGGGCCGCGACCAGCGCGCGCCGGAATATCTCCTCCTCCTGCAGGTCACACAGGCCGGCCAGCCGCACCCCGGTGCCCAGCGGGCCCAACCCGGTCAGGAAGCGGCCGATCGCGTGCGCTCCGCCGATCGGCACGATTACGACCCGCTCCGCCTCGAGATCCCGGCCGCGGCCCACCGCGGCCGTTTCCAGCGCGATCTGGTCGCTGATGCCCTCGACGAGCACCACGGCCACGGCGTTGCCTGCCTTCGCCAGGGCTCGGGCCATCGCCTGGACCGGGGCGGCCGGGCCACTGACATAGCCATCGAGCGCCCTGCGGGCAAGCTCACGGCGACGGGTGACATCCATGGTGGTTCCCGGTCCGGTTGTACTGGCAGGGAAACATCCCGGCTCGCCGGGTCGTGTCCATGGCCGCAATCATCAGCGATGCACAAGGCAGCCGGCAAGCAATTATGGGGGTGTGAGCTCTGCCGGCGTGCTGGTGCGGTGCGGCCCCTGACTGGCCGGCCGGGTGGGTGGGTTGGCTCGATCGTGGCGCAGGCCGGGTTCCTGCGCGCCCCGGGCGTGCCCGACCAGGACATCCCGGCGGAGGCAGGCGAGCGCGCCGCTGGGGTTGGCCTTACTGATCCACGCTGCTAGTCACCGACCTGCGTGCCCTCACCCGGAACACCTGAATCGTGACTCTCCTCTGTAATGAAGTCGGACTTGCCGAGCTGGTGGATGTAGACAATGCAGTCTTCAGGACCCAGGAACTTTTCGTTGTGGAACTGCCAGGCCGGCTGAAAGACGTACGACCCCGGTGCCAGTTCCGTCGGGGCGCTGCTGTCGCCTTCGACTGTGTGGATCCAGATCCCCTGCACCAATACCGCGTGGTAGTCCGTCGCGTGAGTGTGCATGCCCGCCTCGAACCCGCCGCCCGGCTGCTTCAGCAGCATGCCGAACGGACCTTCTTTGGGGTCGCCCCACAGGACCGAAACCTTTTGGGGTGAGCCGGGACGCACATCCTCCCACTTGAGGTCGGCGGCCGGCCAGACGCCCCGCTGATACATCCGTTCGGGCAGCCGACCCGGGCCACTCTCACCCGTCTGCCCCCTGCGCCGGGGCACTCGGCTCGGTGGCGGCCGGAGGGCCGTGCGCGAGCGGCTTGCGGCCAGTCAGGCCTGGGCGCCCGTGGCAGGCGCGGGCGGTTCTTCCTGGTGCCCGGACTCGCGGACTCCGGGCACCACAAGCACCAGCGCCATGAGCGCAGCCAGACAGCCGCCTGCGACCAGCACCGCTCGCGGCCCCGCGGCGCCGGCTACGGCACCAGCGGCGACGATGCCGACCGGGGTACCAGCGTAGGAGAGCAGCCACTCCACCGAGGACGCCCGGCCAAGCAGAGAGGCGGGCACCCGCGACTGCATGAGCGAATTCCACAGCACAGTGCCGTACATGACCATGGCCCAGGAAAACGCCACGAGCACGCAGGCCGCCCAGGCGGTCGGGGCCAGGCCCAGGCCCGCGACGGCAGTCCCGGCCAGCCCCCAGCTGAACCAGATCACGGTCATCTGACGTCGCGGCGCTCCTAGCCGCCCGGCGATGACGGAGGCGATCACGCCGCCGGTCCCTGACGAGGCGGTGACCAGCCCAAGCGCCACCGGTCCGCCCCGCAGCACGTTCTTGACCAGCAGCGGCACGAGCAGCGGAAGCGGCCCGTAGGCGACGAGGTTGGCGACGCCGACCGCGGCGATGGTGATCCAGAGCCACCGCTGCGACCGGCAGTACCGCAGCCCCTCGCGCGCTTCGGCGAGCATCGAACGGCCAGTCCGGGCCGGCCGCGGCCTGCCCCGCACGGCGAGCAGCGCTGCAGCGCTGACCGCAAAGCTTGCGGCATCGGCGGCGAACGCGGCGCCGAGCCCGGCGACGGCGATGACCAGACCGCCCAGGGCCGGGCCCGCGAGCATGCGCGCGATCTGCTGGCTCCCCGTGGAGAGGGCAGCGCCTTGCACCAGGAGGTCACCAGGCAGCAGTTCAGGCACGATCGCGAGCTTGGATGGCAAGAAGAACGCGTCAGCGATGCCGAAGACGACCGCCATCGCGATCAGCGCCCACAGGTGCAGCCCGCCAGCGGCGATGCCCGCCGCGATCACGGCCACGGCGAGACCCCGGGCCGCGTCCGAGCCGAGCATGGACATCCGCCGGGGAATGCGGTCGACCACCACCCCCGCGACCAGCAGCATGCAGGCCGTGGGCGCGACCCTGGCCATCAGCACCAGCGACAGGCCGACTGGACTGCGGTCCACCTGGAGCGCCTGGAGCGGCAGCGCGATGCTGAAGATCCCGTCGCCTAACATGGAGACGGTCTGGCCGCTCCACAGCAGGGCGAAATTCCTGTGCCGGAGCGCAGGTGGGAGCCCGGGGAGCGAGATAAGCGCCGGTCGCC
>DASXMU010000063.1:0-5590 GCA_036495485.1 Streptosporangiaceae bacterium
CGCGCGGCAGCCGGTTCGGGTCCAGCCGGGCTCGCTGCTCAAGCGCCTCCACCCAGGCACGCCCCCACCAAGTGCGGCCGAAATCACCGGGCCGGTCACCGGATACGCCGGTTACGCCGGTCATGCCGACATCGTCCGTCATGATTCGCCCCGTAGGCTGACCAGCGCGGTGAGCTCGTCGTTGGACAGGTCGGCGATCCAGCGTTCGCCCGAGCCGACCACCGCGTCGGCCAGGTCGCGTTTCTTCTCCAGCAAGGCGGCGATGCGATCCTCAAGGGTTCCCTCGGCGATCAGCCGGTGGACCTGGACCGGCCGGTCCTGACCGATCCGGTAGGCCCGGTCGGTCGCCTGGTCTTCCACCGCCGGATTCCACCATCGGTCGTAGTGCAGCACGTGCGTCGCCCGGGTCAGGGTCAGGCCGGTGCCGCCCGCCTTGAGCGACAGCAGGAACACCGCGGGCTCGGCCATCTCCTGGAACGCTGCCACCATGGCGTCCCGCTGCTTCTTGGCCGTGCCACCATGCAGGTAGAGCACCGGGCAGCCGAGCCGCGCGGTCAGGTACGGCTGGAGCATCGAGCCGAACTCCGCATACTGCGTGAAGCACAGGGCCTTGTCGCCTTCGCCGATGACCTCGTCGCAGATCTCCTCCAGCCGGGCCAGCTTGCCGGACCGCCCGGGCAGCCGCGAGCCGTCGCCGAGCAGGTGCGCTGGATGGTTGCACACCTGCTTGAGCTTGGCCATCGTGGCCAGCACCAGCCCCCGGCGCTCGATCCCCTCCTCGGCCGACTCGATCTTGGCCATCATGTCCGAAACGGTCGCCTGATAGAGCGATGCCTGCTCGGCGGTCAGGTTGCACCAGACCTTCATTTCCAGCTTCTCCGGCAGGTCGGAGATGATCGACTTGTCGGTCTTGAGCCGCCGCAGGATGAACGGCCCGGTGAGCCGCTTCAGCCGCTCCGCGGCCTCCTCGTCGCCGGCCCGCTCGATCGGGATGGCATACCGCTCCCGGAACTTCCCGGCCGGCCCGAGCAGTCCCGGATTGGTAAATTCCATGATCGACCACAGGTCGCTCAGCCGGTTCTCCACCAGCGTCCCGGTCAGCGCGATCCTGGACCGCGCGGGCAGCCCGCGCACCGCCTGGGCCTGCCGGGTCGCATGGTTCTTGATGTTCTGCGCCTCATCGACGACCACCCGCCCCCACGCCACCTTCGCCAGCTCGTCCCGGTCGCGCGCCGCGACCCCATAGGTAGTGATCACCAGATCGGCCGCCTCCAGCGCCTCGATGAGCTCCTCTCCGCTCCGCCGGTCACCGCCGTGATGCACGTAAACCCTCAGCCCCGGTGTGAACTTGGCCGCCTCCTGTTCCCAGTTCCCCACCAGACTCATCGGACATATGAGGAGAGAAGAAGATCGCCGAACCGCTTCGCCATGGACCCCGCTCACCTCAGCCGGCCTCTGCCCGGCGAGACCCACTACGCCCGCCTCCCGCTCGTGAGCCATCAGCCCGAGCAGCTGAATGGTGTTATGGCAGATCATTCCGCCGGCGACAAAATTGTGGTGCTCGGCCACCTCGAAGTCATAGACCCACCCGGTGTAGTCGACCTCTTCCACGGAGACCACGCGGGCGTAGAAGACCTCACGGTCGATTCGCTCCGCGAGAATATCCCGCACCGTTTCGAGGTAATCTGGCTCAAGCCGGTCGTATGCGGCCATTGCCTGAGCGGTCCACCTGCTTCGCGGCTTAGCTGCGTATTCGATAGCGGCGGTTCCACTCAGAATGCGATCCATGGCGGCCACCGCGATCCTGGCGGTAGTTTTCGATAGCTGTTGCGATCCAGTGAAGTAGACCTGTCCCACTCCGAAGTGAGTATCCGGCAATCGGGTAAAGCACTTGGCCAGGGCAAGCACATGAGAACCCGGAATCCCCTCGACGTTCGTATTGCTTTCCCTCGCGCAGATATTCTTAAGTTTCTCCTGCTTCAGTGTGCCCGCGAAGCCGACCTCGTCGTGGAAACGGCGGAGTGACGATCCGCCGATCAGCCCAATCCAGTACGGGCGGTAAATACCGGTTCCGTTCGTGGCTCGCTTCATCTTCTTGGTGATGCGCAACCAGATGCCGAACCTGCGGAGCATGCAGCCAAGCTGCCTCATCAGCCACTCCGAAGCCGAGCTGATCTCGACGGAACGCATGCCCCACAGCGCGGAACCCTCGGCGCTGAAGTACTCCCGGAGGAAGATCCGGATCGTGGCGTCGTCCGCAGCCATGATGAAGTCGGGGATGCGCTTGTGTGACGACTTGTTGCCCCACGTATAACCGAGCGATTCCAGAAGCCGCCGATAGGCCACGCTGCTGATTGTCAAAGAACTCGTGGTCCGGGAACGATGTTTGCGGATCGCGGGCCTGTTCAGGTTGACATCAAAGAAAGCCGCGACGCGAGCCGCACGAAATCGTAGATCCTTGAGTACCTCGGCATCCTTCTGCGTGATGACGACATGCGAGTTACCTTCCCAGCCCTCGGCGATCTGCCAGGCGAGCAAGACAGTCAGATCAGGATCGACGGACTGCCCGGACCACTCCAGGCGAGCAGGCACGCAAATGCGGTCGTCAGGCTCGAATTCCCGCGTCCAGTCGTGCAGGCCGAGCAGTTGATGGCGCTGTGTAATAAGGATCTCACTGCCGTCGTCCAGGCGCACCTTCCGCAACTTTTCGCTCACCCATTGACGGTAAAGTCGCGTCACCGAGGCAGTGGTCATAGTCTTTGGAGCACTAGACTGCCTGAGCGCATTTGTTGTGAGCGTACTAACAGGGAGTGCCCACTCTCCTTCCCCATCGCTCCAGCTATCTGCAGCGAACCGAACCCATGCATCTTCAGCGGTTATTAGTGTACCATTAAGAAAAACTGGTGATCTTGGTGTTAGGCACTTACCGAGGCCCATGGAATCCGCCAGCACTCCACCCATTCCGAGAGAATTCAGGAAGGACAGCCAGGCTACGCCGCGCTCTTGGTAGGGGCGCAGGTTGCCGGTGAATGAGGCGGGGGTGGGGACCGGGGTCAGGCGGTGGTCGGCCTGGCCGGAGAGCAGGTCGCCGAGCCAGCCGTCGGCGTCCACCTGGACCAGCGGGAGGTCGTCGTCGCCGGTTGCCTGCAGCCCAGCCAGCAGCGCGTCACCGGACGGCATGGTCCCTGACCGGCTTCGCTCCAGGAACTTCAGCGCGGCCCGCAGATGCCTGTCGTCAAGCTCTACCCATTGCCCGCGCAGCCGTACCAGCGGGACCTTGAGCCGGGCCAGCTCCTCCAGCTCCGCAGGATCCAGCTCCTGATCCCCGACAGCCAGGTCATAGCGGAAGTCGACCAGGTCCTTCAGCCCGAACGCGGGATCGGTCACCGACCCAGCCGACGCCGTCCGGCTCCTGGCCGTCAGCTTGAGCCCCAGCCGGGACTTGCGTACCCAGTCTGGCAGCAGCACCCCAAAGCCAGCCCCCGACAGCAGTGGCGCCGCCTGCTTCAAGAACCCGAATGCCCCCTCGGTGTCCAGAGATACTTCGGCCGGCGCAGCACCGTGCAGCGCCACCTCGAGCTCGGGAAACAACCGCACCGCCCGCCCCAGCCCCGCCAGCAGCTCCTCCTCCGGATGCCGGATCCCCACCGCCAGCCCCGCCGTGGACATCCCGGCCCACACATCCCCCGCCGACATCAGCAAGCTGGGATCGTCCGTCGACTGCAACGCAAACTCAACCCGCCAGTCCACCCCCTGGTCTTTCTCATCCGCATCCGGCTCCACCAGCCGGAAGCAGGTCCGCACCGGCCCAGCCGGAAGCTCCGCAGCCCGATGCCACTCCTCCAGCTGAGCCCCAAGCTCAGCAACCTCCGCCTCATCCTCGGCCGACCCAACCTCAACGACCGGATCAGCACCGGTCAGCGCTCCCAGCCACCGCTCCGCCACCGGCACCCGCGCGGGCCGCCTCCCCCGCCGCGCAGGCAGCAGCGGCACCGCTCCCAGCCGAGCCCGGACCGCCGCGTCAGCCACCCCATCCAGCGCCTCGGTCAAGATCCCCGCTGACCCTTCTCCCTCCACCCGCGTAGCCCGCCACACCGCCGGCATCCCCACGGCCAGCTCCCGCGCCCGCTCCGCGTCACCGGCAGTCAGCACCGCCCGCCACCGCGCCGCATATCCCTCCCCCTCCACACAAAGCCCCGGCAGCACCCGCCCCCGCACCGCCAGATCCACGCCCAGCCGTCCCACCGCGCCCAGATACCGCAGCGACCCGCCTGCCACCGCCGGCCATCCCTCGCCCGCCTCCCCAACCGCCCCCAGCAGCTCAATCGTCCCTGCACCGTCAAACCTCAGCACCGGCACCCGCCAGCCCCGCAACCTGACCCGCCCGCCGCGACCAGGTTGCTCACCCACCTCCGGCGACCCGAGCGGCCCATCCCCCGCAGACGGCAACCACAGGGTCAGCTCATCCTCGATCGCCTTCCGCGCCAGTTCTCCCACCGGCTCAGGCAGCTCCGCAACCACCTCAGCAAGCCGCCCGGCCTCACACGCGAACGGATGCGGCCTGGGCGCCCGCGACACGCGACCAGGTTGCAGGGAAACAGTTCTCGGCAGCTCAGAGCCCTCAGCCCACAAACAGGCCGCCCCATAAGCCCAAATCCCATGGACTACCAGCATCAAACAGACTCCACGAAACGCCGGGTCCTCAAGTCTCGCAGAGCCCAGCCACCCGATCACCTAACACCCGTGAACGCCCCGGCCTAGTGCACTCAGCAAGCGGGGAGCACCGGTCGAACAGCGACGTTCGGCGCAGCCGATCAGTCGGCAGGGCGAGCGGGGTCTCCCCGCGCTGGTCCTAGGAATCCCGTCGCGACGTCTCCGCAGGAGGCTCCGCTCCCTGCTCGCCAGAGCTGACGAACGTCCGCTTGTCAGCCCCAACCTTCCGCAGCTGCTTGTTCATCGAACGAATCAGAAAGAACAGCGCAACTGCCATGCCAAAGACGATGAGGAACCCCAGCACGCCGGGTTCGACCTGACTGGCCACGGACTGTGAGCCAGCCAGTGCTGTTACAAGCACACCTTCTCCCGTACTCCTGCGAACAGGTCATCTTCGGGTAGCTCGGTGTCGGTGAGCGACCTAGCCAGATGGTAGTCCTCCGTCGGCCAGGCCGCTTGCTGCACCTCCATGGGGCAGGCGAACCAGGCGCCGTCCGGGTCGACCTGGGTCGCGTGTGCCTTCAGCGCCATGTCCCTGACCGGAAAGTAGTCGCCGCAGGCTATCCGCGTGGTGATCTCCAGCTCGCGGCGCTCGTCGGCCCGTTCCTTCCAGCGGTCGAACCAGTCCTCGTAGGGCGATTCGAGCCCACGGCGCAGCATCTCCTCGTGCAGCGCGAGATAGCGCGCCCGGTGGAAGCTGGCGAAGTAGTAGAGCTTCAGCGGCTGCCACGGCTCGCCCGTGCCCGGATAGCGGTCCGGGTCAGCAGCGGCTTCGAACGCCTCGACCGAAACCTCGTGGCACTTGATGTGGTCTGGGTGTGGGTAGCCGCCATTCTCGTCGTAGGTGAGCATGACGTGCGGCCGGAACTCGCGCACC
>DASXMU010000064.1:0-4267 GCA_036495485.1 Streptosporangiaceae bacterium
CGTCGATGGGTGCGGGATGGACTGGCCGTCTTCGCGGAGCCCGTCAAGGTGGAACTCGATGGCTCGGCGCATCTCGGCAAGAACCTCAGCCTCAGTGTCCGCCACAGCGACACAGCCAGGCAGGTCAGGGCACCACGCGCCGTAGCCGCCGTCAGCGGCGCGCTCGATCACAACTGCGTAGCTGATCACGTGGTGATCGGTTGGGGTGAAGTCAGTTCTCGACGAGGCCGTCGCGCGTTTCGCGGACGAACGCCGCCCAGGCGTGGGGCGGGAAAACGATCATGCCTGCGGTGCGGTTCTTACTGTCCCGGACGGCCACGCCGCCGGGGGCCGGGGCGAGCTCCACGCAGTTCTCGCCGTTGCTGCTGCGGCTGGAGGTCCGCCACGCGAGATGGTCAGCGGTGGTCATCTCAGTTCTCCAATCTCATTGCCAGAGCATCGATGCGCGCGGCGATAGCACGGGCGGAATCGGACGCCGAAAGGGCCGCAGCGCACAAACGGTCTGTAGCCAAAGTATATGCCTCGACCTGATCCTGATCCTGGATGTAGATCGCTCCGGCGGGGTACTCGATGTAGCCGATGCTCTGGGCTTCACCGAAGTCCAGGAGCAGGAAGTCGCCGTCGAGACCATCATGCACGGTGACGCTGAGCGGCATGACATGCAACTCGACGTTGTCTCGCTGAATAAGGACGAGCAGGTGTTCCAGTTGCGCCCGCATCACCTCCGGGCCGCCGACCATGCGGTCGAGGACGTTCTCCTCGATGACCGCGCGCAGCCGCAGCGGGTTGGCCTCGTCGGTGAGCCGCTGGCGGGCCATGCGAGCCCGGACGACCTGCGGACCCTCCATGGGCGGGACGCGAAGGTTGCCAGCCAGCAGCGCGGCGGCATACTCGGGCGTCTGGAGCTGACCCGGCAGCAGCAACGGTTCGTAGGTGAACTCCGAGACCGCGAGACCCTCCAGGCCGACGAAGGTCTTGAACCAGTTGGGCAGGACGTCGCTGAAGGGGGCCCACCAGGTGCCCTGATCGGCCCGGCCAGCTAGCGATGTCATGCGGTCGACGTGCTCCACGTCCGCGCCGTAGGCGCGGAGCAGCTTGGTGACCGTGTCGGGCTGCTGCTGTGTCTTGCCGGACTCCAGGTAGTTGATCTTTGCCTGGCTGCAACCGAGAACCTTGGCGGCTTCGGACTGTTTCATGGTGGCGCGCTCGCGGGTCACGCGCAGGTCGTGCCCGATCAGGAAACGCAGCGCGGATGGGTCTGATCGGCGGTCGGCCACTGACACCCTCCTGTAACTCTGCCAGATCGCACACATTAGCGCACCTGAGCGATGAGTGGCGAGCAGGTAATTTCTTTGTCTTACATGTTGTTGTATATATGCAGAACACGCTACGGTAGCTGCAACAGAGGGGTTGGATCGTCGCCAAAACATCGTCACAGACAGCGTATGAGCACTGACCGATGGCGACGTGGCCCGGTGAAACGCAACGAGTGGAGGCACCCATGAGCGCCGTACCGACCTGTGCCAATGGATGGCAGCACCCTGAGGACCTGGACGAGGAGGCAGGCTCTTCGCTGGGCACCTTCCCGCCTGACCCCAGTGACCTGCCACCGCTGGGCGATGAGCGCAAGTTCGCGGCGCTGCTGGAAGAGGCGATCGCCGAAGAGAAGCCCCGGCTGTTCGCCATCGTGCAGGAGTATGGCGAGCGCGTGGACGGCCGGATCGCCGCCTGGGGCATGGCCTTCGCGGATCACGCCGAGGTCGTCGTCGTGGAATACGACCGGCGGATGAGCCTGCCAACCCCGGAAAAGGCACTGCGCTCGTTCCACTTCGGCGACCACGTCCGGGCCCGCCTGATGTGGATCAATCCCGCCGTGACTCCCGCATCAGAGCAGACGGGCCAGTCTGACTGAAGGCAAGGCGCAATGACCTGGGGCTTACCTGCTCACGTCACATCGCCGGTCCGCGCCCCGGCGGGAGTCTGCGCCGGGACAGCGGATACATCCAGTTCCCAGGATTGCTGTTCGTCGAGGACGTGGTACCCCAGCTCGGCGTTGATGGCGATCATGTGCTGGTTGCCGTCGGCGTTGCCGGTGAAGATGCGGCGCAGATCCGGTTCGGCGGTGGCCAGCAGCTCGAGCATGGCGACCTTGACCAGCAGGCCGAGGCGGTGGCCACGGTGCTGTCTGGCCACGGCGGTGATGAACTGGAAGCCCCACCCCGGGTCCTCGGAGGTGACACCGAGCTGGGTCAGCCCGGCCAGCTCGCCGGTCCGGTCGCACCTGGCCGCCACGCTATAGCGCTGCATGCCTATCTCCACCGAACGGCGCTCGTAGTCGCGCACTCGCTGCGGATCCACCTGGTGCGCTTCCTCGCTGGGATTGCGCGGCGCGTCCGCCAGCGCCGCGATGACCGTCGCCACCCCGAGCACGTCCTCCTCGGGGGTCGAGCCCACCCAGCTCAGCAGCGAGTAGCCCTGGGCCGCCGGCTGCGCCCGGCCGCGCAGCTCGCCCAGTCTCCCGGCCGGGATGCCGTCCAGCTCGAGCACGCGCCTGATCTCGACCACTCCGGCGTGGGCACCCATGGCGGCGGCGAAGGCCGAGCCGGGCGAATCGCGCCACACCTCCTGGGACAGCAACGTCCGGCTATTCGCCCTGGCACGCATGGCACCGTGCTGCAGCAGCGCGGTCCCGTGGCCGCGCCGGCGCATGGCCGGGTCGACGAAGACGTACAGGTAGCCGATGTGGGCGTTCCGCCGGCTCGGCAGGTCCAGCAGGTACCCGCCGACCCAGGCTCCGCCGGAGTCGGTGGCCAGCGCCGTTTCCCTCGGCTGGCCGATCCAGCCATCGGTGAACCAGGCGGCGAAGTGCCTCTCGGACAGCGGCGGGCCATCCGGGTCGTCCACCGGCAGGCCCGCGATGTACATCTTGTAGCAGGCCCGGAGCTTGTCGGGCTCCGCGACCGGATCGAACCTCTCGATGTGCATCCATCAAGGAAACCTGGATGCCCCGTGAAGCGCGATTGGTTTTTCCGCCGGTGCACTCGCGCAACGGCTGGGCCCCGCCGGATCGCCCGAGCGACGACCCGGCGGGACGTCTTCCACTGGAACATACCGCCGCCGTGGGGGGAATACCCACCGGGGCGGGAGGTCCCGGCCAGACCATCGTGACCCGGCCATCAGGTGGCCGTGATAGACATGGCGCCGGGAGCAACAGCGTCACTGCGAGGTCGCGCCAATGAAAGTAACTGCCGCGGGGTTGCCTGCACCCACAAGGCTGCAGGCACACGCGAGGTCGTCCGCACGCGCGAGGTCGCGCGCATGAAGGTCGCTGTCATCAAGGAGGGCGCCCCGGGCGAACGGCGGGTGGCGCTGGCCCCCGACGCCGTGACCCGGCTGAGCGCCAAGGGTGTCGACGTGCTCGTCGAGTCGGGCGCGGGCGATGGCGCCTGGTTTCCTGACAGCGCCTACGCGGAGGCCGGCGCCGCCGTCGTGTCCCGCGACGAGCTGCTGGCCAGCGCCGACGCGATCGTCATGGTCGGCAAGCCGGACGCCGGCCTGCTGCCGAGGCTGCGCACCGGCCAGGCCGTGATCGGCATGCTGGCGCCGCTGACCGACCCGGAGCTGGCTGCCGCGCTGGCCAAGGCCGGGGTGACGGCGATCAGCCTGGACGGCCTGCCGCGCACGCTCTCCCGTGCGCAGCAGATGGACGCGCTCACCTCGCAATCCAACGTGGCCGGCTACAAGGCGGTGCTGGTCGCGGCGACCGCGTTCGGCAGGTTCTTCCCGCTGCTCATCACGGCGGCCGGCACCGCCAGGCCGGCCAAGCTGCTCGTGCTGGGCACCGGGGTGGCCGGGCTGCAGGCGATCGGGACCGCGCGCAGGCTCGGCGCCGTAGTTAACGGGTACGACGTGCGGCCGAGCTCCAAGTCCGAGGTCGAGTCGCTCGGCGCCACGTTTCTCGAGCTCAAGACCGTGACCTCGGCCGCCGGAGAGGGTGGCTACGCCCGCGAGCTGACCGACGAGGAGCGGCGCGCCCAGCAGGCCGAGCTCAGCGGCCACATCGCGGCGCAGGACGTGGTGATCACCACCGCCCAGGTGCCGGGCCGCAGGCCGCCGCTGCTGGTCACCGAGGACACGGTGAAATCGATGGCGGCCGGCTCGGTCATCGTGGACATGGCGGCCAGCGCGCTCGGCGGCAATGTGGCCGGGTCGGTGCCCGGCGAGCAGATCGTCACCGAGAACGGGGTCACGATCATCGGCGCGGGCA
>DASXMU010000065.1:0-2196 GCA_036495485.1 Streptosporangiaceae bacterium
CCTGGTCACCACGTAGTTGACGGTGGTGCCGACGTGGCCGGGCGTGCCGCCGACGAACTTCATCGGGATGCCGGTGTCGGCGTTGATGGTGATCGCCTCCTGGTAGGGGGGCTGCTTGCCGAGCTTGAGCTTGGTGGCGTCCTTGACGGACGGCGGGGGGCCGAACTCGGCCGCGCCGGCGGTGAGGGTGAAGGTGGGCTGGCCGTCAAGAGTGCCGTGGGTGACGGTGATATCGGGCAGCAGGGACACCAGGCGCAGCACTCCGGCCCGCACCTGCGGGTTGCCGGAAGCCACGACCAGCGCGTCCTCGGAGTTCGCCCAGACGTAGTTGTTGATCTGTCCCCCGCCGCCGGGGGCCGAGATGTTCTTGAGCTGCGACGAGAGCCAGGCGGGGACCGGGGTCGTGTTGGTCCAGGCCATCTTCAGCGCGGCGTCTTGCAGGTTGCCGTGCACCGCGAAGACCGCCGCGGCGATCTCCCGGGTGTTCCAGCCGCCGCCCTGGGTGTTGTCCTCCTTGACCTGGGCCGGCAGGCCGGACTTGGTCTGCGAGAAGAAGTACCGGCCGTCGTCGGCGTACAGGTCCCAGACCTTGACGGTCGGCTGACCCGTCAGGGTCGTCTCGCGTTCCATCAGCGTGGCATCGCCGACCGGCTTCGGCTCGGCGGCCACGTCGGCGGCCAGCCGCATCAGCGGCGGCTGGGTGGCGGCTGGGGCTGGCTGGGCGCCGGCCGTTCTGGCCGGCGCGCCGGCGCTCGCCGGGTGCGCACCGCCAGCCTGGGCCGTTCCGGCCGGCGTGGACGGAAGGGCACTGGCCACGCCGGCGGCCGCGGCCGCGGCCGCGAGGACGCCGATGCCGCCCCGGGTGATCCGGTCGCGGCGGCGGGCTCGCCGCGCGAGCTGCTCGATGGCCGACGCATCCGGGGTGAAGGGCTGTTCCGCAACCAGGTCGCGGAACGCCGCGCCCAGGTGCTGTTCGGTCGGGGAATTCACGTTGGTAGCTCCTTATATTTCAGGCAGTCCCCGAGCGTGTTCAGCGCCCGGGCGGCCTGGCTCTTCACGGTGCCCTCGCTGCACCGCATGACCGCAGCGGTTTCCTGCACGCTCATCCCCTCGAGATAGCGAAGGACGACGGTGGCCCGCTGCCGGGCCGGAAGGGTCAGCAGGGCGCGCAGCAGAACAGTGCGGTTGACGACCTCGCCAGAGACGTCGGGGACGGCGACCTCAGGGCGGTCGGTGTCGGCGCGCACGGGCAGCCCGCCATAGCGTTGCCAGTGCCGGTTGAACTCATTGATCAGGATGCGCTTGACGTAGGCGCTCTGGTTGTCGGCTCGCTGCACCCGCCGCCAGTGGCGGAAGGCATGGACGAACGTCTCCTGTACCAGATCGTTGGCCAGATGCCAGTCGCCGCATAGCAGATACGCGGTGCGATGCAGCGAAGCCGCGCGGCTACCGACGAACTGCCGGTACTCCTCTTCGGGGCGACTCATCGCCGCCAGCTTCCGGTGGTCACACTTGTCTAGAGGCCGGTCCCGCCGAAAAGGTTGGCAAGGAATTTTCAGCCCGTGCTCAGCGGGCGCGGCGGGAGCCTGCGGGCCCAGGCTCCCGGAAGTCGCGGTGCTCCTGAGCCGGCGGCCCGTACGGCCGCGATGACCGTGCCAGCTGGCTGTCAGTCGAGCTGCCCACCACGGGCCGCCCGATCGGGCCGGGATAGGCTATGCACGGCACGGGTGATCATCAGCCCTGACAATGCCGCCTCTTACCAGCTGGCGTCGCAGTACGGATTCGCTGGAGCGGTCAGCCGCGGGACGACGAGGACGGCCCGGGGATCATCGACAGGGTCGATGCCCAGCACCCGTAGACCAGACCACCGTCCGCGCATGCCGCGATGAGCGCACATCGCACTTACGGGACGACCCAAAACCGCCTACTTGAGACTTGGGGGAGACGTTGCGGCCTGGCCGGGTTGGGGTGCCTGGTCGTAGCGTTGAGAGGTCCTGGCGGGCGTGGCTCTGTAACCGCCTGCCGGCCTTCGGGCCTGGCTTTCGAACGACGTGCCGGTCTGCCGGGACCTTGCCGTGGCGTGGCTCAAAAGAGGCGCGAGCGCTGTCAGGTCCTGGAAGTAGGCGTGCCCGCCGCGGTCCCATCAGGTACCCGGGGAAGAGGAGGCCGGTCATGACAGCAGTGATGATCGGGACC